>DATCOZ010000065.1:0-2040 GCA_036564345.1 Candidatus Dormiibacterota bacterium | reverse complement strand
GGCGCGACGCTGGGAGCGCTGCTGGGTGGGCTGGCGGAGGCCGGGATACTGCCGGAGGGCGTGCTGGCCGCGGGCGCGCAGGCAACCAGCGCCAGGGCCAGGAGGGAGAGGAGGAGCCGGATGCGGAGTCGAGAAGCCATGCTGATGCCGTTCCCTTTCACACGAGGGGGCTGGACATCGCGTGCGGGCTGGCGACCTGACTCCCGACCTCGCGCGCCGAGTGCGGCGGCGCGGGGCGGATACAGTAGCGGGACTGTGCCGGCTTCTCACCGGCTTCTCCATTGACCCGTGGTCCTTGCGGCCACGGCACCCGACGCGGTCTTCGATTGATAAGGCGCGGATCGTAGCAGAAGGCCCGCCGGCGGCGGGCGCCTGGCGGGCCTCGAATCCGAACGGCGGCCGGGACCTAGGCGACGCCGGCGACCTCGTTGCGGCCATAGAGCGGCGTGTCCTTGGCGGCGTCGGAGAGCATCGGGTCGAGCATCTTCTGGATCGCCAGGGTGTGCGAGCAGCCGCCGGCGGACTCGAAGAGGTGGCAGTCGCAGTGCCATGTATCGGCGTCGAGGGACACGGTGTGCGCCCCGTTGTCCCCGGAGAAGCTGGCGGTGAGTCGCCCGATCTTCACCCGGTCAGGCTCATGCGCGTATCGCATCGCCTTTTCGACCTTGCCGATCATGCTCGAATGCACCGTCGCTTGCCCTCCCGGCGCCGGCACTCGGCGCCGTTACTATCGGCGCCCGTCAGTCGGTCGACCGAGCGAGCCGCTGCTTCAACATTGCCAAGAGTGTAACCGGGGTGGGATCGGTCTGGTAGAGGATCGCGAGATACACGCTCACCAGGTCGCCGAAGGCGACGGCGCTGAGCACCCGCGCCAGGGGCGACGGGCCCTCCGCCCAGACGACGCTGCGGTTCGTGGCCCGCTCGCCCAGGAGCTCGTTGACGACGCCATAGCGCTCGGCGATCTCCGGCGCCTCGGTCGGGTCGCGCAGCTCGACCACGTACAGCGCGTCGGAGAGCTCGCGCGGGTTGAGGCTCCCCTCGATGGCGTTGTGGTTCGCCTCTGGCATCGGCTCGAAGGCGGCCCAAGCCTTGGCGTTCTCGTTCATCTGGGTCTTCCAGCGGTGCGCCACGGCGGCCATCCGGCCCGCGCCATAGATGACCGGGATCCGGCCGAAGATCGACCAGGCGAGCTGCTTCGCCGGGCTGGCCTCGGTCTCGACCGATGGCGCATTCCGCTCGAGCAGCCCTTCGACTGTCTCGACCGCCGGGCCGAGCGGATCCGGCTCGACGAGCAGGCCGGCCCGCACCAGCAGCTCATGCATGAGGCCGACCCCGAAGCCGATCGCGGCGCGCGGCTGGCCGGGGCTCTCGTAACGGAGGTACGGCGTTCCGTCGGCCGCGGCAGCCGCGCCGAGCGCGCCGCCGGTGCTGATCACGACCAGCGGCAGGCCGCGCCGGCGCGCCTCGCTCGCCCCCGAGACCGTCTCCACCGTCTCGCCGGAGTGGCTGGCAGCGATCACCAGCGTCCGCTTGCCGGCCCAGGCCGGCAGCCCATAGTCGCGATGCACCACCAGGGGAACGCGGAGGCGGTCGCCGGCGATGCCTTCGACCAGCTCGGCACCGATGGCCGAGCCACCCATCGCCAGCACGCACACCGCGTCCACGTCCGTGTGCGAGGAGGGCAGCTTCACCGAAGCCGCCACCCGGCGCGCCAGGGCCAGCTGGCGTGGCATCTCGCGAACGCGACCGACCATGTCCGCGGTGTCGATCCCCTTGATCACGCGGGGGTTGTCGAGGGTGATCGCCTCGTCGAACTGCGGCGGGGCCGAGTCGTCGTCGTCCGCCGGCTCTTCGCGACGGCCCGGCTCCTCGTCCGGATGCTTGTAGCCAAAGAAGTCGCGGGCGTCGCTCATCCGGTCAGGCCGGGACGCCGGCCGCTGCGATGCGGCGGCCCTCCTCGAGGAGCGTCTCCACATCCTCGGGGGATCGCGCTTCGACGTAGATGCGCAGCAACGCCTCGGTCCCCGAGAAGCGGATCAG
>DATCOZ010000064.1:0-25766 GCA_036564345.1 Candidatus Dormiibacterota bacterium | reverse complement strand
TGGATCCGAGCCGCGCGCGAGGTGCGATCGACCTCGAGCACGCGGTCCAGGTTGCGCAGGTCGATGCTGAGCACGGGCCGCGTCTCGCCCGGCGGGGCCTCGACGCCGCCGACCACGCTCGACCCGCCGCCGTAGGGGATCGCCACCAGCCCGGCGTCACCGGCCCAGGCCAGGAGCGCCTCCACGTCGGCCTCGTCGCGCGGCAGGCCCACCCAGTCGGGCGCCGGGGAGAAGTCGCGCCGGTAGGCGCGGACGACATCCCGGTACGACTTCCCGTAGGTGTGCCCCGCCCGCTCATACGCGTCATCGGTGAGCAGGCCGCGAAGTGAGGGCGGGGGCGTCACACGCGGCGGGCGGAGCCGGATCTCCTCCAGCCGGGGCGGCTCGTCCACCGTCAGCGGACCGCCGCCGAAGCGCGCCGCCAGGAGCGCGGCAAGGTTCTGTTTCTCGTCCCGCCCGAGGTCCTCGTCCTCGTAGCCCCAGCCCCAGAACTTCCTCCGCCGTCCCATCCACCAAACCTCTCGATTTACGATGGCCGCTCATGCCCCGCAGGCCCTTCTACGGCTGGTACCTGGTCGTCGGGCTCGGGGTTACCACAATAGTTTCCTACGGGATCAGCCAGTACCTCTTCGGCGTCCTGCTGGTGCCGATCCAGACCGATCTCCACTGGTCGCGGGCGACGATCTCCGGCGCCTTCTCGCTCGGCGTCGTGCTTTCCGGCTTCCTGGGTCTCATCGTCGGCCGCCTGGTCGACCGCTACGGCGCCCGGTTGCTGATGAGCGCCGGCTCCATCCTCGGCGGTCTCACCCTCTTCCTGCTCTCGCGGGTGACCGAGGTGTGGCAGTTCTACCTGCTCTGGGCGGGCTGCCTGGGCGTGGCGATGGCGCTGACCCTCTACTCCGTCACCTTCGTCGTGATCGCCAACTGGTTCCAGCGCCGCCGGGGAACGGCGCTGGCGGTGCTGACCGTGCTCGGCGGACTCTCCTCCCCCATCTACATCCCCTTCGCCGGCCTGCTGGTGGCCCGGCTGGGCTGGCGCCCCGCGCTCCTCGTCCTGGGAACGACCGCGCTCGTCATCGCCCTTCCGATCCACGCACTTTTGGTACGGCGGCGGCCCGAGGACATGGGTCTCCTGCCGGACGGCGACTCGATGCCGGAGGGCCACGACCCGACGTCAATACCCGGCTACCGCCTCGGACAGGCGATGCGGCGACCCGCCTTCTGGACGCAGATGACCGCGGGGGCGCTCAGCTCAGCCGCGTACAGCGTTCTGCTCGCGCATGTCGTCGCCTACCTGATCGGGCGCGGCTATGATCCGGTGCTGGCCGCCGGGGTCCTCGGCCTGGCCGGTTTGGCAAGCCTGCCCGGAAGGTTCATCTTCAACGTCGTGAGCGATCGCTTCGGGCCTCAACGGCTGCTCGGCCTCTGCCTGCTCTTCCAGGGGCTCTCGGTCTTCCTCCTGATGGCCGCCGGCCCGTTTCCCTTCCTGGTCGCCTTCATCGTCGTCTACGGCAGCGCTTTCGGCGCCATCTCGCCCCTTCGCGCATCGGTGCTGGCGGACCACTTCGGTAGGGTCGCCTTCGGGGCGATCACCTCGGCCCAGGGCGTGTCGAGCGGGATCTTCGCGGGGATCGGGCCCTTCCTCGCCGGGTTCCTCTACGACCTCTACGGCGACTACCGGCTCGCCTTCAGCCTCACCGCGGCGGCCTTCCTCGGCGCCTCGCTCGCGATCTTCCTCACGCCCCGGCCGCGGCCGGCATGACCGACCAGCCTTTCTGGCAGCGCCCAGCAGCGGTGGAGGCGGCGCCGCTCCCGAAGCGGGTCCAGGTGCTGGTGGTCGGCGGCGGCATCACCGGGGTGAGCCTCCTCCGCCGCCTCGGCGAGCGGGGCGTGAACGCTGCGCTCGTCGAACGGACGCGGCTTGCCTTCGGCGCGAGCGGCCGGAACGCGGGTTTCCTGCTCGAAGGCACGGCCGCCAACTACGCCGAGGCGGTCCGGCAGTACGGCCGCGGGGTCGTGCGCGAGGTCTGGGAGATCACCGGTGAGAACCATGAGCGGCTGGCCGAGGCGCTCGGAGGCCGGGCCGGCTACCGCCGCGGCGGCTCGCGGACCCTGGCCGCATCGGCCGCCGAGGAGGCGCAGCTGGCCGAATCGGCCGAGCTGATGAGCGAGGACGGCTGGCCGGTCACCCTGGCCGGTCGGTCCATCGTCAACCCGCGCGACGGCGAGCTGAACCCGGCCGAGGCGGTTGCTGCGCTGGCGGCCGACTGCCCGCCCGGCTCGATCTTCGAAGAGGTCGAGGTGACCGACCTCGAGCAGCTTCCGATCGCGGCGGATGAGGTGATCCTCGCGACCAACGCGTTCACCGGGCAGCTCGTCGACGGCATCCCGATCGCGCCGGTCCGGGCCCAGATGCTGGCCACCGCGCCCTTCGGGACCCGTGTCGCGGAGCGCCCGACCTACTCCGACCAGGGCTACCAGTACTGGCGCCAGCTGTCCACCGGCGAGGTCCTCGCCGGCGGCTACCGCGACCGTGCGCTTGCCGAGGAGGTGGGCTACGAGCTGGCCACCACCGCCATCGTGCAAGAGCACCTCGAGCGCCACCTGGCCGGGCTCGGTGTCACCGCCCCGATCACCCATCGCTGGGCGGGGACGATGGGCTTCAGCCCCGACTCGCTGCCCCTGGTCGGGCGCCTCAGGCCCGGCGTTTCGATCTGCGCCGGCTACACCGGCCACGGGATGGGCTTCGCCCACCTCTGCGCCCGCATCCTCGTCGACAACCTGCTCGGCGGGCCTCCGCCTCCGAATTGGCTCGACCCGGGGCGTTTCTAGGCCGGCTGACGCTCCGAGCTCATCCGCCAGGGCGGCGATTTTCCAGCAAAATTCGGTTCCGGGACACTAGACTCGGTCTCCGTGCCGCGCACAAGTCATCCCTCCAGCGATACCTCACGCCTTGCCGTCGAGACCCAGGACCTGGGTCGCATCTACAAGACGCGGAACGAGACGATCACGGCGCTCACCTCAGTCGACCTCAAGGTCCGCCAGGGCGAGCTCTACGGCGTGCTCGGGCCCAACGGGGCCGGTAAGACCACGCTCATCAAGATCCTGGTCACCCTGCTCCTGCCGAGCTCGGGAACCGCGCGGGTCGACGGCCTCGACGTCGTCAAGGATTACCGCAAGCTGCGGCCGCGGATCTCGATCGTCTCCGGGGGCGAGAACGCGGGCTACGGCCTCCTTCACGTCCGCGAGCAGCTCTGGATGTTCAGCCAGTTCTACGGCATGAACTCGAAGGTCGCCTACGCGCGGATCGACGAGCTGCTCGAGCGGCTGGGCCTCGCGTCGGTCGCCAAGCGGCAGATCTCCGGGCTGTCGAGCGGCATGCGCCAGAAGATGAACCTGGTGCGCGGCCTGATGACCGATCCCCGGGTGCTCTTCCTCGACGAGCCGACCGTGGCCCTCGACGTCGGCGCCGCCCGCGACCTGCGCGAGGAGGTCAGCCGGTGGATGGCGGAGGAGCCCACGCGAACCGTCATCCTGACCACCCACTACATGCAGGAGGCGGACGACCTCTGCGACCGGATCGCGATCGTCAACCACGGCCAGATCGTGATCGAGGGCACTCCCCAGAGCCTCAAGCTCGAGGTCCAGCGGGACGTGGTCGTCGACCTCCAGCTGGAGCCGGGCGTCCCGGTTCTCGACCGCCTCCGGGAGGTCGAAGGCGTAGGTGCCGCGAGCGTCCGTGAGGAGGACGGCATCGACCGTTTCAGCCTGCTGCTGGCCGACGACGCCGTCCTGACCAACGTGATCAGCGCGGTCGAGCGGAGCGGGCGCCGGGTGGCCGGGCTGGCGAAGCGCGAGCCGACGCTGGAGGACGCCTTCGTCAAGCTGGTAGGCCGGAGCATGAGCGAGGAGGAGACGGCGTGAAGGAAGGGCCTTCCGACCTCGAGATCTTCCTGCGAACGATCGTCGCGCGCGGCTATCCCCGCGTCGTCGGGCTGAATCGGAACCGCACCTGGCTCTTCTTCGACGTGGCCTTTCCGCTCGTCGGAACCTTCGCGATGGTGTTCGTCTATCAGGGTCTCCACGCGCCCCACCAGTACCTCGGGTTCGTCGTTCTGGGCGGCGGGATGCTGGCCTTCTGGCAGAACGTGCTCTGGACGATGGGCGCCCAGTTCAGCTGGGACCGGGGCAACGGCACGCTGGAGCTGATGGCGGTCTCGCCGACCTCCTTCGAGGCGGTCCTGCTCGGGATGGCGGGCGGCGCCATGATCATGACGAGCGTCCGTGCCCTGTTCATCATCGTGATCGGCTCGCTCGTCTTCAACGTCACCTACACACCGAGCGGCCTCCTGCCCGCGATCGGGGTCTTCCTGCTGACGCTCGCGGCCCTCTACGGGATGGGGATGCTGCTGGCGAGCCTCTTCCTCTTCTATTCGCGCGAGGCCTGGCACCTCGGCGACGCCCTCCAGGAGCCGGTCAACCTGTTGAGCGGCCTCTACTTCCCCGTCCGGGCGCTGGGCGCCTACGTCGGTGGGGTCGCGTCGCTGGTCCCGGTGACCCTCGGCCTCGACGCGATGCGGCAGTTCCTCCTACCCGGAACGCCCCGCTTCCTGGATCCCGGCCTGGAGACGCTGATCGTGGCGCTCGAGATCCCCCTCTTCGGCTTCCTCGCCTACTCGTCGCTCCGCTTCATGGAGACGCGCGCCCGCCGCGATGGAAAGCTGATAACAAAATGGTCCTAGCCCTGCGCCAGACCTGGCTCGGCTACACCACAGCGGTGCGGCTCGGCTGGGCGGTGTCGAGCAACTGGACCCGGCCCCTCACGTTCGTCATCTACACGATCCTCCGTCCGATCTCGGGCGCGCTGATCCTGGTCGTCATGTACTCGGTCATCACCGGGGGCCGGGCCGATACCCGGACCTACCTGGCGTTCCTGGTCATCGGCGTCGCCTTCTGGGCGTTCGTCACCGAAGGAGTGAGCGATTTCGCACTCGGCATCCTGGAGGACCGCGGCCGCTTCCGGATGCTGAAGTACGCCTACC
Source organism: Candidatus Dormiibacterota bacterium (assembly GCA_036564345.1). Lineage (GTDB taxonomy): Bacteria > Chloroflexota > Dormibacteria > Dormibacterales > Dormibacteraceae > UBA6019. The sequence goes on along the minus strand of DATCOZ010000064.1, from coordinate 20,724 downwards.
TGGCGCCGCTCCGGTTCCCTGTTTTCCTGGTCGGCCGGGCGACCTCCAAGCTGACCAGTGCCGCGGCTTCGGTCGTCATCGTGCTGGTCGTCGCCACGGTCGCGCTACGGCTCCCGATCAACCCGCTCGCGGTCAACTACGGGCTGCTGGCGATCGCCTGCCTGCTCGCCTTCATCTCCGTGCTGGCCTTCTCCATCGCCCTCAGCCTGGTGCTCCTCGCCGGGCGCGACACCCAGGGCTATGGGGAGATCATGGCCCAGGTTCTTTACATCTTCTCCGGGGCGATCTTTCCGATCTCCATCCTTCCTGGCCCGCTTGCCTTTCTCGCCGCGCTTTCGCCGCTTGCCTACTGGCTCGAGCTGGCTCGGCGGGCCATCCTTCACGGCCGCGTCTACGAGATGTTCCCCAACCTGTCCGACGGCGAGGTCCTCGCCCGGCTCGGGCTGGCGACCGCGGGGACCGTCGTCCTCGGTTACCTCGTCTACAGCTGGGCTGACCGCCTGGCTCGCCGGCAGGGGTTCATCGACATGGACACCAGCTGGTAGGTTCCGCCGCAGCCAGGAGTCGAGGTGGCCGGCGACGACCTGCCAGCCGGGGCCGAGCATGAGGTCGTGGGCGAGGTCGGGAAAGATCTCGAGGTCGGCGCCGTATGCCTTCGCCGTCCGCTCCACCTCGCGCGGCGAGAAGACCCGGTCCTCGCGGCCGCCGACAACCAGCATCGGCAGCTTGGGGACGGCCGCCGGCCGGGGCAGCGCGAAGGCGATCATATCGAGGTAGGCGAGGTAGGACTCGTCCTGCAGCCGTTCGTGGAGCGCCGTGGCCTCCGCCTCGCGCATGGTGCCGCTGAAGAACATCTCCTGGGCAAGCGCGGGGGTCTCGACGATCGGCCACAGGCTCATCGTCAGGTTGGCCCGGAGGAACCTGATCGGGTGGCGACTGAGAACGCGCAGGGTGGCCAGCAGCGCACCCGCCGGGGGAACCGAGGCGACCAGCACCGCGGCCGGCGCGGGATGGCTTTCGAGGTACTTCTGGACGACCAGGCCGCCCATCGAGTGGCCGATCATGACCGGCGGCTCGGGCAGCGCGGCGGCCGCCTCGGCGACGTCCGCGACGTACTCGGCGATCCGCGTCCAGCGAAGACGCTCGCGCCCCGGCGCACCGCCATGGCCGCGCAGGTCGACCACCTCCACCGACCAGCCGCGGTCGCCGAAGTAGCGGAGGAAATGCTCCTCCCAGCACCAGGCGCCGTGCCAGGCGCCATGCACGAACAGAAGCGGCGGCATCAGCCCCTCGAATCTCCCGCGCAGATACTAATCCGGCGACCACCGAATGGGCCTGCGTGAGGCCCCACCCTGCCCTCCCCATGGAATGGGGAGGGTGTCTTCTTCGTTCGACCCTCCCCGCTCTGCGGGGAGGGTGACTCCCTTCAGAAATGCCCGTAGATAGCGCCCAGGTTGGCCACCTCCACCAGGCCCACCGGAATCAGGACCGCCAGTAACGCGAAGGCGCCCGAGCGCGCCCAGGAGCGGGCGTCCGGCCGCACCATCACGACGAGCGCCGGGAGCACCGCCAGCAGCACGACGCCGCCCAGCAGAATCGGGTCGAACTTGAGGTGCAGCGGCGCCGCCCAGTTGGCCGCGGTGGCGATGGCAAGCACCGCCGCCAGGGCGAGCCTCTGCCAGGAGAGCTCTGCCGCGGCGAGCCAGAGGAAGCGACCGGCGGAAAGGTAGACGATCGGGATGACGGTGATCCGGTACCAGCCGTAGCCGGCGCTGTAGCCGGCGGCGAGGCCCAGCATCAGGAGCAGGTAGCCGATCGCGGGAACCGTGAGCAGGTCCCAGTCGCCGCGCCGCCTGCCGACGACCTCGGCAAGCCCGAGCCAGCCCAGCAGCCACCACCCGTCCAGCGCCTGCTGGCCGTCGAAGCCGGTCGTGTTGGTGATGAACCGGTAGCCGGTGAGCCCGCTCAGCTGGCCGGCTCGGATACGCACCTCGCCGGCATAGCTGTTCCAGTCGAGGCTCGCCGTGTAGGCGAGAACGGCAAGCTCGCCGGCCAGGGCGAGCCCGCCTGCCAGGGCCGCCAGCCGGAACTGCCGCCGGGCCGCAAAGAGGAGGGCCGCCGAGATGCCGACCACAAGCCCGGGCGTCTTGACGCCGGGAGCCAGCACGCAGCAGGCCAGGAGCAGCACCAGCCAGCGCCGGTCGCCGGGATCCCGTCGCAGATGAAACACCGCGAGGAGGGCGGCCAGCAGCAGGACGGCGAGCAGCTGCTCGGCCGCGACCAGCCGGTCGAGGACCACCGGTATCGGCGCTGTTGCCAGCAGCCAGACGCCGACCAGCGCCGGCCACACCCCGATGACCAGGCGGCCGAGGAGGTAGGCGAGGAGCAGCGCGACGATGCTCAGTCCGATGCCCAGCAGCCGAGGCCCGGGGTCGTGGACGACCTGGGCCAGCGTCCGATCGCCGTCCAGCCAGTCCACAGCGCCGACCAGCCAGCTGAAGAGCGGCGGGGCGTCGATGTAGGGATGGACGAGCGGCTCGTTGAAGGGAGGCGGCGGGGCCGCCCGCACCGCCACGGGGTAAGCCCGCCAGAAAAGGGACCACCCCGTGGACGGCGTCCCGAGCAGCTGGCTCAGCCCCGCCCAGGCCCAGTTCCACTCGTCCGGGTTGGGAGCGGTATAGGGGACGGTGCGGTATTCGTGGAGACGCAGCACGAGGCCGGCGATCGCGGCTCCTGCGGCGGCCGGGATCTCCCACCGGCCGGCGGCTCTGCGGGGGATCAAGCGCGCTTCAGTCGAGGACTTCGCGGCGCGACCGGAGGAGCGCCATGGCATCGACCCGGTTGGAGGGGAAGCCGGAGCGGAGACTCTTCTTGAGAATCGCTGCGATCTCCTTTGCCGAATAGAGCCGCGGCATGTAGACGAAGTCGGCTCCCTCCTCGTAGAGCTCGAGCGCCTGCTTCACGTGCTCTGTCGTCACGACCACCTTCGCGTCCGGGTTGAGCCGGCGTATGTTGCGCATCAACCTCAGGTTGGTCGTCCCGCGGAGGATGTCGTCGGTGATGCTGGAGATGACAAGCTGGGCCTGTTCGACCCGGGCGTGGTGGAGGGTGTCGACGTGGGCGATGTCGCCGTAGGTGCAGGCGATGCCCCGCCGCCGAAGCTCCTGGATGACCCGCGGGTTGAAGTCGATCACCATGACCTCGGACAGGAAGTCCCTGCCCGGGCCCTTCGCCAGGCCCGCGCCCTTCTCGAACTCGTAGAGGATGGAGCTGGCGTCGCGGAAGAAGCCGAGGAAGACCAGCGAATGGGGCTTGTCATGCGCCTCCTCGACCGTCTCGGTCGCGGCGTCGAGGTCGCGCAGGCCGATCGCCTTGAGGCCCCGCGCCAGCGTCTGCTGAACGGCGTGGTTCGCGTTGATCATGTAGGTCGAGACGACCGAGGTGATCGCAAAGGTGAGGATCACGATCGTCACCAGGTCGGGCCCGACCTGGTGGCGGACCAGGCCGAGCGAGGCGATGACGATCGAGAACTCGCTGATATTGGCGAGGTTGATGGCCGGGATCAGGCTCGTCCGGTGGCCGAGCCGCAGCGCGTAGAGGATCGGCGGCACGACGACCAGCCGGCTCAGGACCAGGAAGGCGGAGGCGGCCAGCGCCAGCAGGACGACCTGGAGAGAAGGCACCGGGATCTGCATCCCGAGCGCGACGAAGAAGAGGGTCACGAAGAAGTCGCGGATGCTGGTGGCCTTGGCGATCACGTCGAGGTTGTAGGGAAAGGTCGAGAGGCTGATCCCGGCGATCAGCGCGCCCATCTCGCGGGAAAGACCGATGAGGCTGGCGATCGCGGCCAGGAAGAAGCACCAGGCGAGCGCGCTCACGAGCACCAGCTCGGGCGCCTTGGCAACCGCCCGGAAGAGGTGCGGGAGCAGGTTCTTGGCGACCACGAGGCCGGTCAGGACGAGTGCCGCCCCTTTCAGCAGGCTCAGCGCGAGCGGCAGCAGCGTCGGGCTTTCCAGGTTGGGCTGGACGGCCAGCATGGCCACCGCCCAGAGGTCCTGGATGACGAGGACGCCGAGCGTGATCCGGCCCGGAAGGGTGTCGATCTCGAACTTGTCGTAGAGCAGCTTGACAACGACCAACGTGCTGCTGAGGCTCATCGTCGCAGCCAGGTAGAGGAGCGCGTAGTCGCCCCGGTGGCTGCGGAAGCCGAGGGCGTAGAAGAAGCCGAGGCCGAGCGCGATGCAGATGGGCACCTGCAGCCCACCGGTGAGCAGGACCGGCGCGCCCGCCGAGGCCAGTTTCTTGAGGTCGATCTCCAACCCGATGATGAAGAGGAGGAGGATCAGCCCGATCTCCGCCACCGTCGAGATGCTCGCCGGGTCGCCGACGTAGTTCAGGAGGTGGGGGCCGATGATGACCCCGGTGAGGAGGTAGGCGAGGATCAGCGGCTGGCGGAGGCGCCAGCCGACGAGGGCGAGAAGGGCCGCCGCCGCGATGCAGATGCCGATCGTCGAGAGAAGGTCGACGGATGATCCTTGCAATACAAGCCGGAAGCCTATTACACCGACCCGGCCCCAAACCCCACGTGGTGCTTGTAACGGAGGGCGCGACGGTCCGTAATAGGGGGTATGAAGTTACTGATCGAGATCCTGCTGGCGATCTTCCTGCACCCGATCGCCTGGGTGCTCTGCGTGATCAACATCGTCGGGCGCCCGAGCTTGTCGGGGGTGGAGAAGCTGGTCTGGATCCTGGTGACCTTCGTCTGGGGCGTGGGCCCGATCATCTATGTCCTCGCCGGTGGCGGCGAGATGTGGTGAGTGGCGAAATGATGGCCCGACGTTTGCGGTTGCGATAAAGATGAAACCACTCGGCGGACTCCACCACGTGACCGCGATCACCGGCGACGCCCCCCTGAACCTGGCCTTCTACACGAAGACGCTCGGCATGCGGTTGGTCAAGAAGACGGTCAACCAGGACGACGTCTCCGCCTACCACCTCTTCTACGCCGACGCGAAAGGAAGCCCGGGGACGGACGTGACCTTTTTCGACTGGCCCAACACGCCCCCCAACCGACCCGGCGCGGGGAGCATCGCACCGATCGCCCTCCGGGTCGGCGACAGGGCCGCGCTCGAATGGTGGCTGGCGCGGTTCGACGCCGTGGGCGTCACCCACGGCGAGATCGGCGAGAGAAATGACCGCGCCTACCTGCCCTTCGCGGACCCCGAGGGCCAGCAGCTCGAGCTGGTGGCCGACGGCGGCGCGTCGGGCGGCGTCGCCTGGCCGGCCAGCCCCGTGCCGGCCGCGCACCAGGTCAAAGGCCTGCACGGCGTCACCCTTACCAGCCTTCGTCCACAGGCCACGGTCGACGTGCTGGTCGGCGCAATGGGCTTCCGAGCAACCGGCGAGCGGGAGCTCCCGAGTGGCGGAGTCGAACACTTCTTCGAGGTCGGACCGGGCGGGCCGGGCGCCGAGGTCATCCTCTCCGTCCCAACCCAGGTGGGACCCGCCCAGCAGGGCCGCGGCGGTGTCCACCACGTCGCCTTCAGAGTGCCCGACGACGAGACGCACTCGAGCTGGCGCGAGCACATCGCGGGCGCCGGCCTCCGGCCGACACCGGTGATCGATCGCTTCTACTTCAAGTCGATCTACTTCCGAGAGCCGGGAGGCGTGCTGTTCGAGATCGCGACCGACGGGCCCGGCTTTGCCGCCGACGAGCCCGAGGAGCACCTCGGCGAGCACCTGGCGCTGCCGCCTTTCCTCGAGCCGGACCGGGAGCGGATCGAAGCCGGGTTGATACCGCTCGGGCTGCCCGTACCGTGAGCAGCTCCGGATATGACGGCCGCAATACGGGGTAAGAACTCCGAAGTCATGAGCACAACCAACAAACTCCACGGCGTGGTCCCGCGCGAAGCGGCGCCGCGCTCGATCGACCCCGGGGTCAACATCGGCCACGTCCACCTCAAGACCGCCGACATCGAGCGGATCAAGCAGTTCTACGTCGATGTCCTCGGCTTCGACGTAATCGTCCGGATGGGCGACGACGCGCTCTTCATCGCCGCCGGCGGGTACCACCACACCCTCGGCTTCAACACCTGGGAGTCGAAGGGCGGAACGCCTCCGCCCCCCGGAACGACCGGCCTGTACCACGTGGCCATCCGTTACCCCACCCGCGCCGCGCTCGGCGACGCGCTCCGGCGGCTGGTCACGGCCGACTACGCGCTGAGCGGCGTCAACGACCACGGCACCCACGAGGCCCTTTACCTCGACGACCCCGACGGCAACGGCCTCGAGCTCTGCTGGGACCGCGACGAGTCTGAGTGGCCGCGCGACGCGGAAGGCCATCTGACCTTCGGCAATCGGCGCCTCGACCTGGCCGGACTGCTCGCCGAGGGCGCTCCGCCCGAGGAGCTCGACAGCGCCGGCCGCTGGCAGGTGCCTGCGAAAACAGCTGCCGAACCCGAGGCCTAGCACCGCCGGCCGAACCGTTCGGCGGCGCACAGCCCGCGCCGCAAGTTTCCCTTCAATCCGCCGTCGTTTCGAATAGAGATCGACGTGGCCGAGGAGACGAGGGGGGTAGCCGTCGCGCCCGGCAGCCGGTTCTGGAGAACCCGCCGGGATCGGGTCATGTCCGCGCTGCTTGCTCTCCTGCTCGCCCTGGCGCTCGGCTTCTTCGTGCTCGGCCGCGGGCCTGGCACTCTGATCTGGCTCAGCGGCTCGCGACTCTCCTGGCTGCCCTTCGTCGGAGCGGGCCTGGACTGGCTTCCCGCCCCTCTCGACTGGCTGCCGCTCGGCGCCAAGGCGGCGGGCACGGGTGGGCAGTCGTCCGGCGGCGCGAACCCACTTTCCGGCGGCAGCTCCCAAAGCCCGTCCCCCGCGGCCTCCACCGCGCCCACCGCCTCGACCGGCGCAACTCCGACGCCCACCGCCACCGCACGACTGGGCGGCCCTCCGACTGCTGCGCCGACGGCGACACCGACACCGGCCGGGGATCAAGTCGCGTCGCCTACGCCTACACCAACTCCGACTTCGACTCCGACGCCGACGCCTGAGCCGACTCCGACGCCGACTCCCACACCTGCTCCGACTCCGACTCCGACTCCCACCCCTGCTCCGACGCCGACGCCCACACCGACGCCAACTCCCTTCCAGCCGGTGCAGCTCTACAGCGACAACTTCCAGTCCGACCTGCCCCTGCTGGCGCCTTCCGGCTGGACGAACGAGCCCGCACCATTGCTCGGGCTCGGCGGCTACACGGTGGCCCTCGACGGAAGCAACGTCCTGAAAGGGCCCAGCGGCGCAGGCTTCACGAGCGCCGTCGCGGGATCGTCCTGGACCGACTACAAGGTCGAGGCCGACCTCAAGGTGAGTCCGACCACCGGCTCAGGCCAGGTCATCGCCCGCCACCAGTCGGCCGGCAACTACTATGCGTGCGGTCTCAACGCCAGCCAGCAATTGGTGATCGGCAGGGAGGTCGGCGGCACCTGGTCGGCGTTGACCACCAACGGCTACTCCTTCAACGGGACGACCTGGTACCACATCGCCTTCAGCGTCCAGGGCAGTAGCCTCTCCTGCCTTGTCACCGAGCCCGGCAGCGGCCACTCGCAGCAGCTCACGGCGTCGGCCACCAACTTTGCGAGCGGAGCGATCGGAGCCAGCGGCGAGTACGGCGCCGAGTACGACAACTTCGTCGTGACGTCGCTCCCTTAACCAGACGCGAGCGGCACCGGGGTGCTCGGATAGTCCGGCGTCGTCCTGAAGTGGGTCTCCAGTGCCTGCATGACCGCCAGCACCAGGTCATCGCGGCCGGGCCGCGCCGCGACCTGGACGCCCACCGGCAATCCGGTGCTGCCCTCGTCGACCCGACGTGCTGTTTCCTCCACCCGGTCGCGAGCGGGCGGTCTGCCCGCCTCCTCCTCCGGCCTCACCCGGGTCACCGCAACGGACCCCGCCGGCCAGGCGAGGATGTTGAAGGGAGCCGTATAGCTGAACGTCGCCAGGTCGACGTCCCGGCTGGCACCATGCGGTATTGCCGGGAACACGGAGGTGGGACAGACGATGACATCCAGCTTGCCCAGGCTGTCGAGCGTGCGCGAGCGAAACCGATCCCACTCGACCTCGAGCGCCGCGAGCTCGGCTTCAGTGCGTCCCCTGGTCCATTGCAACACCCGGGCCACGTGCCGCTGGCCGCGGAGCCCATAAAGTCCGGCGACGAGCGGGCGCAGCGAGTTGGGTAGCGCCGCCAGCCGCATCAGCTCCTTCACCCGCGGGTCGACCTTGCTGCCGTGCAGGACCGCTTTGAAATCGCCGGCGGCCGCGGTCATGAAGTTGTAGAAGAGCCGCAGAGCCTCCTCCGTGTCGGGCGGCTCGAACTCCTCGACGCTGCAGCCCGCCGCCCGCAGCGCATCTGCCGCTTCCCCGACTGCCCGACGGACAGCGGCTGACGGCGAGAACATCCGGTTGTCCTCGAAGAAGCCGATCCGCAGGCTTTCGACTCGAGCGCCCTCTACCGGTGAACCGAGAGCGGCCATACCCAGGCGGAGGTCCTCGACCGACCGCGCGAGCGGTCCAGCCGCGTCGGCGAACTTGACCAGCCGGAAGAGTTCCTCGTCCGCGGTGCCGCGCAGGGTCAGCCGGTCCGGCGTCGGCTTCAGGGAATGGACGCCGCAGAAGTGCGCCGGAATCCTCACACTGCCGCCCAGGTCCGTGCCCAGGCCGAGCGGAGCGTAGCCCGCCGCCACCGCCGCGCCCTCGCCGCCGCTGCTGCCGCCGGGCGACCGAGCGACGTTCCAGGGGTTGTTCGTCCGGCCGTAAACGGGATTGTCGGACTCCGCATAGAGAAGAAACTGAGGCACGTTGGTCTTTCCGACCAGGATTGCCCCGGCCGCGCGCAAACGCCTGACCAGCTCCGCATCCTGGGTGGCGATTGTGGCCTTCCTGGTCTGGAGGCCGACCGTCGACGGCGTGCCGGCGACGTCGAAGCACTCCTTCACGGTGATCGGCACACCGTGCAGCGGCCTCCCCTCGGCGCTTCTCTGATCGGCCTCCCCAGCCTCGGCAAGAGCCCGGTCGAAGAGTGGCACCACGATCGCGTTTAGGCGGCCGTCCGTTGCCTGGATCCGCTCGACGTGCGCCCTCACAGCCTCGGTCGCGGAAACCCCGCGTGAGGCGATGAGCCGGGCCAACCCGGAGGCGGACTGGCGTGTCAATTCGTCCATTGCTGTCTCGCTCATCCGTGGATCGCCCCTCGCCAATGGTCGGCCAACTCGACCGGACGCCGCAAGCTACCATCGCCCGATGCCCTGGATCCTCTTCCACGTCCCCTGTCCGACTCCGGACGGTCAGACGGCGCGCGATCTCTATCAGAAGCGGTTGCTGAACAACAGCGCTGAAAGGCAGGCGAGCGCTCGCTCCATGGCTGGCTGGGATACGCGGGAAGGGGCCAGCGAGTCCTTCCGGAGATGGGACATCGAGGACGAGCCGGGCGAGGTCGCGGTCAGGCTCGAAGGCGACGTGGGCCTGGTGCCCGCCCCCTGAGGGCCGCCCTAGTGGGCCAACCTGCTCACGATGACGAGCCCCTCGAACATGGGGTCGTCGATCCGGTTGTAGGCCTGGATTTCCAGCACTCGATAATCGCCGTCCGCATGCTTGCCCCGAATCTGGAACTCGACCATGGTGCCGGGCGCCTCGATCCGGGCCAGTTGGGCGTAGGCGAAGGAAAGATCGTCCGGGTGCACGTATTGCAGGATCCCGGCCCGCTCGTGATGGCCGAGCACGCCACCCGCCGGGCCCACAACCGCCTGGATAGCACCCTTGGTGTCGATCAGTACGACCGACTCGTGGGTGAACCCGGATAGGGCCTGAAGCAACGTCGGGTCGTCATTTCTCTCCCGTACCTCGGCGCGCACGCGCTTGGGCTTGCTCGGCGATTTCCGGACGATCGGCGCTTTGTAAGGCCGCCTCCGGATGCTGGGCGAGTGGCGGACATACGGGAGCGGCTGGCCGTCGAGGTAGCTCTTGAAGCATTCGAGACAGAGGTACGAATCCCCCCGCAGGTCAGGCGCCGCCACCAACTGCGCGGCACGGCGGTCCTGATGGCGATCGCAAACAGCCGCCTCTGGAAGCGGGGAGCCTGCTCCCGGTCGCCCTATCGGTCCTGGGTCGGCCATCAAGGAGCCTCGGCGGGCCCGCTGGAATAACCATTGGGCATAGTCAACTTGCTCCCATCTCGGACCTCACCATTGTCAAGTATCGAGGTGAGCCGAGGCGTTCGGGGCGGAACTTCTTCGCTCGGCAGGGCAGCGCAGGCCAGCCTGGCATCAGCGTCGAGCCGTGCATGCGATAGTTGCCGCCGTGCCACCGCCCCGCCACTTCGCGCTCCTGCTCCTCGCCGCGGCTTCGCTGGCACTATGGCCGGTGGCCGCCGGCGCTCACTACGAGCGGAAGGCCACCTTTCCCGACGGCACAGGGACGGTGCCCGTTTACCGGGGCGCGGGTCCCCACCTTGTCGTGTGCAAGGACGACGCCGCCGACTTCGATAAGCGGATCGCAGCGTTCCCGACGGCATTGCGGGAGTTCAACCGTCAGCTCTATGCGGAGTGCCTTCGCAGCGGATATCGCAATCTCCAGGCGGCGGTCGATCAGGTCGCCGCGGCGGGAATGACGATCCTGGTCCTGCCCGGCACCTACCTGGAAGAGCCAAGCCTCGCTCGCCAGTCCGACGCGTGTTACGAGATACAGGCTCCACGAGTCAAGCTTGGCTACCAGATCCTGAGCTACGAGGAGCAGAAGGCGTGCCCGCATCAACAGAACCTGGTGGGCATCTTCGGTGTGAAGGACCTGCAGATCGAGGGCACCGGCGCGTCGCCCTCCGATGTCATCTTCGACGCCCAGTTCCAGAAGCTCAACGTGATCAGAGGCGATCGAACCAACGGCCTGTACCTGCGCAACTTCACGGCTCAGCGGTCGACCTTCAATGCGGTCTATGTGTTAGAGGCCGACGGCTTCGCCGTCGATCGAGTGGTCGGAAGGTGGAATACCGAGTACGGATTCCTCTCCTTTGCCGCCGACCACGGTCTGTTCACTAAGTGCGAGGCTTACGGCAACGGCGACTCCGGCATCTATCCCGGCGGCACATCGGACATCAACCGCGGCCGGGGCTCGAACGTGCTCCGTTACGCGATCGAGGTGACCGGCTGCCGCAGCCACGACAACACTCTCGGTTATTCGGGGACCGGCGGCGACTCGGTCTGGGCCCACGACAACGAGTTCGACCACAACATGGGCGGTGCCTCGATGGACAGCCTTTTCCCGAACCACCCCGGCCTCCCACAGAACCACGCGCTCTTCGAGCACAACCTCATCCACAGCAACAACTCCAACTATTACCCCAACGTTGCAGACGGGACGTGTGCCCTTCCGTACGCGAGGCAGGGCATCGAAAAAGGCGTCGTCTGCCCAGCCGTACCGGTGCCTGTGGGAGCTGGGATCCTCGTCATCGGCGGTACCTACGACGTATTTCGGGAGAACTGGGTCTACGACAACTGGAGGGTCGGCTTCGTGCAGGTCTGGGTACCGGGCGTGGTCCGGGGAGACTACCGATGGCCCGCGCAGGAGGAGACGTCAAACTTCGACCGCTACCTCGATAACCACATGGGCAGCAGCGCCGGCGGCACGAGCTCTCCAAACGGGATCGATTTCATCTGGGACGGCCAGGGAACGGGCAGCTGCTGGCAAAACGCCCATCGAGTGACGGCCGAGCCGATCGCGATCCCTGGCTGCCCCGCCGGAGGCCAAAATCGGCTGCTCGCCGACCCCAACAAGCTGATCCTCTTCGTCGACTGCTCCGGATACGACCTCGGCAGCCGGTCCCTTCCCGCGGGTTGCGACTGGTTCTCTACGCCCACCCGCCCGGGCGTCCTCGCGGCTTCCATCACCACCCAGAGCGCCGCCCCCGTCATCCAGCTGATCGCGGTGATCCTCCTGTTCGCCTGGCTGCTTCGGATCCGACGGCGACCGGGCCTGCTCGCGTTCGTGGCAGGTGCCGCCGCTTGCCTGGGAGGCATCCTTTTGCTCCTGGCGTCGGCCGAACAGTTCTGGTACCTCGCCGCCCCCGGCATCGCGATGCTCGGGATCGGATGGCTCGGAATCGCGCGTCTGATACCGAACCGTGCCCTCGCAATCCTGACCGTGGTGCTCGGTGTCGGCGCCTTGCTCGAGGCAATCGACAGCGGGGTCGTCCTGCTGCCCCTACCAGTCGGCCCGGTCTGGGTTCGCGTCGCTCTCGAGATCGCGTGGATCGCCTGGACCGCCAGCCTGGTCGTCGGAGCGGCTCTTACCGCCCGCCGATCCCGCCGGCCCCGCAGTGCCGGCGAGGTTGCGATCAGGCCATGGGAAACCGAGGTTCGGCCCTAGGTCAGACGTGATCTCCGTCAACGTCACGAACTCCTCCTAATTGGGATCAGAGTTGCCATTGCTGCCTTACTGAACGATGTCGGCGATTCAGGCGACCGGCGTGCGCTAGTCGTAGGGACCGGCGAGGAGCCGGTCGAGTTCGTGGCCGGCTTCGTCGTACCCGGCGTCCGAGATCCGTTGTAGCTCGAGCAGGTCACCTTTGGTCACCGCACGAGCGGTCAGCAGCTGCCCGGCGCGCTTGCAGCCTTCGTCCAACAGTTCGCTCATCTCCTCGAGGTCCCCGCGTTGATCCGCGAGGTCGGCCAGCCGGTCCAGAGCCTTCTCGTTGCCTTCGTCGGCGAGTGCTCGCAGGGTGTCTCGATCGACGTTGATGTTCGTCATGCCGAATATCGTGCGACCTTGCCCCGAGGGCAAGGTCAAGTACGAGACCATAGGGTCGTGGTTACCATTGGCCAGCTGGCCCGGTATGTTGGCGTGTCGACGAAGACCGTCCGCGTCTATCACAACAAAGGTCTCCTGGCTGAGCCCGACCGTGATGCCTCCGGCTATCGGCGTTACACCGCCCAGGACGCCATCGACCTGATCAAGATCCGCACCCTGGCCGAAGCCGGAGTTCCGCTCGCTCGGATAAGAGCCCTCAAGGCGGCGCCGAACGAAGCATTCCAGCGCGCTCTAACCGCGATCGACAGCGACCTCACCGCCCGCATCCGGAGCCTTCGCCAAACCCAGGGCCGACTGCGTGAACTGGCCTCGGGTCACACCCGGCTACTTCCTGCCGAGGTCGACCACCACCTCGAGCAGCTAGGCGAGCTCGGATTCAGCGAGCGATGGGTCACGTTGGAAGGCGACCTGTGGATCCTCGTCTTCGCCACCCACCCGGACATCGCGCACGAACTCTTCCGAGACCAGGCCCAGGCACTGACCGACCCCACCCTCCGACAGATATACCTCGACTACGACAGCGCCCACGACCTCGACCCGCGGGATCCACTCATTACCGATCTCGCCCGACGCATCATCGAAGCGACCAAACAGCGATACGGAATCGGTGATCTTCCCGGACAAGCGACTTCCTCGGGAATCCCACAGCTGATCCAAGCCGCCGTCAACGCCTCATCCCCCGCCTGGAAACAACTCGACGAACTGATCCGCGACGAACTGCACCGCGTACAGCAAAGGGCCGACGACTAGAGCTTCCGAGTTTGGATGGCATACCTTTGCCACGAGGCCGACGGTGCGACTGCGAGGCCGAAAACCACGGTTGTGCGGCCAGAGTTAACGATAGGGCGCCACTATCGATGGCGGCGTTCGGACCGTGCGTCATGGCGTCTTCGGCTCGTCAGCCCATCGATCAGCCTCCTGCACCTCTCGGCGGGGCTCCGGGCCTGCGCAGGTGCACGAATATCAACCAGCTGCTGACAAGCAGTGCGGGCACGTAAAGAGTCACGATTACCCAGTTCACGCCGAGCGCATGCGTGAACACGCCATAACGCGTCGACTCAATGATCGCGTTCACCGTATCCAACATCCCGACGATCAGAACGAGCCAGACCAGAGCAATCGCCCAGTTTCGGCGGGTGCGTAGTGCAACTAAAGCCAGGAGAGCCAAGAACGCCGTGATGAGGTCGCCGTATCCAATCATGGTCTGAAACGCCGTCGGCACGCCGACCCCGACTGAGCCAGGGGCAAGGATTGTTCCACCTACGATACGAAACGCGTGCACCCACAGCAGAGGCTCGAGGGCGGTCTCGCGCGGCAACTTCGATAGGCGAGGCGCGACATACCAGATCGCAATGAGCACATATGCTGCCAAGCTCAAAGTGAATTGGATGCTGAACAGAACAATCGGTGCCATGGATCGGTCCTTCTGCCTTAGTTAGGTGAGCCGCCCACAGCAACCACGAGGCCGGGGGCCGGTACATTCTCGCGCGTTCCGGCGGACCGTGATCAGCCTCGATCACCGCGCGGTCACCCTTGTGATCTACGACGGCGCCAGCCTTCGCGTGGGGGCCTTGGGAGGTCGCGCGCGGCCGGCGCTGCTTCACCGGGCATACCAACCCCCGTGTCGAGCACAACCATAGGTTCGCTTCGTACGGCCTTCGACGGCCAGCGGCGGCCGCCGGTCCTCGGTCGGCCTTACGGGCGCTCTATACAGCCGCGCCGGTGCCCACCATCTGTCGGAACCGCTCCATGTAGCGGAGCAACCCGTCACGGCTCTGGGCGTCCTTTTGGAAGGCGACGTCGAAGAAGATCTCCTCGACCCCGGCGTCCTCCATCTTCCGAACGTCCTCCGCGATCTGCTCCCAGGTTCCGACCGCGACCGCCCGCCCCGCATCGTCGACCTTCTCGTCGGTCCGTGTGACGATGCAGCGCATCACCGTTTGCAGCCTGGTCGCGTCTCGACCGCGCTCCACCGCTCCCTTCTTGACCTCGTTCATCATCGAGATCAGGGCGTCCACCGGTGCGCAGCAGCCCGTGAAGCCGTCGGCCAGCCGGCCGGCGCGGTCCAACGCCTTCGGCACGAAGGCCCCGACGAGGATCGGAGGGTGCGGCTTCTGAAGAGGCTTGGGCCCGATGAAGGCCGGCTCAAGGTTGAAATGTCGGCCGTGGTATTCGACCGGGTCCGGACCCCAGATGGCCAGCATGCACTCGATCGCCTCTTCCCCGATCCGGCCCCGCTCCCGGTAGGGGACGTTGGCAGCGTCGCACTCGTCCTCCGACCAGGCCAGTCCGACGCCCACCGTCAGGCGCCCGTCGGAGAGCACGTCCATCGACGCGAGCCGCTTTGCCAGCAGCACTGGGTTGTACCAGGGGATGTTGATAACACTTACCCCGAGCCGGATCTGGTCGGTTATCGCGGAGACGTAGGTCAGACAGGTCAGGTGATCGAGGTGGATCTTGTACTCCTCGTCGAGCACCCCGGCGGCATTGCCCGGGTAGGGCGTCTTGGCATTCACCGGGACCAGAAGACGCTCGTTTGTCCAGAGGGAGTCGTAACCCATTTTCTCGGCCTCGGTAGCAACAAGGCGCATGTTCTCCTTGGTCGCCACCGGACCCTGGTGCGGAAGTGCAAAGCCGATCTTCATGCCAGCCTCCTCAACCGATTCTCAAGTTCCGACTAGCCGCTGGACCCGCTATCACGGCGATGATGCTCGCCCAGTACGTCCACTCCGAAATCGCCTTCCGGGTCGCGCCAGACGCTGTGAGCATGGTTGGCATCGCGCTGGGTATTGTCGTATTCGATCAGCAGGCGCGAACCCTGAACGCGGTAGTAGTGTGGCACGCCTCTTACGATCCCGCCCGCCCACGCGAAGTGCAGAGGGCTTATCCGCTCGCCGGCGTACTTCCTCATCTCGACCTCGGCCAACTCGTCCGGTAGCCGCGCCGCATACACGCCCATCAGGTCGCGCAGCAACTCTCGCTGAGCGGCGTTGAGCGCTGCGGCCGGTATGCCCCTGGGGGCCGCCGTGAACCGCACCGCCTCGAGGTGCGCGTCCGTGAGCTGCAGGTTCGCTTCGGCCTGCTTCTGGATGGCCTCCACGAGCTCGCCTAGCTCGCCGTCGAACCGCCCCCGCCAGACCTCGGCCAGGGGTAGCGGTAGCTCGCCGCCCGTCAATCGGGGCCGGTTGGCGCCGACCAGATCGAAGGGGGCGACAGGTGAGATGACCGCGACCCGGAGCTCCTCGGCGTCCAACGAGCTGACCAGCTCGCGGCCGAGATCCTCGGCACCGGCCAGAGGTCGCAGCTCACTACCGCCGAGCAGCTCCGCTGAGGCCGGGTCGGCGCCCAGGAAGAGCGGCGTGCTCGCACTCACGACGCCGCCGACGACCAGGTGGTGGACCGAGACATGATGGCCGCCGAACCTCCAGGACCACCCCTTCGCAGCGCTCGGCTCTCCGAAGATTCGCAGGTAGTACAGGCCCGGGTCACGCCCTCGCTCCCGGTTCCAGCTCACGCCCCAGCCCTCGAGCTCGTCGAGGACGTTCTCCAGCCCGATGATCACTGCCGCCGTCACATAGCCGGGCCGTGACAGTCCGGTGGCCAGCAGCCTGAAGGCTAACCGCTGCTGTGCCGGTCTCATCTCCTGCAGGGCAAGCCCACCGTGGTCGGTTGGCGTGTAGTACCAGCGTTGACGCTCCTCGTCCGAGGGGAACGACCACTGCGCCATGGCTCGTTGGGCTGCGGTCAGGTTATCGAGAAAATCTTGGGCGGCGTCTGCCATGCGCGCGGCGACTCGAGCGGCGGGCAGTCTCGGAGAGCCAGGGTCAGCGTCCGGGCTCATGGAGTCCAAAGATGAGCTCTGGATCGCCGGGCGTCCAGTTCCCGTCGACCTGCGAGCGCCGGCCGACCCGCCGCGTCCTGTCGAGCAACCTGCGGCCCAGCTCGAGCTGTCCTGGCTCCCAAGCCGAGAGCGCGCTCTCGACGTCCGGCTGCTCCTCCCAGGCTGCGGCCAGTGCCCACGCGTCGGCCGCAGCCTTCGCGGTGCCCGCCGCCGCGTGAGGCCGGACGACGAACGCGGCGTCACCTATCAGGCAGACGCGGCCGAACGCCATCCGAGCAACGTCCAGGTCGAAGATCGCCTGGACGAACGGCGTTGCGGTTGCGAGGACGACCTCGGCGATGCGCCCGGGGAGGCGCGCGGCCGCCGTCGCCCTCACCTCGGCGAGGTGTTCGGCCCGGGCGAGCCCTGGCGGTAGCGATATCTCATGCAACGTGCCTTCCGAGTCCGTCATCAGGTCCTCGATATCGGCGCCGGTCTGGTAGTTCCGGTACCAGACGAAGTTGATGAGCCGCTCGCCAAGCCTGACCGATCCGTCCGGTCCAGGTATCGGATAGACCAGGATGTGGCTGTTCGCGTAAACGTAGTACGTGATCGCGTCGGTCAGGGCGGTGGCCGTCGGGCCCAGCTCCTTCTCCGGTACGAGCCCGCGCCAGGCGACATAGCCGGCGTACGCCGGCCGGAGACCGGGTAGCAGTCGGGCGCGGGCGCGCGACCCGACGCCGTCGGCACAAACGAGGAGATCCACATCCACGTCTGCCTCGCCCGCGAACGCGACGCGGACTTTGCCGTCCCGCAGGCGGAAGTCGACCATCTCGCGTGCTAGCAGGTACCGCTCGCGTCCGAAGCACCGGAGAAGTGAACGGTAGACGGTATTCCAGGAGCTGAATCGGTAGGGCTGCGGCTGTTCGTGAATGATGCGGCCCTTACGATCCATGTACCGGATGTAGGCGGTCGAGATGCTGATTTCGTCGAGGTTGCAGAGGCCCCGCTCGACCAGGTAGCGATAGCTCGCGGGCAGAAATCCGATGCCGGCACCGCGCTGCTCCAGTTCCGCTTCCGATCGCTCATAGACAGTCACGTCCTCGCCGAGGTCGCGGAGAAGCAAGGCGGCGGTGAGCCCGCCCAACGAGCCTCCGACGACGGCGACGCTGGCGGCGCCGACCATAGCGCCTCAACTATAGGAAGTAGGGTCCCACTCCCCAAATAGTCAGAAACCGGGCGGGAGGAACATCGGAGGTCCCACCCGCCCCGGCGTCGCGCTGGGGTAGGGGCGGGTTTACCTTCTGTATCCAGGCAGACCCGACGCGGAGCTGCGCCTCGTGAGCGGTGTGCGGCACTAAACCTCTGCTAATAGGATCGAAATTGGGGTTTGGTGCCCCGCGAGGGATTCGAACCCCCGACCATCTGCTTAGAAGGCATAACCCTCTGAGCGCAGTGCCCCTGAGAGTGGGAGCATGAGCGAAATGACGAGTGTTATCAAGTCTGCGCGAACTCGCCAAAAGGCCGATGAGGCAATCGCCGGCCAAGCCCTAGTCTCGAAGCTGCTTGCTGTGGCGGGTGCCACTATGGAGCCTCACGAAGACCGCCCGGACCTCCTCGTTCACTTCGACGGACGCACCTACGGAGTAGAGGCTACGGCCATCGTCCGGACTGGCGATGACGTCATTCCACTCAAGGCCCGGGCGGAATGGAGACTGAAGGTGGAGCAGCGCGCCGAGCAACTCTGCCGCGACCGCGACCTGACTCTCAGGGTGACCCTCTATTGGCTCCCGACCCCTCCGAATGCAGGCGTTCAGGCGACGGCCAGCTTGCTCGTTGACAGCGTGGAGGACCTGGCGCGTCCAATCCCTGCCGGCCGCCCTTCCGTCGAATTCGGGTGGAGCGAATTCGGGCCGGATCTCTTGCCCTTCCTGAGCCGCCTCATCATCTACCGGTCCGGGACCGACAAGGCAAGCTACTGGACTTCGGGCTGGGGGAACTTTCCGGACGTGCAGCCGAGCGAGCTCCAAGCGGAGATTGATCGAAAGGCGGCCGTCGCGATCAACTATCCCGAGCGTTTCGACGGTCTGTGGCTCCTCATCTACGCTACCGGCCGCAACGCGGCGGAGAGCCTTGATATGAATGAGGTGGCTCAGGAGTTCACTTACGACAGGCGCATCTTCGACCGAGTCTTTTTCCTCGATGCAAGAGCCGAGGTCGCCGAGTTAAGGCTCGGTTAGCGCCGCACCCGAAGATCGCCGAGTTTCAGGTCGCAGGCCTGGCAGCGGGTCACCACGTCGACCAGTCGCCGGTCCTTCAGAGCCCGCTGTGCGTCGCCCAGGTAGACCTCCCGCCCGCAGTCCTCACAGGTCGTCCTGTGCGTGTGCGTGGGGTCCGGAGGCCGGCCGAGCAGGACTCGCAATCCGAAGCGATGCTAGTCCGTCGCCGAATATGGCGGCAACCTCGGCGTATGCTCCCCGGTGACGGGCGCCAGCAGCGCGGTGATGAAACCACCGGCCACGACGCCCGCCAAGGGAAGGCTACCTGTGTCTCTGACTCAGCACGCACCGTCCGACACGTCCGACAACCGCCTCGACCGCCTGGCAGGCGTCCTTCGACGCCCTGAGCGCGATCCTCGACGATCCGACGAGCTTGAGCTCCAGCGGAGGGCGGCGAAGTGAACTTCGAGCATCTCGTCGACGAGTTCCACCGAAGCCGCCGCCGCACCGGCTACAGCCCTGCGACCGAGCACACCTACCGCGGCGCCTTTATCGACTTGCGCCGCTCCCTCGAGGCTCAGGGAGCTGACCCCGACCGCCTCTCGGAGTGGGAACCCCGCCACATCGACGCCTGGCAGGATGGCCAGGTCGACCGCCTCAAGCCCAACAGCCGGGCGATGCGAGCGACCGCCGTCCGTCAGCTGCTCGAATGGGCCGAGCGTCAGGACTTGCCGGTCAAACATGACCTCTGGCGCGCAGTCTCGAGGGTCAGAGTCCCCCGCGGGCAGCCGCGACCCCTCTCGGAAGACGACCTCCGGAAGCTGCTCGCCTACCTGGCCCGGAAATGGCCGGGAATCGTCGACAAGGTCCACGCTCGCGACCGGGCGCTCCTGCTCTATCTGATTGGTAGCGCGGGGCGCATATCGGAGGTACTGCAGGTCAGGCGAGACGAGTACCAGGCGGCCGTCGTGGTCCGGAAAGGTGGCGGCGAGGGGATGTTGATGATCCCCGCCGTCGTGGTGGCCGCCGTGGAGGCTTACCTGGCCACGCGGAAGGACGACCTGCCCTGGCTCTGGGTCGGGCTCACCCGCGGGATAGTCACCAACCGGCTGACCGCTGAAGGGGTACGGCACATCTGCGACCGTCTGTCGCGTAAGGCCGGCATTCCCCATTTTTCACCTCATCAACTTCGCCACACTTCAGCCACGACCCTGCTCGATGCTGGCATCCAAGAGGCCGTAATTGCCAACCATCTCGGGCACCACGGGCTCGGGACGTTGGCCAACTATGCCGAGGTCAGGCCCAAGAGACGCGCGGAGGCCCTAAGCGCCATGGAGACAGCCCTAGGCGGGCAGGTGGGCGCCACGTCCGATCCGCGGGACGAGCTGATCGCCCGCCTTGCCGCCACGGTCGCAAGGCTCGAATCGCGTCTCCAACGGTTGGAGAGCGGTCCCCTACTGGAGGTCGTGCAGTGAGGCGCCGGCGGTGCGGCATTCCGCCACGAGTCCGGCTGGCTGACCAATCGGACTGGTTGAAACCACTGTTAGAGCTGCTCGTGGCTGCCGTCGACGACCAGGAGGTCAGGATCGCTCGCCTGGGAGTCGCCGTCGAGCAGCTGGAGGCTCGGCGAGCCTTCGATTGGGATAGCCTCGCCCCGGAACCGAACTAGCTCAGGAGGCCCGGTCGGCGCCGTGCTGGCCGGGCCTGTCGATTCCCGGCCGCGCCGTTCGTCGTATGGGTGTCAGCCGCCAACTAGGTTGCAATACAGGGCGCTCGTCCAGTTCGTCCAGGTCTGACCGGCATCGACGTAGATGCGAACATCGATCGTATGGG
>DATCOZ010000032.1:0-3198 GCA_036564345.1 Candidatus Dormiibacterota bacterium | reverse complement strand
GGCGCGGCTCAGGACCGACATCGTCAGCCCCGCTTTTCGGTTCGCCTCCCGGGTGTGGACGTCGGACCGGTTGACAGTGGTGGCGTGGACTTTGACCAGCACCTCGCCTTGCTCTGCTGTCGGCCGCGCCACCTCCTCCAGGCGGAGTACCTCGGGTGGCCCGTATCGGTCGTAGACGATTGCTTTCATCTGCCCCTTTTCCCTCCTTCCTTTCGCGGCGAGCGGCGGATCGGGCCGCCTAGCCTCCAGCGCGGGCCCGGTCGGTAGAGCTCGGCCGGCTTGCCTCCGTTCGCGCCCGGTCGCGCGTGGCGACCGGTCGGGATGACCCAGCCCTCGTCGCCGAATACCTTGCGGCGGAAGTTGGCCCCGTCGAGGCGGACGCCCCAGACCGCCTCGTAGACCGCCCGCAGCTCGGCCAGCGTGAAGGTCGGGCCGACGAACGCCGTCGCGCCTCCTGTCAGGTCGAGGTCGGCCCGCACCCGGTCGACCGCGTCGCGGACGATCCGGGTGTGGTCGAAGGCGAGCTCGACCTTGCCGCTGAGGACGTCGGAGACCGGAACCAATGCCGCGGCCGCCGCGTCGCTGCCCGCGGCGATGCCGGTGACCTGGCGGAGCACCGCGAGGTAGGCGACGGTCACCACGTTCATCCGCGGGTCGCGCCCGGGGTCGCCGTAGGCGCCGAACTGGGTCAGCAGGCGGGCGCCGTCGATGCCCGTCTCCTGGCTGAGCTCGCGCCAGGCGGCCTCGTCCAGCGTCTCCTCGGGCCGCTTGAACCCTCCGGGAATGGCCATCACGCCCGCGAAGGGCGGAACGCCGCGGCGGACCAGCAGCGCCTGCAATGCGCCGCCGGCGACCGTCAGCACGACCACGTCGACGGTCACCGCGAAGGCCGGGTAGCGACCGGGGTCGAAGGCCCTCGCCGTCCGCCCTCCGGTTTTGGTCGACATGACCGTTACCCTAGCACAAGGTTATGGTCACCGCGACGAGAACTTGGGCGGGTCGCGCCGCCTCTGCGGGCGCCGGTTCGTCAGCCCGACCCGGCGAGGAACCTGTCCAGGCCCTCCCGGGCCTGGCGCCGCACCCCTTTCCGCAGCATGGGCGTCCATCCCAGGAGCGTGCCTGTGAGACCCAGGGCCTGACTCGCCCAGCGGTGAAAGTTGAAGTCGTCGCGGTGTTCGACGATCAGCCCATCCGCGAAGCGGAATCGAGCACGAACGTCGTTGACCACGGCCCGGCCGGTCTGGGTAAAGGTGTAGTGGGCGATCCAGTGTGCCGATCCGCGCGAGTCGTCCGCTTCGTGCTCGTGCAACTCGACGCGGAGGTTGGCCGAGCGGCCGGTGAGAAACCGCCACATCCCGCCCGCCTCCACTCCGCGCAGGTGGGGAAAGACAGGGTCTGAGAAAGTCACGTCCTCGCTGTAACACGTAGCCATCCTCTCGCCGTCTCGGGCGGCAAAGGCGGCGTAGAAGCGCTCGACCAGCTCGGCGTTGGAGTTCGCCACGAGGACACATCGTATTCCTGGCCGACGAAGCGCGACTTGGAGCCGGTGGCGCAGGAGCAGGTTCTCGACCACGAGGTCGTGGCGTTCATGGAAAAGGCGGCCAGCGTGGGGACGAGGACGCGGAATAGTTCAAGCATCCCCGGAGGGTCGCCGATCGAGCCGGATGGAGTTTTGCCCTCCTACAGGTGGCCCCAAATGCGACGCCCCGGCCCGGCCCAATCTTTGACTGTGCTTCGTGCAGCAATTCGACACACTAGACTGGTCGCGAAAGCTACGTAGTAAGAACCGGCTCGCGCGCTCGGAGGTAGGACGGAAGAATGCTAGCCGGGTGGTTTGCGCGGATTGGGACCGCCTGTGGCGCGCTTTACGTGATCATTGCCGTCATCGCGACCGGTGGCGGCGGCGATCAGAATGCGCCGAGCCTGGGCGCCGACGGAGCCACGATCGCCCGCTATTACGCCGCACACACGTACTCGCAAGGGGTGCACCTCGAAGGCCTCGCGATTCTTCTGCAGGTCTTCTTTGTCGCGGCGCTCTGGGGAGTCCTGCGGCGCTCTGAACCAGCTCCCGCATGGCTGTCGGCAGCGGCATTCGGCGCCGGCATAGCCGTCGTGGCCGTCAAGCTGTCAAGCTTCCCGGCGTTCTTCGCCCTCGTGTATCACGCGCAGCCGCTCGATCCGAACCTGGCCCGTGCGCTCTTCGAAATGAACAGCTTCGCCTTCTTGGTGACCTGGTATCTGCAGGCGGCGCTGCTGCTTGCGGTCACGGCGCTGAGCCTCGCCCATCGTGCGCTGCCGCTCTGGCTCGGCGTGCCGGCCGGCCTCATTGCCCTCAGCCTGCTGGTCGCGGTGGGATTCGCGGTTACCAATTCCATCGTCGTGCCTGAACTCCTATGGCTCCTCTGGGTTGTAGTTACAAGCGTCTATCTGACGATCTGGCCGCCGCGCTCGCTGCCCGTGGCTCAGCCCCGCTAAAAGGTAAAAGAAAAACGGAGTCCCACTGTTGCCGAGTCTCATGGCTCGAGCACCGTGTCACCCCTCGCTGAGTTCAAGTTGATGCACTCTTGGCAAACACGGGCAGCCGGTTCCAGTGGATGAGTCGTGCTCGCGCCTTTAGCCAGGCCCGGCCCCGTCAGGCCTTGTCGGTCGCAACCGTCAGGCCTCGGAGGCCGGCTGAATCCATTCCGCCGAGTCTCCACAAAGCCCAGGGCGAATCAGTCTTTCTCGGCAGCGCGGATCAGATCGCGCAGTGACTCTTCAGGTGCGCGTCGCAGCTCACGGCCCAGCAATAGGGCGACGAGGCGACCCCGCCACCCGGGCGGGATATGGAAGTCTCAATTGAATCTGATCAGAGTGCCGCCTTCAGTTGTCTCGGTGAGGGTGAGGTGCTCGTGGTTTTCGATGCCAAACGGGAGATAGGCCACAAGATCGATCCACCGGCGGTGCGGGTCCATCTCGCCGACCACGATCTCGACCGGCCAGCTTCGCCCGAACGACGGCGCCGTCAGGTGGATGGTCTGGCCAGGCTTTACGGGACCCGGTGGGTCGGATGACCGATACGTCGCGTCGATCCACTCACCGAACCTCTCCGGTGCGGCCAGCACGCCCCACACGCGGTCGGGCGAAGCGTGCGTGACCGCGGCCGGACAGACGTTGACGATCACGAGTCAAGCTTAGGGCCGGCGCACCCGCCTGCGG
>DATCOZ010000335.1:0-12341 GCA_036564345.1 Candidatus Dormiibacterota bacterium | reverse complement strand
GACGTGTGCGTCAGCAGGTGGTGGACGGTCGTGGCCTCGTCCAGGGCATCGGGGTACCACTCGCGCGGAAGAACGTCGCGAACGGCCGCGTCGAAAGCCACCAGGCCTCGGTCGGCAAGCCGCGCCACGGCTGCCGCGGTGAACATCTTGGTCACCGACGCCGTCGCGTAGCGTGTGTCAACCGTCGCCTTGCGGCCGGCGGCGCGGTCGGCAAATCCCGCGGCTGCCTCGGCAACCGCCTCACCCTCCTGAGCTACGAGCACGGCACCCGAAAAGCCGTCGGCGGAGACGACCTCGCCGACCAACCGGCGCGCTGACTCGGCGAAGCTAGAGGTCGAGGGCCTCCGCCACCAGCTCACGGTGGAAGGTCGGGTCGCCCAGCGTCACCTCGGACGCCTTCGCCCGCTTGAAGTAGAGGTGCATGTCGTGCTCCCAGGTGAAGCCGATGCCGCCGTGCACCTGGATTCCACTGCCGGTCGCGTGCCGGTAGGCGTCGGACGTGTATGCCTTGGCGATCGAGCAGGCGAGGGCCCGGTCGGGCGCGTCGGCGTCGACCGTCCAGGCGGCGTAGTAGGTGACCGACTTGGCGCTCTCGACCTCGAGCAGCATGTCCGCGAGCTTGTGGGAGACGGCCTGGTAGATGCCGATCGGCTTGCCGAACTGCTGCCGGGTCTTGGCGTACTCGACCGAGTCCTCGAGGACCTTCTGGGCGCCGCCGACCATCTCGGCGCAGATCCCGGCGGTGGCCCAGTCGAGGGCGCGGCGGAGCGGAGCCCAGCCCTTGTCCGGCTCGCCCATCAGGGCGTCGGCGCCAAGCTCGACGTTGTCGAACTTGACCTCGTACCACTTGTGCGTCATGTCGAGCGTCGAGAGCGGCTTGACCGTCATCCCGGCCGGTCGGCCCTTTACCAGGAAGAGGGTGATCCCGTCCTCGCCGGCTCCCCTGGTGCGCGCCGCGACGACGATGTAATCGGCGACCCCGGCACCCGGTACAAAGAGCTTGGTGCCATCGAGCTTCCAGCCGTCGCCCGACTTTTGCGCGCTGAGGGTGACCCCCTCCGCGTCCCAGCGGCCGGAGGGCTCGGTGAAGGCCAGCGTCGCGCGCGCTTTCCCGGTGGCGATGCTGGTGAGGGCATCCTGCTTCTGCGGCTCGGTGCCGGCCTCCAGGATGGCGGGCACCGCCATGCCCATCGTCTCGAAATAGGGCCCCGGCAGGAGCACCCGACCGGTCTCCTCGAGGACCACGACGAGGTCGAGAAAGGTGCCGAAGCCGCCATACTCCTCGGGAATGCCGAGCGCCGTCCAGCCCTGCTCGGCGAGCTTCTTCCAGAGGTCTGCGTCATAGGCATCCTCGGTCTCCATCAGCTTGCGAACGACGGCGCTGGGGCTGGCCTTGGCCAGGAGGGTGCGGGCCGACGAGCGGAGCATCTCCTGCTCTTCCGAGAAAGCGAAATCCATATCCAAGCGATTCTAGTTGGCGGCTTGGAATGACTGTCCGCTTCGCTCCTGACATCGCGGCCATGCGTCGCCTGGTGGCCGTTGCCCGCCGGTCCCAGCCGGCCGACCTGGTCGTCACCAGCGGCGCCCTGCTCGACGTCTTCACCGAGGAGATCCTCGAGGGCTGGGGGCTGGTCATCGCCGAGGGCAGGGTTGCCTACGCGGGGCCCGACGTCGAGAAGTTCGAATCCGTCGCCCGGATCGAGGGACGCGGCCACGTCATCGCGCCCGGGCTCGTCGAGGGCCACACACACCTGTTCCGGATGGGGCTCGGCGCGACGGTCCCGCTACAGGTGGCGGCAGGGGTGACGACGACCGTGTTCGAGTCCATGGAGCTCGGCTACATCCTCGGGCCGGACGGCGTCCGGGAGCTGCTCGCCGATGCCGCCGGGATGCCGGGCCGGGTCCTCTTCACGGTTCCCACCCTGACCGGGCTCGACCCCGTGATGGACCGCGACGTCGGCATCCCGGGCAAGGAGTGGGTCGAGCTCCTCGACCTCCCCGGCATCGTCGGCGTGGGGGAGGCGAACTGGGTTGAGGTGATCCGCGGCCATCCCCGAGTGGAGGCATTGGCGGCCGGCGCCCACGTCCGCGGGCTGACTGTCGAGGGGCACGGCGCGGGCGCTCGGGAGGCGATCCTCAACCCGTTCGCGGCCTTCGGCGTCAGCGCCGACCACGAGGGCCTGGACGCCGAGGACACCCTGAACCGGCTTCGCCTCGGCTACTACGCGATGGTCCGCCACGGCGCCACTCGGCGCGACCTGCCCGAGATCGCCAAGCTCTGGCAGGCGGGCCGGATCACCGACTTCGGCCGCCTGGCGCTCGTCACCGACACGCTGGAGCCGGAGGAGCTCATCGCCGGGCGGTCGCTGAACCACGCCGTCGAGCTGGCGGTCGAGAGCGGGCTGCCGCTGGCCCGCGCGGTCCGCCTGGCCAGCCGCAACGTGGCCGAGCGCTTCGGGCTCGGCCGCTGGATCGGCGGCCTAGCCCCAGGGATGTTCGCCGACCTGATGCTGCTGCCCATCGGCGAGCCCGGCATCGCTCCCCCGCTCGTCCTCGTCGGCGGCCGCACGCCGGCCGAGGTCGTGAAGCACCACTACCCGCCCGAGATGCTGCATACGGTCAAGTTCGACGAGGTCGACCCAGCCTGGCTGGCGCACCCGGGCCGCGGACGCTGGCGGGTGATGGACCTGATCTCCCCGCTGGTGACGCGTGAGGCGGAGTCCGACGGCTCAGACGCGATCGTGGCCACCGCGATCGACCGGATGGGTCGCCGGCGCGCGTTCCGAGGGCTGCTCCGCGGCCTTGGGCTGAAAGGCGGAGCCTGCGCTGTCAGCGCGACCTGGGACTCGCCCTGCCTCATCGTGGTGGGCGACTCGCCGGCCGACATGACGGTGGCTCTGACGCGGCTTCGCGAGCTGCAGGGTGGCGCGGTGGTCGCCGCCGAGGGGCGAGTCCAGGCCGAGTTTCGGGCCGAGCTCGCCGGAGTGCTCAGCCTGGCCCCGGCCGCCCAGGTCGTGTCGCGGGTCACAGCCGTCAACGGCGCGCTCCAGGCGCTCGGCTGCGGCTGGCCGAATCCACTGCTCTCGATCGAAGCCCTGACCACCGGCGTCATCCCCCACCTGCGGCTCTGGGCGGAGGGCTACGTCCGGCTCCGCGACGGCGCCCGACTGGGTCTCAACTGGAGCTAGCGACCGGGGGTATCGGAACGGCGTAGGATGCGCGGCCGTGGTTGCACAGCCCTTCGCACAGCCGCCCCAGCGCCGCGGTGTCCCGATCTGGGCCTGGGTGGTGGGCGGCTGCGGGGCAGTCCTGGTGCTCGGCCTGATTCTGGCGGTGGTCGGCGGCTTCGCTCTTGCCCGCAGCTTCCAGGCGGGCGGCCTGTCCTGCCTGCCGAAGGACTTCCCGATCTACGCCGGGGCGAGCTACCAGAACGTGAGGACCTTCGTCGGGACGGGGGGCAACACCTGCACCGTCACCCTGGACGTTGTGGCGTCGAGCACCGACGTGACCGCCTATTACCAAGAGCACCTCAGCTCCGGCAGCTGGAAGGTCAAGGGCTACGACGCGGGGCAGGGAGTCCTCGGTTTCGGCCGTACCGACAACGCCAGGACGAGCGGGACGGTCACCTTCCTCGGGCACGGCACCCGGACCGAGGTCGACATCCAGTACGAGTACTAGCACCTCAGCGGCGCTCGACGGCCAATCTCACTCCGAGGCCGATCAGGACGACGCCGGTCACCCGGTTCAGCCACCCTCGGACGCGGGCTCCCGCCCGGCTGCGGCCCGCCCGGCTGATGACCTTGCCGTAGAGGGAAAGCCAGGGCACCAGCATCGCCTCGTAGGCGATCAGCATCAGCACCAGCCGAACTGTGCTGTCGCCCGGCTCGATGAACTGCGGAAGCACGGTCACGAAGATCACGGCCGCCTTCGGGTTGAGCAGGTTGCCGAGGACGCCCTGCTGAAACGCGGTCCGGTCGTCCAACCTGGCAACGGAGGCCGGCTCGGCTGATCGGCGCCCCAGCAGCAGGGTTCGGATCCCTAGGTAGGCGAGATAGGCGGCGCCGGCCAGCTTGAGAACCGTGAACGCGGTGGCCGAGGTCTCCAGCACGACGGCGATCCCGAGCAGGGACGCGAGCGCCCAGACCAGGCTGCCGATCCCGATGCCGAAAGCGGTGGCGGTCGCCGCTCTCGCGCCCGATCCGAGCGCGTTGCGGATCACCAGCGCCGTGTCCGGCCCGGGCGTGACGATCAGCAGCGCAAACACGGCCAGGTAGGCGGCGAATCGGGCGTCCAAGCGAAACGAATCCTTCCTAGCGGCTGCGGGGGAGTCCCAGCACCCGCTCGGCGATGATGTTGCGGAGCACTTCCGAGCTGCCCGCTTCGATGGTGTTGCCCTTGGAACGGAGGAATCCGTACTGCCATGGGCCGTTGTCCTTCAGCTGCCCGTACATCCCCTCCAGGTCGACCGCCGTCTCCTGCATCCGCTGGTTCAGCTCCGACCAGAAGAGCTTCATCAGCGACCCCTCCGGTCCGGGCATGCCCGCCTTCATGGTGGCGGTGACCGCGCGCTGGCCGTTCAGATGCAGGGCCCGCGCCTCGGTGACGTGCTGCGCGATCCGCTGCCGGACCAGCGGGTCGCCGCCCCGGCCCAGCCGGCGGGCGTGCTCGGTGAGCGCCTGGACCGTGATCGAGGCCTGGTTGGCCAGCGTCATGCCCAGCGTGCCGCGCTCGTGGAGAAGCGTCGTCATGGCGCCCGCCCAGCCCTTGCCGGGCTCGCCGACCACGTTCTCGGCGGGCACCTTCACATTGGTGAAGAAGATCTCGTTGAACTCGGCGTCGCCCGTGATCTGGACCAGCGGCCGGACCTCGACGCCGGGCGATTCCATGTCGACGATCAGGTAGGTGAGGCCGTCGCGCGGGTTCTCGGCGGCGAACTCGCGGCAGAGCAGCATGCAGAACTTGGAGACGTGGGCGAGGGTCGTCCAGACCTTCTGGCCGTTGACGACGTAATGGTCGCCGTCGCGCTCGGCCCGGGTCTTCAGCGCCGACAGGTCGGACCCCGCGTTGGGCTCGCTGAAGCCCTGGCACCAGATCTCGTCGGCATCCAGCATCTTGGGCAGGTACCGGGTCTTCTGCTGGTGGCTGCCCTGCGAGATGAGGGTCGGGCCGAGCATGCCGAGGGCGAGCACGTTGATCGGGGAGGGGGCGCCGGTCTCGATCAGCGCTTCGCTGAAGAGCAGCTGCTCCATCAGGGTGGCGCCCTTGCCGCCGTACTCCTTCGGCCAGTTGAGGCCGATAAAGCCAGCCTCGAACATCTTCTTCTGCCAGGCCCGCCGGGAGTCGATCCATTCGCGGCGGCTGTTCTCGTCGCCGTCACCGAAGTCGGGCTTGTTGGCCTTGAGCCAGGTGGTCACCCCGTCCTTGAAAGATCGCTCCTCGGGAGTCAGGTCGAAATCCATGGGCAGAAGGCTAGCGCGCTATGCGATGCGGGGCGCGACCCCTTCCATCAGCAGCTCGAGCCCCTCGTCGTCGTCGAGCAGGAAATGCTGCGCGTGCCAGCGGTTGAGGCCCAGCTCCAGGTACGGCCGGAGCTGTTCGGCGATCTCTTCCGGCGTGCCGACGAACCAGCTCGCCCGGGCCGCCTCCACGACCTGGGCGGACTTCATCTCCCGGTAGCGGGGGATCACCTCGCGCATCGCCTCGGCGCGCCCGAGCAGCTCCTTCTCGTCGCGGCCGACGAGGTAGCCGCACTGGAAGGAGCGGTTGATCTCCTTCGGGTCGCGGCCCACCAGCCGGCACTGCTCGGCCAGCAGGTCGACCTTCTGGCGGTAGGTTGCGAGGTCGGGACGGCCGCCGAGCCCCCACTCCGCCGCCTCGCGGGCGGCCAGGGGCAGTGTCCGCTTCTCGCCGCCGCCGCCGATCAGCAGCGGGATGCTCCCGCCCCGTACCGGCTTCGGGTTCGACTTCTCCCAGGTCTCGCGGATCACGCCGATCCCCTCCTCGAAGAGGTCCATCCGCTCCTTCAGGCTGGGGAAGGGGACGTGGAACGCCTCATGTTCGGCCTCGTACCAGCCGGCTCCGACACCGAGGACGAGGCGCCCGCCGGAGAGGATGTCGACCGAGGCCGCCATCTTGGCCAGCACGGCGGGCGGCCGGAAGGTCATCGGCGACACATTGGGTCCGAAGGTGATCCGCTTGGTCCACTCGGCGCAGAGGGCGAGCGAGACCCAGGTCTCGATGCAGTCGCGCTGGTACTCGCCCATCACGCTGAAGAAGTGGTCGCTCCGCCAGAGGGACTCGAAGCCGAGGTCCTCGACCACCCGGCAGAGGTTGCGCCAGCGGTCCCAGGTGAGCCCCTCCTGGCCCTCGATCATCACGCCGATGACAGCCATCTCCGACAAGCTTATTCGGCCGAGCCGGCCTGGCGGCCGGCGTTGCTCAGTCGTTGAGTAGCGCCCTTAGATCGGTCACCTCCAGGCTGTTCAGCAGCAGATCGGGTCCGATGCCGGCCTGGCGGGCCATCCAGGCGCCGGAGTCGACGTAGGTCAGCTGGTCAGGCGTGTGGGCGTCCGAGTCGAGGGAGAGCCGGCAGCCGCAGTCGGCGGCCAGCCGGGCAAGCTCTGGAGAAAGGTCCATCCGGGCCGGGTCGCAGTCCATCTCCAGGGCCGTGCCCGACTTCGCCGCCTGCCGGAAGACGGCCTCGAAGTCATAGACGGCGCCCGGCCGCGACCCGAGCCGGCGGCCGGTCGGGTGGCCGACGATGTCGGCATGCGGGCTGGAGACGGCCCGCAGCATCCGCTCCGTCATCGCCGCCGGCTCCAGCTTCAGCTTCACGTGCGGCGAGATGATGACGACGTCCAGCTGGGCCAGGGTTTCGTCGGGCAGGTCGAGCGACCCGTCCTCCAGGATGTCGCACTCGATCCCGGTGAGGATGGTGAACCCGGGAAGCTGCTCCATCGCCCGCCGGATCTCCGCCGCCTGCGCGGCGAGGCGCTCGGGGCCGAGCCCGTTGACGACCCGGATCCGGGGCGAGTGGTCGGTGATCGCGAGGTAGGAGTAGCCGCGCGCCTGGGCCGCCCGCGCCATCTCGATGACCGTCGCGTGGCCGTCGGACCAATCGGTGTGGCAGTGCAGATCGCCCTTCAGAAGGGCCGGGTTGACGCCCTCCGACGCGGCCACCGGCGGTGGTTCGCCGGACTCCAGCCGGAGCTTCTCGGCATAGGCGCTGCGACCCGTGTCGACGAGCTCGACGAGTACCTTCGCGATGCCCGGCCCGATGCCCTCGATCGATTCCAGCCGGCCCTCGGCACGAAGCGCTTTGAGGTCGGGCTTGAGTCGGTTCAGGGTGGCGGCGGCGTTGCCGTAGGCGCGGGCGCGAAAGGACTGTTCGGGGTCGTGGCGGAGCCGATAGGCGATCTCGGCCAGCACAGCGGCAGCTTCCTCTGAGGTCAAGGCGCCTTCAAAAGTAGTTCGTGGGGCGGGTCGAGCGGCCCGAAGAAGGCCTCGAGGCCGGGGTCGTGGGGCGGGATCACCACCTCGGCCGCGTCGAAGGAGAGCCTTCGCCAGCCGTGGGACTCGAACCATTCCGGGTGCTCGGGGCTGATCAGGGCGACGGTTCCGCCCGGACGGGTGCAGCGCTCCATCTCACGGATGCAGGCGGGGTCGGGTCCGAGGCTGGCGCAGGCGACGGTTAGGTCCGCCCAATGGTCCGCGACCGGCAGGTCCTGCGCCACCGCGTCGAGGAGGATGGCCCCGATAACCCGGGCCTGGAGGATCGCGCGTAGCTGCGCGACCGGCTCAGCAGCGATCAGCGAGCGCGCCCGGGAAGCGAGGTAGGTCGTCAGCCGGCCGCTTCCGGCGCCGACCTCGAGGACCCGGGCTCCGTCCGCCGGGAGGGCCCGGAGAACCGCGGGATGGATCGGCTCGACCCGGCTCAGCTCATCCCACCGCTCGGGCAGGAGGTGGTAGACGAGGGTCCAGAAGCAGGCCCGCAGAACGCGCTCGGCCGCCGCGGCGTCTCCCTCCTCGAGGAGCGTCAGCTCCTCCGCCGGAACCGCCGCCAGGAGCGCCGTGCGGGCGTCTTGGGGCAGCTTGTCGAGATCGGCGCGCGTGAAGCTTGCGGCACCGGGGGGAGCGGCGGCGACAGATTCGGAATAAGTCACACTGAAAGTAGAATTATGGATACCCAGATGCTCAGGACCGGCCCGCGCACGAAGGCGGCTGTGGGCCCAGCCACTGCCACCACCCTGCTGCTCACCCGCCGTGCCACCTTCGCTGCCGCACACGTCCTCCGCCGCGACGACTGGAGCGAGCGGCGCAATCGCGAAGTCTTCGGCGCCTGTGCCGGCGAGCACGGCCACAACTACAGCCTCGAGGTCTCGGTCAGCGGACCGGTCGACACCGCCACCGGCATGGTGATCAACCTGAAGGCCCTCGACGGCGCCATCCGCGGCGCCGTCATCGAGCACGTCGACCACCACCACCTGAACCGCGACGTCTTCTTCCTGGATGGTGTGATTCCGACCGCCGAGAATCTGGCCGTCGCCTTCTGGCAGCAGCTCGAGGCACATCTCGAGGGGAGCGCGCGGCTCGAGCGGCTCCGCCTGGTCGAATCAGAGAACAACTCGGTCGAGATCCACCGATGAGCATCTACCGCCCTCGCTTCGATCCCGACGAACTGCCCGGCGTCGTCGCCCGGCTGCTCGAAGAGCTGGGTGAGGACACCACCCGCGAGGGGCTCGTGGATACGCCGCGGCGGGTCGCCGACTCCCTCCGGCACCTGACCGAGGGCTATGGCCTCGATCCCGCCGAGATCATCGGGGACGCGCTCTTCAGCGAGGAATACGACGACCTGGTGCTGGTGCGCGATGTCAACTTCTTCTCGCTCTGCGAGCACCACCTGTTGCCCTTCTTCGGCCGCGTCCATGTCGCCTACCTGCCCCATGGCAAGGTCGTCGGCCTCAGCAAGGTGCCCCGGATCGTCGATGCCTTCGCTCATCGCCTGCAGCTCCAGGAGCGGTTGACACGGCAGATCGCCGAGGCTCTCAACGACGTGTTGGAGCCGAACGGGGTGGCCGTCGTGATCGAGGCGCGCCACCTCTGCATGGAGATGCGGGGGGTTGAGAAGCAGGATTCCGACACGCTCACCTCCTGCATGCTGGGCGCCTTCCGGGACGACTCCCGGACCCGCTCCGAGTTCTTCGACCTGATCAACAAACGGTGAAGGTGGCGGTCGTCGCCTCGCTGGTGACGCCGCTGCTGCCGGTCCAGGCGGGCGGAGCGCAGGCGTTCCTCAGCGACCTCGCCCGCGGGCTCGCCCGACGAGGGCACTCGGTCCAGCTCTATTGCGCCGTCGGCTCCGACGTGCCCGGGGTCGAGCTCGTCGAGATCCCGGTCCAGGCCGCCGTGGCCGGCGCGATGGTGATGCCCGGCGGCGCGCCGGCGGAGCCCGTGCCCGAGCTCCGCCGCGCTTTTGAACTGCTTTTCGCCGAGCTCCGCCGGCGAGGCGCCGACGCTGTCAGCCAGCACGCCTTCGATGCCGAGGCGATCGAGCTCGCGGAGGGCCTGCCCGTCCTCCACACCCTGCACCTCCCGCCCCTGGTGCCCTCAGTCGTGGCCGCCGCGCGGGCGACCTCGAGCCGGTTAGCGACGGTCTCCGAGTCCTGCCGGCGCGAGTGGACCAAATTCGGCGTCGAGACGATCGTGGTGCCGGACGGCGTGCCCGACTGGCACCCCGAGGCCGGTCCGGTCCGTCCGGCAGCCTTGATCGCGGGGCGGATATCGCCCGAGAAGGGGATCGAGGACGGGGTCGTCGCCGCTCGCCTGGCAGGCCTGGAGCCGATCGTCGTCGGAGGCGATTACGACCCGGCGTACCGCGCCCGCCTGGCCGGCGTCGAGATCCGGCCCCCGCTGGCCCGTCGCGAGCTCTGGCGGCTGATGGCCCGGTCGGCGGTGACCCTGATGCCGGTCAAGTGGGAGGAGCCCTTCGGGTTGGTCGCGGCCGAAGCGCAGGTCGCCGGCTGCCCGGTCGCCGGCTACGCGCGGGGCGCCCTGCCCGAGGTGGTCGCTGAGGGCGCGGGCGGCTTCCTCGCCCGGCCCGACGACATCGAGGAACTGGCGCGGGCGATCGGCCGCTGCCTCCGGCTGGACCGCGCCTCGGTGCGGGCGCAGGCCCGCGAACGGCTCCTCCTCGACCATTCGCTCGACGCCTATGAGGAGGCGCTCCGGTGAAGCCGGTGGCGGTCGTCACGGGAGCCTCGGGCGGGCTCGGCCGGTCGATCGTCGCGGAGCTTGGCCGGCGGGGCTACGAGGTCGTCGGGCTCAGCCGCTCGACCGGCGCCGACGTCTCCGACGAGGCGACGGTGGTCGCTGCCTTCGGCGGTCTGGAGCGACTCGACGTCCTGGTCAACAACGCCGCCATCCTCATCAACCGGCCCCTTGTCGAGACCTCGGCCCAGGAGTGGGACGAGCAGCTCGACAGCGGCCTTCGTTCAGCCTTCCTGTGCAGCCGGGAGGCCTTCCGCCGGATGCGCGAGGGCGGCAGCATCGTCAACGTCTCGAGCCTGTCGGGAGTGGTGGGGAGCGAGAAGTTCGCGGGGATGGCCGCATACGTCGCCGCGAAGTCGGGCCTGGCAGGCCTCACCGAAGCGCTGGCGGTCGAAGGACGACCGCTCGGCATCCGGGTCAACGCGCTCAGCCCGGGGTCGATCGACACTCCCATGCTCCAGCAGTCGGGAGTGCCCGGACGTAAATTCCAGCCCGCCGAGGTCGCCCGGATCGTGGGCTGGCTGGCCTCACCGGAGTCGGTGCCGCTGACGGGAGCGAACTTGAAGGTGGAGCCCTAGACCTGACGCCTTGGCGTCGGAATGCGATCTGTGGGCCGCAATTCGCCGGCTGATCAGAGAATGCCCCCTCGCCGCTTGCCGCTTGCGGCGGCACTCCCTCCCAGTCTCACAGGGGAGCAAGACCAGCGTGGTTGTAGCTGCCCCGATCAGTCGAGTCTTGCCTCCCTGCGCAGCGGGGAGGTGGCCGCAAGGCGGCCGGAGGGGCGTTCACCGAATGGCTGCGCCCCTTTCGACACTGGAAGCTAGCCGGTCGAGGCGGCGTCGCTGCGGTCGAAGCGCGACATCACTCGCTGGACGATGGCGCCTCCGATCGCGGTCCCGGCGGCCTGGGCGATCCGGAGAAGGATCTTCCGAGTCGTGTTCGCGGGCGGCTCCTCCCCGATCTGCTTGTCGCCCACATACAGGCGCAGCGGTGGCACCTGCTTGCGAACGCCGAGCTCCCACGACTCGCGCAGGTTCTTCGCCCGCTCCCACCAGATCGCGGGGATGACGCGCGCCACCCGCTCCCGAGGAGTGACAGGCCGAGTCATGCGGTAGACGACGATCGCGCCGACGACGGCGACCGCCGCCGCCGCTCCGACGCCGGCGGCGATCAGGAGGGCCCGCTTGCTCCGCCGTACCGCCACCTCACTGCGCTCGCGGAGCGTGACGATCTTGTTCTCGATCTCCTCTCGGGTCTCGGCTATCTGCCGGGCGATCTCATCTGACGAATTGCCCAATCCTTTGTCTCCTTGAGGCTGTTGACGGTTCGCTCCGGGATGGCGATGTGAAGCTTGCTGCGGCCGAGTAGAGCAAGGCCGCCGGCGACCACGAGGTAGACGACGATCCAGGCCAGCGCGGCGAGCCAATGGGGCTCCACCGCCACGACGATCAGCACCGGGATCGCCACCAGCAGCGTCACCATGACCAGCATCGCGGCGCCGGCAAAGGCGCCGGCGGCGATCGCGTTGGTGACCGCCAGCTCTTTGAGCTCTGCCTTGGCGAGGGCGATCTCGAGCCGAACCAGCCGCTCGGCTTCCTCGAGGATCTCCGCAGCAAGTTCGGGGCTGCTCTCAGACCTATCCATAACGCTATCAAGAAAGATACTCGCTAACGGGTGGATTCGACAGCCCCGCGGGAGGCTCCGAACACATAAAGGATCTTTTATGCGTTAACATCGCATAAAGAACTGCTTATGTTTCTTCCGGGACAGCAGGGGGACCTGCCCGCCTTTTTCACGGCACTGGCGAACATCACTCGCCTGCGCATCGTCGAGCGCCTGCTGGCGGTCGGCGAGGAGACCGTGAACGAGCTGGCGATGGCGCTTCGGATGAGCCAGCCACGAGTGTCGTGGCATCTCCGCATGCTCGAGCTGGGCGGCGTCGTGACGACCCGCCGGGATGGCCGCCTCACCTACTGCTCGGTCGACCTCGACACCATCCGCCGGCGGCTCACCGGATTCGAATCGCTGCTGGAATCACGAACCGCCAGGCCGGTGGGGAATCTCAGGAGAGAAGT
>DATCOZ010000020.1:0-2531 GCA_036564345.1 Candidatus Dormiibacterota bacterium | reverse complement strand
ATGTCGCGGTCGCCGTAGGCAGCGATCCGCTCGACGTCCCAGTCCTCGAACGCACGGTGGAAGCCCTCCCGCTTTCGAAGGATCGTGAGCCAGGAAAGACCCGACTGGAACGCTTCCAGGGTGAGCATCTCGAACAGGTGCACCTCGTCGTGGCTGGGCCGGCCCCACTCCCAGTCGTGGTACTCGACGTACTCGGGGCCGCCGAGGCTCCACCAGCAACGAGCCCTTCCGTCAGGCCCCGGTTCGACGCCGTTCATGGCGAGGTCACCCCCCGCCTAGTCGACTTGGCCCTCGGCCTCGGGCGTCTCGCCGTTCGGCTTTCGGGGAACAAGCACGGCGCGCTTGAACTCGGCGACCAGCGTCCCATCCTGGTTATAGGCGCGGGTGTGGACCCGGACCACCCCGCGGTCGGGCTTCGACTCCGAGGGGCGCACCTCGAGGACCTCGCTCTCGGTGTAGAGGGTGTCCCCGTGAAAAACCGGAGCGGGATGCTTGAGATCGTCGGTCGCGAGATTGGCGATCGCCTTGCCGGAGACGTCCGCCACCGTCATGCCGAAGATCAGCGAGTAGACGTAGGGCCCCGCGACCACGTTTCGACCCTGCTGCGATTGCCCTGCGTAGACGTCGTTGATGTGCAGCGGATGGTGGTTCATCGTCAGCAGGCAGAACAGGTGGTCCTCCGCCTCGGTGACCGTCTTCACCGGCCAGTGCATGTAGACGTCGCCGACCGTGAACTCCTCCAGATAGCGGCCATAGGGTCGCGCGCCGGAGGCTTCGCGCCCAGTCTGGTCGGTGATCAGCTTGTGGTCTTCCTCGCTCATCGGCGCGGGATGCTATCCGGCCGCGTCGCCCGCCATCTCCACCGGAAGCCCTTCGAAGCGGCCGATGTCGGCGACCTCGGCGTCGATCGCCTTCCGCATCCCGGCGGAGAGGGGCTTGGGCAAATTGAGGGAGATCTCGATCCGACCGCCCGAGCGGGTCGAGCGCCAACCCCCGATAACCACTCCGTCACGGACGATCACCGGCCGGATCCATCCCCCACCGCCCTCCTTGACCGCCGCGACATGCTCGGACGGCACGGCAGAGTCGCGGCTGCGATAGCCGAGCATGTAAGTGTCGAAGGCGCCGAGCAGGCGGACTTGGCCGGACGGGGGGAGCCGGCTCTGCTTCCCCTTCAGGGAGAGCAGGGTGTCGTCGCCGACGCGGCTCTCTCTGAGCTCGCTTGCGATCCTCTCGAGTCCCCTCCTCACCTCGCGCAGCCTCAGACCGGACCAGTAGGCGAAGTCGAGGTCCTTCGCCGGGCCGAACGCGCGCAGGTAGCGACGTGCGAGCTCTGCGAGCGCCGCGTCGCGGTCGATCCGCGGTAGCTCGCCGAGCCAATCGTCGCGCAGGACCAGGCAGGTCGTCCTGCTGCGGTCCGGGCCGAGGCATGCGATGCCGGAGGTCACCGCAAGCCCGATGATGTGGAGGCGGGTCGATGAGTACAGCTCGATGCCCGCGGCGGCGATCCGCTCGGCAACCTCGGG
Source organism: Candidatus Dormiibacterota bacterium (assembly GCA_036564345.1). Lineage (GTDB taxonomy): Bacteria > Chloroflexota > Dormibacteria > Dormibacterales > Dormibacteraceae > UBA6019. The sequence continues at coordinate 1,005 of DATCOZ010000020.1, read as the reverse complement.
CCGTGTGAGAGGGCCCTCCTTCGCGAGCGTCCGCTTGACCACCTGTAGGGCCTTGTCGCGACTGCTCGCCGGCATCCCGAGTTGCTCCAGGCGCCGCCTCGACCACTTGTCGATCGCCGGCTCGAACAGGGGCAGAAGCCATCCCGCGTCTTCGCTTGGGATCAGGTGGATGGTCATCCGCATCACCCAGGTGCGCAGCAGGGAGCGCTCCTCGGTGCGAGCGCGATCGATGTCGGCCGCGGTCAGGCGCCGGCTGCGGGAGCGGAAGGTCAGGGGGCCCGCGTACACATCCTGGGCCTGAGCGCCGGCGATCGCCCTCGCGACCTCGACCGGGTCGCGCATCGAGGTTGGCCGGTGCAGGAGCTGGGCGCCCGCCCGCAGGCGTGGAAGTCGCTTCGGGTCGATCCGCCGTGGCGCGGTGGCCACCGGTCAGTGGACCTTCTTGGTCCGCACCCGCTGCTCGTGCCGCTCGACCACCTGGGCAATCAGCTTCAAGACGTTGGGGTCACCGGAGGCCTTGATGTGCCCGTGCTCGAACGCTTCGCGGTAGTCGCCGGCGGTTCCCTCGGCCGCCAGATCGTTGAAGGTCGAGCGGGTGATCTCGACCGTGGCGCGAGCATGGTCGGCGACACCCTTTGTGATCTTCGGCCCCGGCAGCTCGACCCGGAACATCTGCACGTCCCCCCTGCCCCGCAGCTCCAGCTCGAAGACGAGCTTCAGCTTCGCCAGCGCCGGCACCTCCTCCTGGAAGCGCCGCACGGCGGTCTCGATCAGCTGTTGGGTCGAAGCGATTAGGTGATCCTAGGCGGTGCCGTTAGGCGCCGCGGCTGGTGTCAGGCGCCGAAGGCGCCGCAATTGGTTCCCTACCACGGAATCGGTTTGCGGTCGCGGAAGAAGCCGCCACTCGGCCCGTCGTCGGGGAGTGTTGCCAGCCAAACGGCGGTCTCGGCGCCTTCCTCCACCGAGCGCGACGCCGACGGACCACCCATGTCGGTCCGCACCCAG
>DATCOZ010000277.1:0-3839 GCA_036564345.1 Candidatus Dormiibacterota bacterium | reverse complement strand
GCCGGGACGAACCGGCCGCCCTCTTTCTCGTGGCTCTATCCTTTCAGCGCATGCCCGCCGTATTGATCACCGGCGCCGGCCGGCGCGCCGGGATCGCGGCCGCCTGCGCCCTGGCCCTGGCCCGAAACGGCTGGGACGTCGGGCTCAGCTGCTGGCGGCCCTACGATCGCGAGAACGGCCCGGCGAGCGAGGACGAGGAGCCTGAGCGATTGCTCGAGGAGGTACGGGCGCTGGGCGTTCGCGCCGAGCTTGCCGAGGCGGACCTCGCCTCGGTCGCCGGCCCGGGCGCGCTTTTCGACGCGCTGGAGCCGCGCCTCGGCCCGTTCAGCGCACTGGTCGCCGCCCACTGCCGGGACATCGAGCTTCCCCTCATGGCGAGCACGGCCGAAGAGCTTGACCTCCATTTCGCGGTGAACGCGCGCTCGGTGGCGCTTTTGATCCAGGAGCTTGCCCGGCGCCTGCGCGGCGACGATGGCCGGGTGGTCGCCTTCACCAGCGACGCGCTCCGCGACAACGTCCCCTACGGCGTGTCGAAGTCGGCCCTCGATGCCGTCGTCATCGCGGCCGCCCACGAGCTGGGCCCGCTCGGGATTCGCGCGAACTGCATCAACCCGGGTCCCAACGAGACCGGATGGATCACCGACGAGCTGCGCGCCGTGCTGCTGGCCCGCGCTCCGCTCGGACGGCTGAGCAGGCCTTCCGACAGCGCCGACCTCGTCGGCTTCCTGCTCTCGCCACACGGTGGCTGGATCAGCGGCCAGGTCCTCCATTCGGATGGCGCGTTTTCGTAGAGTGGCTGCATATGAGACTGCGGGTCAGGATCGAAGGCGCTGGCAAGACCGCCGCCGGCATCGAGGTTCCCGCGGAGGTGGTGTCCAGCCTCGGCTCGAGCAAGCGTCCGGCGGTACGCGTCACGATCAACGGCTACAGCTATCGAAGCAGCATCGCGTCGATGGGCGGGCGGTACATGGTGGGCGTCTCCAACGACACACGCAGCCGGACTGGCGTCGCAGCCGGAGACGAGGTGGATGTCGACATCGAGCTCGACACCGAGCCCCGCGAGGTCGCGGTGCCCGCCGATTTCGCCGCGGCGCTCGATGATGACGCGGGCGCCAAACGGTTCTTCGAAGGATTGAACTACAGCAACCGGAGGCGGATCGTGAGCCCGATCGACGATGCCAGGACGCCGGAGACGCGAGAGCGCCGCATCGCCGCCGCTGTCAGCCGGCTGCGCGAGGGTCGAACCTGAATTTGCGGCCGACCTCGATGGGTACGCTACGGTTTGGAAACCAATGCCTGAAATCCAATCGATCGACGATGTCCTGACCCGACTGGCGGAGCGCCGGTATGTCGGCGACCGGCCGCTGGCGACCTCGATCTATCTCGCGCTGAAGCTCGCCAAGCCTCTCTTCATCGAGGGCGAGGCGGGCGTTGGCAAGACCGAGGCGGCGAAGGTCATGGCTGACGTGCTGGGCGCGCGGCTGATCCGCCTCCAGTGCTACGAGGGCATCGACCTCGCCCACGCCGCCTACGAATGGAACTACCCCCGCCAGCTGCTCCACATCCGACTCCTCGGCGACGGCGCCAACCGGGCCGAGGCGGAGAAGGAGATCTTCAGCCCCGAGTTCCTCCTCCGCCGGCCCCTCCTGGACGCGATCGACAACTCCGATCCGGTCCCCCCGGTCCTGCTGATCGACGAGATCGACCGCTCCGACGAGGAGTTCGAGGCATTCCTCCTCGAGCTGCTCAGCGACTTCCAGATCTCGATCCCCGAGCTGGGCACGATCACCGCCAAGCGGCCGCCCTTCGTGGTCATCACCTCCAACCGAACCCGCGAGGTTCATGACGCCCTCAAGCGCCGCTGCCTCTATCACTGGATCGACTACCCCGACCTCGAGAAGGAGGTCAGCATCGTCGAGGCGCGAGTCCCGGAGGCTGCCGCCGGCCTCGCCCGCCAGGTCGCGCTGCTCGTCAGCGGGCTGCGCGAGATGGACCTCTACAAGCTGCCCGGTGTGGCTGAGACGCTGGACTGGGCGCGCTCCCTCTCAGCGCTGGGCGCCCGGAGTGTCGACGCCGGCCTCGTCGAGGCGACCCTGGGCGCCGCCCTGAAGTACCAGGAGGACCTGGAGCGAGCCCGGGAGGCGATCCCCGCGCTGGTCTCCCGCGCCCAGGGAGGCTGACCTTGTCGGTGGCCTCCGACCGGCCGGAGCTGCTGACCCGGCTGGCGGGCTTCGCCCGTCTGCTGCACGACGCCGGCCTCGACGCGGGGCCCGGGCGCCTCAAGGACGCCACCGTCGCCCTCAACCACATCGACCTCCGCTCCGAAATCGACTTCCGGGAGGCCCTCCGCACCGTATTCGTCACCCGTAAAGACGAGCTGCCGATCTTCGACGCCGCCTTCGACCTCTACTGGGCGCCCCCCGACCCGCGCGTCCTCGCGGGAGCCATTCCGGGCAAGAGCCGCTCCATCCCGATGGATCCCGAGCGTGCCAAGGCGTGGTTGAAGGCGCTCGGCATTCCCGAGTCGGAGATGGCGCGCGAGCAGGAGGACCGCACCTTCACCGCCAGCAGCTCCGGCTACAGCGCGGAGGAGATGCTCCGGCAGAAGAACTTCGACCAGATGACCTGGCAGGAGACGGAGGAGGTTCGCCGCCTGCTCGCCCAGTCACCCTGGCGCCTGGCTGAGAAGCGGACGCGACGCCTTGCGCCATCCCGAGGCGGGCGGATCGACCTCCGCCGCACGACCCGGCGAGCGGTTCGCTCGAGCGGAGAGCTCGTCCAGCTGATGCATCGCAAAGCGCGGATCCGGCGCCGCCCGCTGGTCCTCCTCTGCGACGTGAGCGGCTCGATGGAGCGGTACTCCCGGCAGCTGCTCCTCTTCGCCCACGCCATCGCCCGCCGGGAGGAGGTCGAGACCTTCGTCTTCTCGACCCGGCTGACGAGGATCACCCGCCAGCTCCGCAGGCGCGACGTCGACCGGGCTCTAGAGGGTATCGGCCATTCCGTCCACGACTTCAGCGGCGGAACCCGAATAGGCGAGGCTCTTCACGAGTTCAATCGGAAGTGGGCGCGGCGGGTGCTCGGACATGGCGCGGTGGTGATCCTGATCAGCGATGGCTGGGACCGCGGCGATCCGGGCCTGCTTGCGGTGGAGCTGTCCCGGCTGCGGCGGCTGTCGCACCGGCTGATCTGGCTGAACCCGTTGCTCGGCTCGGAGGGCTACGAGCCCCTGACAAGGGGAATGGCCGCGGCACTGCCCCACACGGACGAGTTCATGGCCGCGCACAACCTGCAGTCGCTCGACGAGCTGGGCCGCAAGCTGGCGTCGCTGGATAAGAGGGTGTACCGAAGATGAGAGAGGTTCTCGAGGAGATCAGGGATTGGACCGCCGCCGGCGACCAGGTCGCCATCGCGACGGTGGTGGAGACGTGGGGATCGAGCCCCCGCCCGCTGGGGTCGAAGATGGCCGTCTCCAGCTCCGGCAAGATGGCAGGGTCGGTCTCCAACGGCTGCATCGAAGGAGACGTCTTCGAGGAGGCCCAGAAGGTCCTCAAGGCGGGACAGGGCCGGCTGGTGCCCTACGGCGTCGCGGATGACGTCGCCTTCGAGGTCGGCCTCGCCTGCGGCGGCCACGTCGAGGTCATGATCCAGCCGGTCACTCCCGAGCACCTCAGGCTGATCGACCTGATCGAAAAGGAGCGGCCGGCCGAGCTGCGGACCAACCTGGCGACCGGGGCGGTCGAGCTGCTGGAGCGGGTGCCGAAGAAAGACCAGGCGGTGCGCGACGGCGACTGGTTCGTCGAGCCCCACGGCAGGGCCCCACACATGGTCATCGTCGG
>DATCOZ010000232.1:0-3245 GCA_036564345.1 Candidatus Dormiibacterota bacterium | reverse complement strand
TCGCGTCATGTTCGCCGTCGACGACATCGACGACACCGTCGCCCGCCTGCGCGCCCACGGCGCCGAACTCCTCGGCGAGGTGGCGCAGTACGAGAGCATCTTCCGGCTCTGCTACCTCCGCGGCCCCGCGGGCATCATCGTTGCCCTGGCCGAACAGATCGGCTGACGCGAGCCGGCGCGCGGGGCGGGCCCCTCACCAAGGCGAGAGGTTCCATACGGCTTGGCCGGTTATCGGTGCCGCCGGTACTGCAGTTCGACGATCCCGTTGCTGGAGGCGGTGCTGGAGACCAGGTCGAGCTGGTAGGACTTGGGGACGCCCTCGAACAGCCGGGTGCCCTCGCCCGCAACGTAGGGGAACAAGCTCAGCTGGAGCTCGTCGATCAGGTCGAGCCGCATGAGCGACCGCCAGAGGCTGACGCCGCCCCAGACCACGATGTGGCCGTCGCCGCCTTGCCTGAGCTTGTCGATCTCTTCTGCCGTGTCACCAGCGGCGATGGTGGTGTTGGCCCAGTCGGCCGTCTTCAGGGTCCGGGAGAAGACAACCTTGCGCCCGGCGTTCAGGATGTCGGCGAACGGGTGGTCGGTGGACGTTGTCATGGACCCGGAGATGGCCTCGTAGGCGGTGCGGCCCATGATGTGCGCGTACGCGCTCTGGAGAAAGTCGAGTTGGGCTGGGTCGTCGGGCTCACGGATTTCGGGCAGGTCGAAGCAGAACTTCCAAAACTCGGTGCCCTCGTCGGCGAGAAGGCCGTCGAGCGAGTAGTTGAACACTGTCGCTATGAGCTTCCGCATGATCAGAACTCCATAGTCTCGGGTCGTCTGGGGACCGTGCTTGCTAGGGGAACGTGCCTGTCCGGGGCCGCAGTGCTCGCGTGGCCGCGGCGTCGGTGGCCTGTCGCTAGTGCTCCAGACGCCACCGCCGCCCGGAAGTCATCGGTGCCCGGTCGACTGGCCGGTCGCGCGGTCAGGTACCGGGCAAGGCCGTCGAGCATCTCGGCGGTGCCTTCCTCGCGTAGCGCCGGTGCCTGCACGCCGTCGATGCCGTCCAGGTAGGCGCCATGCTCGGTCCAGGTCAGCGCGGTGCCGTCGCCGCTCTTGGCGAACTCGATCGCGGCGACCGACACGGAGATCCTGGCGAAGAGCAAGGCCTGATTTGTCAGTTTGAGCACTGCATCGAGAATATGCCCTTGCCGCCCATTCCTCGGCTTGCCCGTGTCTGAACATGACAACCGCCGGGTGCTCACGGTACTGCGCTATCTGGATTCCTGACGCGCGAGCTCTGTGGCAGTGTCGCAATGGGCAGGGCGCACTCATGTTCAAAGCCGTCGGCGTGGTGCGAGAAGTCCACTCCAGCGACTCCCCCGCATCTGCTGGTGGCTTCAGCCTCGGGAAGAGGCTCCTAATCCCGGACGATTTGGCAGGAAGCGACGCGGACGGTGAGGAGAGCCAAATGGCCCAGTGGGTCCCAAAGATGGCGCCGCCGAGCGGAAGGAATTTTCGCCCTTGATGGCGCCACACCCTCGAAACCCGTTATTGCACACTGTTCTCTGTGACGACCAGCCTTCCAAGATAAGGAGCCTGACCAGGCGGGAGTAGCTCAGTTGGTAGAGCGCGACCCTTCCAAGGTCGATGTCGCGAGTTCGAGTCTCGTCTCCCGCTTAGATACTCAGGTGCTGGCGCGGTAACTGGCGGCGACGATCGAGCGCACGGCCCTTACCTTGGCAAGGTAGGCGGCTCAGCTACCGACTGGCAGATGTCGCCTGGGGTGGCGACCCAACCCTGATGGAGATACTCAGCAGCCGTAATCCAGGGACTCGGAGCGCGCAGATCAAGCGTCCCGACTGACGAAGGTAGGTGAATCCCAATGCCGGGCGCGGCGACTGAACCAGCAGGCCTCGCTTCCTGCGGTAACGCAGTCTAACGCCGAGCATCCGCAGCCTCAGGCTGTCGGGAATAGGTCCGGCTGCCTCGAGATGACGCGCCACGATCAGCCCGTCCTGCACCGCATGGTCACCGGGAGGAAGTGGTGTGCTGGCCAACACGTCGGTCGCTCGCTCTGCAAGGCCGTTCCCGAGGACGCCTGCCAGCTCCGGCCAGGCTCTCGCCATGGTACGCAGGCGCTTCGCCCGGAGGAGCTGGGATGTTGCCCGCATCCCGCGGAGATCCGAGCCGGAGGAGTAGGGCCCACCGGCCGAGAGGGAGCGGATGAATTCCGCTTCCATTGAAGCCAATCGGTGGCGCGCCGTGTCCATGATCAGTTCGGGTTGCCGATGCGCCGCGCGGCCCCGCGCGCCATGGCCATCCGAATGGCTTCCAGCTCAGCCTCCAGCTCCGACTCTCGCGGAAAGTCGTCGTCACGTTCCAGCATAACCCCGGGTGGCGCAATCCGCGAACAGAGCTCTTCAAGCAAGGCCAGCGGGCCCGCTCCCACTGGGTGCGCATGAGTGTCGTGATACAGATCGTCGCGCACCGTGCCGCCGGCCACGTGAACGTAGGCCAAACGGCCGAGCGGCAGCCGAGCCAGGGCCACCACCGGATCCCACCCGCCGTTGCGCGCGTTCGCGTACATGTTGGAAACATCGAAGAGCAGCGCTGTGTCCGTTCGCTTGAGTAGCTCGGCCAGGAACGAGGCTTCATCCATCGCCGCTCCCGGCCACTCCACCAGCGTGGCGATGTTTTCTAACGCCAGCGGGAACGGCAGCATTCTCTTGGCCCAGGCCACGTTTTCGACGATGACCTCCAGCGCCTCGCGAGTTCGCGGGACGGGAAGAAGGTGTCCCGCTTCCAGGCCTTCCGCCCGCACGAATGCGAGATGCTCGCTGACGAGCCTGGCGTCCAATCGCTGGGCCACGCGGACCAGGTGGTCGAGCCGCCGCGTATCCGGCCGCTCGGCGCCTCCAAGCGAAAGGCTGAGGCCGTGCACGATGACGGGGACCCCCCGCGCGACCATTCGCGTGAGCGCCGGCGGGATGTCGTCGAGCCGGATGTTCTCAGCCGTCACCTCGACAAAGCCGAGCGCCTCGCGCCGCTCGATTGCGAGCGCCAGTTCAGGTCGCCAGCCGATTCCCAGACCGAGCGGCGGCATCATCCGCACCCGCCACATCCGCCACACCCGCCACACCCGCCACATCCACCGCAAGCCCCGCAGCTGTTTCTCTCGCGCTTGAGTGCCTGGCCAACGTCGTTTAGCGGACCGCCTTCCAGGATCGCCGGCCCGTAGATGGCCACCGCCTGCGCCAGATCCG
>DATCOZ010000230.1:0-4338 GCA_036564345.1 Candidatus Dormiibacterota bacterium | reverse complement strand
GGCGAAGCCAGGCCCACGAGCGGCGCCTGAATTTATTTTCTCGGGGCCTACTCCTCTCGACTTAGGATTCGGCCATGAGAACTGTTGCCGAGATCTGCCGTTGGTGGGCCCGCCGGCAGCCGGATCTCGAGGCCACCTGGTTCGAGGGCCGCGGCCGTACCTGGGGTGAGCTCGACACGTCAAGCTCCGCCCTCGCCGCCGGGCTCGTCGGCAAGCTCGGCATAAAGCCGGGCGACCACGTCGCCATCCTGGACAAGAACACCGACGAGTACGTCGAGCTGCTCTTCGCGCTCGACAAGGCGGGCGCCATCGCCACCCCGATCAACTGGCGCCTGACCGGCCCGGAGGTGGCCAAGGTGGCGCAGGACGCCGAATCGGTCGTGATCGTCGCCGGTGAGGACTTCCGCAGCCAGGCGGACGCCGCCAGCGTCCGCGTGCTCGGCTTCGGCGAGCTGCCGCGAAGCGAGGGCGGCGATCCCCATCGTGACGACGACGGCGAGGTCAGCTGGCAGCTCTATACCTCGGGCACGACGGGTCTTCCCAAGGGTGCGATGCTCACCGGCCTCAATCTGTTTGCCGAATTCGGCGTCTTCGGGATCGAGATGCCCGAGCTCCGGGTCGGCGGCCGGGCGATGGTCGCCATGCCGCTGTACCACATCGGCGGCTGCGGCTGGTGCGTCGCGGCCATGGCCTCCGGCAGTACCGCGGTGATACTGCGCGAGTTCGCGCCACAGCAGGTCCTCCAGGTGTTCGAGGAGGAGAAGGTCGAGACAGCCTTCCTGGTCCCGGCGGCGCTCCTCTTCCTGACCTCGCTCCCCGAGTCGCAGGGCCGGGACTACGCGGCACTCCGCAACATCCTCTACGGCGCCTCGCCAATCTCCCAGGCCGTCCTCCAGCGGTCGATCGAGACCTTCAAGTGCAACCTGACCCAGGTCTACGGGCTGACCGAGACCACCGGTGGGATCACCTTCCTGTCTCACCGGGACCACGTCGGCGAGCGCATGCTCAGCTGCGGCCGGGCGACCCTCGGCGCGGACCTGAAGGTGGTCGACGCGGAGGACCGGGAGGTCCCCCTGGGCGAGATCGGGGAGATCGTCTACCGCGGCGGGGGCACCATGCGGGGGTACTGGAACCGGTCCAAGGACACCGCCGAGGTGATCCGCGACGGCTGGTTCCACACCGGCGACGCCGGGACCCAGGACGGGGATGGCTTCTTCTACATCAAGGACCGGATCAAGGACATGATCGTGTCAGGCGGGGAGAACATCTACCCCGCCGAGCTGGAGAGCGTCCTCGCCGCGCACCCCGCGATCGCCGACATCGCCGTCATCGGCGTCCCCGATCCGCAATGGGGCGAGACGGTGAAGGCGATCGTCGTTCTCAAGCCGGGCCAGGAGCTGACCGCCGACGAGCTCATCGAGTGGTCGAGGCCGAAGCTGGCAGGCTACAAGCGGCCTCGCTCGGTTGATTTCACGGAGCTGATCCCCCGCAACCCGAGCGGCAAAATCCTGAAGCGGGAGCTCCGGCAGCCCTACTGGGAGGGCGCGACCCGCCAGGTCAACTGACCAGCGGGAATCAACGTCGATTCAATCGCCGCCCAGGGCACTGGCGGGCATACACTTTTCCTTCAGTGGGGCTCGGGTGATTTTCGCTCGTTCACGGCGCTCTTCGGTTCTCTTGGCGACCACCGGGCTGGCCGTCGCGGTGACCTTCGGCCTGGTTGCGGCGCTCCTGGTCTGGAGCCGCGGCATCGGTTTCGCCTCAGTCGCCGTCGCGGCGGGCTCGGGCCTCGGCTTCGGCCTCGCCCTCTGGACCGGCTGGCGGCTCCGCAGCTGGCCACCCTGCCGGCTCGGCTTCTTCCGCGATCGGCTCGTCGTCGTCTCCGGCCGCACCGAGCAGCACGCCCTCTGGGACCGGATCGAGACCGCTTCGCTGGCCGCCCCCCTCGACTGGGAGTCGGGCCGCTGGTCCGAGATCCGGATCTCCGACCGGCTGACGGTCCAGCTCAAGCGCTCCAAGCCGCTCGTCCTCCGGCCTGCCGACTTCGGGCTCGACCCCGCCGGCTGCCGCGACCTGCTGCTCACGCTGCGCGACGATCGCTCGCTGCGCGGCCGGCTGCCGGAATTCGACTCGGCACTCGACCTCTCCGAGCGGCCGGTCGTCACCGGGGAGCTGATAACGCCGCATCTCTGACGGGATGGGAGTCCTAAGATTTCCATCTTGAGCAACTCCCTGTTCACGCTTCGAGGCCGGGACTTCCTGAGCATCTCGGACCTGGACCAGGCTGAGCTCCTCGCGCTGCTCGACCTCGCTGACCGGATCAAGGCCTCGAGCTGGCGCGAGCAGCCGCTCGCCGGCCGGCAGGTCGCGATGATCTTCCAGAAGCCGTCGATGCGCACTCGCGTCTCCTTCGAGGTCGGGATCCGCCGCCTCGGCGGGGGAAGCGTGGCGCTGAGCGAGCAGGACGTCCAGATCGGCCAGCGCGAGACGGTCGCCGACGCCGCCCGGGTCCTCGATCGCTACGTGGACCTCATCGTCGCCCGCCTTCGCCGCCACCAGGACCTGCTCGAGCTCGCCTCGGCGGCCCGGGTCCCGGTCATCAACGCACTGACCGAGCTCGAGCATCCCTGCCAGGTTCTCGCCGACCTGATGACCATCCGCGAGCACTGGGGCAGCCTTGACGTGCCGGTCGCCTACGTCGGCGACGGCAACAACATGGTGACCTCGCTGGCCCAGGCGCAGGCGATCCTCGGCTTCCCCCTCACCGTGATCACGCCGGCCGGCTACGAGCCCGCCGATGTGGTGCGCGCCTCCGCGCCGGGCATGGTCGTGAGCAACGACCGCGGAGCCGTCGCCGGCGCGCGGGTCATCTACACCGACGTCTGGACCTCGATGGGCTTCGAGGGCGAGGCCGACCGGCGCCGGACGGATTTCGCGGCATACCAGGTCGACGCCGCCCTGCTTCGCCAGGCGCCGGGCGCCATCTTCATGCACTGCTTGCCCGCGCACCGCGGCGCGGAGGTCACCGACGAGGTGATCGACGGTCCCGCCTCAATCGTCTTCGACCAGGCCGAGAACCGCCTCCACGCCCAGATGGCCTTGCTGGCGCTGCTGGCGTAGGGTCAGAGGGAGTACTCCATGGCCCGCTACCTCCTGAACCTGCTCGGCTCTGTCGAAGGCGCCGTTCAGAAGGTCGGCTGGATCGAGGTAATCGACGTCCTGATCGTTGCCGTGATCCTCTACCAGCTGCTCAAGCTGGTGCGCGGCACGCGGGCGGCGGAGCTGATCGTAGGCATCGTCCTCCTCTCCCTCGTCGGGGTGATCGCCAGCACCCTGAACCTGATCCTGCTCTCCTGGCTCTTCCGGAACGCCGCGCCGTTCGTCGTGATCGCCGTGATCGTGCTCTTCCAGCCGGAGCTCCGCAGGGCTCTCGACCAGGTCGGTAGGCTGAGCCATCTGAACCTCCAGCTCTCGCAGTTCAACCCCCAGGCCTTCAACCGGGGCGTCGCCGAAGCGATCCGCGCCGCCGAGCGGCTGAGCGCGCGCAAGACCGGCGCCCTGATCGTGTTCGAGCGCGAGGTCGGCCTCGAGGACTACGCCACGACCGGCGTGCGGATCAACGGCGAGCTGACCGCGGAGTTCCTCCAGACGATCTTCTTTCCCAACTCGCCGCTCCACGACGGTGCGGTGCTCGTCCGCGGCAACGTGATCGTGGCGGCCGGCTGCCTGCTCCCGATGCCGGAGGAGCGGACGCGGGCCGCCGAGCGGCTGGGCACCCGGCACCGCGCCGCGATCGGTCTCTCCCAGGTCTCCGATGCCATCGTCCTGGTCGTCTCCGAGGAGACCGGATCGATATCGGTCGTGGAGGACGGCAAGATCAACCGGAACCTGGACGCGGACGGCCTCCGGACCCGCCTCGTGGGCAGCCTCCAGGGGCAGGGCGCAGCGAACGGCCGCGCACGGTCGCTCGCGGCGCTGATGGCGATCGGCAGGCGATGAGATGACCTGGATCGTCCAGAACTGGCAGCTGAAGCTGCTCGCGCTGGTTCTCTCGCTCGGTCTCTTCGCCGCGGTCGCCTTCGCGCAGAATCCGATCGTGATCAGCCAGGTCACCGCTCCGGTCTCCTATGACAACCTCTCACCCAGCCAGAGCATCTTCGCCGCGCCGCTGGCCCAGCGGATCAACGTGACGGGCCTGGCCCAGAACGTCCGGATCGCCGGGCCGAACAGCGTCAGCGTCCACGTGGATGCCACCCGGCTCAAGAACGGGACCCAGGTCGTCGTCGGCCGGCCACGGGTGTCGGTGCCCAACGTGGGCGCCCTGGACGACCAGATCCC
>DATCOZ010000173.1:0-3746 GCA_036564345.1 Candidatus Dormiibacterota bacterium | reverse complement strand
GGCCGCCCGGCACGAGGGACAGCGCTGCGGGTCGTTCATGAGGGCCTTGGCGGCAAAGAATGCCTGTTCGCCGGCCGAGAAGATGAAGTCCTCCGAGCAGTCGCGACAGGTCAGCCTGCGATCTTCGAACACGCTGTCCGTACCTCCCTGGCCAGAGCCTGGATGCGCGAGTCCGATCGACGGGTGACCGGAGGCGGCAAAGGAGGGGCAGCTGCGCTCGGGTCGACCGGGCGTCGGCCCGGACTCATTGCGCGCAGAATACGTCGCCGCGTCAACAGTTTGAGGAAGATTCTGCGTGGCGACCCCGTTCCGGTTCCTTCCGGCGATCGCGATCGCGAGCTCGTTGCTTGCCGGCTGTGCCTCCGGAGGGCCCGGATCGACAGGCCCGGCGGTTTCGTCGGGTGGGTCGGTTGGGTCGGACTCGCCGTCAGCGGGCGGCTCGCCTGCGCCGGGCGCCTCCGCGATCGAGCACGCAACGGGAGCGACCGACCTCCTCCTGCGCATGACCGTGGGCGGCGGATTCCTCCCGCCCGGGTTCCTGGTGACCGAGGCGCCGGCCTTCTCCCTGTACGGGGACGGCACGGTCATCTTTCGTGACGACTCGGCCGCGCCGCCAGCGCTCAGCGGGAGCGTGGCCCGAAAGGGGCCCTTCCGGACGGGGCGCCTGTCCGAAGTGAAAATCCAGGCGGCGCTGACATCAGCGATCGGTCCCGGCGGCCTCGGCACTGCGCGCGACACGTACGACGCCCCGGTCGCCGACGCTCCCACGACGACGTTCACCCTGAACGCCGGCGGCCTCCACAAGACCGTCGCCATCGCTGCCCTGGGCATCGACACCGCCACTGGGCCCGACGGCCCGGCGCGGGCCGCGTTCATGAGGCTGGCCCAGCAGCTCACCAAGTTCGATGGCAGCGGCCAGCTGGCGACGACCGTCTACGCGCCGGCCCGGTACCGCGGAGTCCTCGGCGAGGCCGGCGACCCGGTGAACGGCACGGTCCAACTGTGGCCGTGGCCGGACCTGACCCCGGCAGACTGGAAGCCGGCCGCCGATCCTGGGCTGGGGTCGATGCGCCGGACGATGACGCCGGCCGAGGTTGCAGCGCTGGGGATCCCCGGCAGCGAAGGCGGGTTCACGGGCCTCTGGCTTCGCGGAGGGCCGGGTCTCATTTACACCTTCTCGCTGCGACCGCTGCTGCCCGACGAGCCCGGGTGACCCCGGTCAGTTCGCGAAGCGGTCGGCCGTCGACGAAACGAAGCGCGTCTGGCGCTTGCGGAACTCGAGGGTGATCTCGCCGGTGGGCCCGTTGCGGTGCTTGGCCAGCTTGAGCTTGATCTCCTCCTGGTCGGCGGAGTGGGCGTCCCCGCTGCGCTCCTGATCGCGCCACAGGAAGAGGACGAGGTCGGCGTCCTGCTCGATGGCGCCCGACTCCCGGAGGTCGGAGAGGCGCGGCTCCTTCTCGTTGCGCATCTCCGGCTGGCGCGACAGCTGGGAGAGGGCGATCACCGGGAGGTTCAGCTCGCGGGCCAGGCCCTTGAGGCCGCGGGAGATCTCCGAGACCTCTTGGACGCGGTTGGCGTCGCGCGAGGTCGTGCTGGCCTGCATGAGCTGGAGGTAGTCGACCACGAGGAGGTCGAGGCCCGACTCGGCCTGGAGGCGGCGGGCCTTGGTCCGCAGCTCCATCGTCGAGATGTTGGGCGTGTCGTCGATGTACATCGGCGCTTCGGACAGCTTGTTCATGGCCGGCGCGAGTCGGGTGAAGTCCATTTCCTCGAGGAAGCCCGAGCGGAGCCGGTCGGAATCGATGTTGGCGACGCTCGAGAGCAGGCGCTGGACGAGCTGTTCCTTGCTCATCTCGAGGCTGAAGACGCCGACGCTGCGCTTGTCGACGACCGACGCGTGCTCGGCGATGTTGAGGGCGAGGCTCGTCTTGCCGACTGACGGGCGGGCCGCGATCACGATCAGGTCGCTCTTCTGGAAGCCCGTCGTGAGCGAGTCGAGATCGGGGAAGCCCGAGCGGATGCCGAGGATCTCGCCGCGGTGGGCGTGGAGGTAGTCGAGGCGGTCGTAGGCCTCATGGAGGAGCTCCTTGAGCCGGCTGAAGCCGGCCGTGACGCGGCGGTTGCTGACCTGGAAGAGCTCGGCCTCGGCCCGGTCGACGGCCTCCTGGATCTCCGCCGGGTCCTCGTAGCCGATGCCGGCGATCTTGCCGGCAGCGCCGATGAGGTTGCGCAGGATCGACTTGCGCTCGACGATCCGGGCGTACTGGAGGGCGTGAACCGCGGTCGGCGTCTGGTTGGAGAGGGTCGAGAGGTAAGCCCGGCCGCCGACCGCCTCCAGCTCGCTGGCGCGCTCGAGCGCTTCGGCCACGGTGACGATGTCGACCGGCTCCCGCTTCTCGAAGAGCTCCAGGACGGCCCGGTAGATGGTGCCGTGGGCCTGGCGGTAGAAGTCCTCCGGGCGCAGGAACTCGGCGATCTCCACGACCGCATCGCGGTCGATCAGGATGGCGCCGAGGATCGACTGCTCGGCTTCGATGCTCTGGGGCGGGAGGCGGTCGATCACGCGTGGGCTCCGATGCTGCGGGGGCTGACGGAGGCCGTGGCGACGGCCCGGACCCGAGAAGACTGGCCCGAAACCCGGCCGCCGGTAAGTGGCTTATCCCCGAACTTCATCCACCATCGCGGTGGCCCCTGCGGGGTTCGCGGTGGAAACCCGGTGGAAAGTCTTCGACGTGGTGCCTGACCCGGAGGCGCCGAGGCGGGAACAGCCCGCCTTCAATCCAGCCTTCGAATGACCCCGATCAATTTCCCCTGGATGCGCACGTCGTCATAGAACTGCGGCGGGTAGGCCTCGTTGGCGGGCTGAAGGCGGACGCGATCCTTCTCCTTGAAGAAGCGCTTCAGGGTGACTGCGTTCTCCTCGACCTGGGCCACGACGATGTCGCCATTCCGGGCCGTGTTCTGCGGGCGGATGAGGACGAAGTCGCCGTCGGCGATGTGGGCTTCGATCATCGAGTCGCCGCGGACCTTGAGGACGTACGCGTCGCCGCTGGGCGCCAGCAGGTCGGGGACGGCCATCGTCTCCGAGGCGTCCTGGTAGGCCTCGATCGGGCCGCCTGCCGCGATCTCGCCGACGATCGGCAGGATGTGGGCGTCGGCGGCGGTCGACTGCGGAACGAGCTCGCTGGACAGGCCGAGACGGATGGCCGCCGAGGGGGTGAGCCGGATCGCCCGCGATTTGGCGGCACCGCGCTCGAGGTAGCCCTCGCGCTCGAGGATCAGGAGATGATGGTGGACGGCCGAGGTCGAGGCGAGTCCCACGGCCAGGGCGATCTCTCGTACCGACGGTGGATAGCCGCGCGCGCGCAGGGTCGCGGCGATGTGGTCGAGGATCTTCTGCTTCCGGTCCGCGTCGTGCTTCGTCACTCGCGCCTCCTGGCCGAATGATACCGAACGGACGTTCGATGTCAAGCGCTCGGAGTCGCCGTGGCTCGCGCGAAGCTTTCGAGAGAGATCCGGGCGTACGCCCTACTGCCAGTGATCCCCCTGATCCGGCATCACCGTCCGGCGATCATCGCGGGGATCGTCTGGGCAAGGATCTTGAGGTCGAGCCAGAGCGACCAGGAGTCGATGTAGTTCAGGTCGTACTCGACCCAGCGGTTGAAGTCCGCCTCGCGGCGACCCCGAACTTGCCACAGTCCGGTCATGCCTGGGGTCATCGACAGGCGACGACGGTGCCAGATGTC
>DATCOZ010000155.1:0-1986 GCA_036564345.1 Candidatus Dormiibacterota bacterium | reverse complement strand
GCCGGAAGACGGTGCAGGCGAGCAGGTAGCGGGAGTGGTCGTCGAGCCAGGAGCAGATCTCGACCTCGCTCCCGTCGGCCAGGCGCCAGTGGGTGAAGTCGGACTGCCACAGCTCGTTGGGCGCCGAGGCCTCGAAGCGCCGCCAGGAGCTGCGCGGGCGCTTGCGCGGCTCGGGCACGACCAGCCCGGCGAGGTGGAGGACGCGCCGGATGGTCGAGGTCGACGGGGCCGGCAGGCCCTCGCGCCCGAGGTGCCAGGCAATGGTGGCCGGGCCGGCGTCCAGGCCCTGGCCAGTGAGCTCGATCCGCAGGGCAATGATCCGGTCGCGGACGGCATCAGGTGTGCGGCCGGGGCTGGTGCGCGGCCGGCGCGACCGCGGCTCGACGGCCTCGAGGCCGTCGTCGCGGTAACGGCGCAGGAGGCGGTGTAGGTGCCCGCGGCTGATGCCGGACTCCAACGCCGCGGCGGTGACGGACAACTGCGCTGAGACGACCTTGAGGACGGCCACCCGGTGCTTCGACATGCGCTGGACTGTCACACATGTCCCGACTCACCAGTCGCCTGTCAGATGTCACCTATGTCCTGGACCCAGACACTTCCTCGCCAGCCACACCACAACATCGTGGGGCCTGCCGCATTCAGACCACCAGATGATGTGGTCCGAGCCTGCTGGACGGCGTCTCCAAGGAGGTTTGGAGATGCGAAGTGCGCCTGACTCTTCCCGACTTGTGCAGGCTCCTATGTTGTCAAGTGGCGGCTTTGAGTCCCAGCTGGCCCTCCTGGAGGAGCCGGAAGACCGGCCGGACGAGTTGACGCTTGAGGCAGCGGATCGCCTCCCGCCAGGTCTTGCCCTCCGCCCGCTTGCGAGCGACGTACGCCTTGGCCGGCGGGTGGTGCCAGATCTGGGTCAGGGCGATCACGTAGAGCGCTCGGTTGAGCTGGCGGTTGCCACCCCGTGACAGGCGGACCCGCTGGATCTGGCCAGAGCTGGCCGGAATCGGGGCGACCCCGGCGAGCGCTGCGAACGCATCGGGCGAGCGGAAGCGGGTGACGTCGCCGGTCTCGGCAAGGAGTCGCGCGGCGGTCACGACCCCGATCCCGGGCAGGCGGAGGAGCGGGTCATCGCCGACCACAGTCGCGATCCTGTCGGTCAGGCCATTGATCTGCCGGTCGAGTCGACGAAGGTCGACGACGAGCGCTCGGGCAAGCTCGGGCTCGAGCCCGGTCAGTCCCCGGAGCAACCGCCTGGCCCGATCGAGAGCCACGCCCGAGACGAGCCGGTCGACCTGCTGACCGTACCCCGGGACGAGCACCTGGAGGTGGGCGCGGAGGCGGTTGCGCCGCCGGGTCGCCTCATGGACGAGTGCCTCGCGCGTGTCGAGCAGGAGCCCGAGCTCGCGTGTTCGGTCGGCCAGCCGAACCGGTGGGAGGGCAGGCTCACGGGCAGTCACCCGGGCGATCGTGAAGGCATCGCCCGGATCGCTCTTGCCCGGGCGGCGGCTCTCGGTCCGAGACCGGCGGGTGAGCTGCGGCGGCACCTCGCGGACGGTGAAGCCGGCGGTCACGAGGAAGCGCGCGAGCGCCGCCCCGTAGGTCGAGCTGCCCTCGATACCAATCGGCTCGCCGGCTGCCACCTCGGTCGCCCAGACAGCCAGGGCGCGGTGGCCCGCCGGGTCGTTGCGGAACGTCCGCTCGTCGAGCGCCAGCCCGAGCCCGTCGACCGCGCAGGCCGCCAGGGTCGCCTTGTGGGTGTCGATCCCGATCGCCGTCATCGTCTTGCCTCCAGTCCCCCGGTACGATGGGTCCGGGCCGGCCGGGCAAGCAGTGCGTCGAGTGAAGACATGCTCCTATCAGGCCACGGCCGGCCCACGATCTCGGACGGCGGGGGCACCTGCACAAGAGGCCATCGCGGCAACCTGACTCCGAGCCACCCGCCGTCGTCGATCGCACCTTCCCACGAGCGGAAGGCGTCCCGACGTTACGCAC
>DATCOZ010000139.1:0-3919 GCA_036564345.1 Candidatus Dormiibacterota bacterium | reverse complement strand
GGTGATGACCGGCACGCCGCGGAGGTTGGCCCGCTCGATGATGTCCTTCTGGACGGCCGGGACCTCGGCCAGCGACAGCTCGACCCCCAGGTCGCCGCGGGCCACCATCACGCCGTCGGCATGGGTGAGGATGCCGTCGAGCTGGAGGAGCGCCTGCGGCCGCTCCAGCTTCGCGATCAGTGGGACCTCCCAGCCGACCCTCTGCATCGCCCGCCGGCAGGCGACCAGGTCCTGGGGCGAGCGGACGAAGCTCAGCGCCAGGTAGTCGAAGCGCAGCTCGGCTCCGAGGCGGAGGTCGGCCAGGTCCTTGGCGGTCAGGGCCGGGAGGCGGATCGGGCAGTTCGGAGCGGTGACGCCCTTCCGCTCGCCGAGGAGGCCGCCCCGGAGGACGGAGCAGACCGCGTTGCGACCTTTGACGGAGCGGACCCGGAGCTCGATCTCGCCGTCGGCGAGGAGCACCTTCTCGTCGGGGACCAGGGAGCGGATGAAAGCCGGATGGCTGACCGGGATCAGGTTCTCGTCCCCGATCACCGGCCGCGCGGTGAGGGTCACCAGCTCGCCGCGGCGGAGGCGGACGGGCGGGTCGGCCAGGCGGCCGGTCCGGATCTTGGGCCCCTGCAGGTCCTGGAGGATGGCGATGTGGCGGCCCATCTGGGCGGCGACGGAGCGTACGTCGGCGACCGTTTCCCGGTGCTCCTGCTCGGTTCCGTGGGAGAAGTTGACGCGAGCGATGTCCATCCCCGCGGCGATCAGGGCGCGAAGCGTCGCGCGGCTCGAGCTGGCCGGCCCGAGCGTGCAGATGATCCGGGTCCGGCGCAGGGTCACCTCCCGGGAAGCTTAGAAGAAGAGGCTTGCGGTCACTGCGTGAAAAGGGTGACCGCACCGCTGCCGACGAGGACCAGGCTCCAGCCGAGGTCGAGGTTGAACCAGCCCCGGCGGAGGATGCCGAGGCCCACCTTCTCGTAGACGACGACCGCCACCGCGGCCATCACCGCCAGCATCGCGGCCACGTGGACCGTGGCGGCCAGCGCGGCCTGGATCGAGATCTCGGCGAGGCTGTGGTAGGCGCCCACCACCGGCATCCCGAGCAGGACCGGCGCCAGCATCAGCCCGGCACCGTGGGCGGACGACATCAGGAACGACCAACCGGCCAGGCCGGCGAAGCCGACCCGCATGCCGAATCCGCCCGGGTGGGAGCGGGGACGGGCCAGCTTGTAGAGGCCGAAGCCGACCAGGAGCAGCGCCGCCAGCAGCCGGACCAGGTGCGGCGGCACCACCTGCTCGGTGAGCGAGACGGCGATCACGACCATCACGATCGACGCCTCGTGGCCGAGAGCGATCGGGAGGAGCGAGCTGAGGACCGCCTGCCGGCGACGCTCCTGGAGGCCGCGGCCGACCGCGAAAAGCCAGCCCATCCCCGGGTTCACGCCGTGGTAGGCCCCGAGCAGCGCGAGCGCCGCCCAGGGCCACCAGGTGTTGCTCACGGGTAGCAGTACGAGTCGGAGGAAGCGTCGCCGCCTTCGAGGTGGATCTGGTGGGTCCGCTGCTCGAACTCGGTGAAGAAGCCGTCCTTGAGCGAGAGCCCGCCTTCGGGCTGGACGTTGATCACCGTCGCCCAGCTCTTGACGCCCTCCGGGTAGAACTGGTCGTCCCAGCTCGCGTAGAGCGAGTTGGTCAGGTAGATCCGCTTGCCGTCGCGGCTCAGCTCGACCATCTGCGGGCCCCCGTTGAGCGGGCCGCTCGAGGGATGGGCCGCCTTGCGGACGATGCCGCCGAGGTGGACGCTGCCCTTCTTGACCGGCTTGAAGGGGTCGCTGACGTCGTACTGGAGGAACTCCCCCGTCCCCCAGGCGGAGACGTACAGCCAGCGGTCGTCGAGCGAAAGGTTGATGTCGGTGACAAGCGGCGGCACCGCTTTAAACCCCTTCAGAAGGGGCG
The DNA here is from genome assembly GCA_036564345.1 of Candidatus Dormiibacterota bacterium. Taxonomy (GTDB): domain Bacteria; phylum Chloroflexota; class Dormibacteria; order Dormibacterales; family Dormibacteraceae; genus UBA6019. Next base: position 1,981 of record DATCOZ010000139.1, on the reverse strand, counting down.
GCAGCTCGTCCTCCGAGGCGGGCTCGGCGGGGATCTCGATCACCTTCTCGACCTTGTACGAGCCGCCATCAAGGTGCCAGACCCAGATCGACGCGCTGAGGTCCTTGAGGCTGGTCACCACGCCGACGAACCCGTAGGCCTTGGTGGGATCATGGGCCGGCCGGAGCTCGAGGACCATCTGCTGCTCGGCGCCGAGGTCGATGACCTGGCGGTGCCGCCGCTTGGGCAGGTCCCAGATGTGGAGCTGGTGGCCGTAGCCGCCGGCGAGCAGGATCTCGGGGTTGACGCCTCCCTCGACCATCTTGGGCGTGCCCCATTCGCTGCTGATCAGGGTGTCGTAGCCGAGGTGCCACCAGAAGTCGTAGGCGAGCTGCTGCGGTCCGCGGTCGAGCTCCCAGCGGCCTTTGACCGAGAAGTTGTCGTGGTCGACGATGAAGATGCCTCCCGGCGCGCCGCCGTCGGGCGCCCCGAGCGCGCTGACGTAGATCCCATCCGGCCCGCAGTGGATCGTGTGCGGTCGGCTGTAGCCGGCGCGGTCGGCGATCTCGGCTGCAGTGATGGTGTGGACGAGCTTGGGAGTCTTGGGCGTCGCCTTGGTGTCGAACACGTAGATGTTCGAGGACCGCAGACCGGGGAGCAGCAGGTACCGGCGCTCGATGTGCGGGTGCGGCGCATACGGGCAGAGGGCGGAGCTGCAGGCGTTCCAGCCGAAGTGGTGCAGCTCGTCGCCGCGGTTGGGCATCTCGACCCGCCCCGCCTGCTTGCCGTATCCCGGCGAGGACCTGTCGAGATCGAGCGTCACCAGCGCGTCGGGAGTCGCGGCCGTGGGGTCGAAGGTGACCATGTAGCCGAGGGTCTCGACGGGCGCCTCCCCGGCCAGGCGGGGCGACGGGTAAAAGGTCTGGTCGGGTCTCAAGAGCGTTGCCAACTGCTTCTCCTTACCGTGGGCCCGGAGAGCCGGGCTGGGTGAAAGGGACCAGGTCGCCTGCCGTTCCGACCACACGGGCCGGGGTCTAGCGACCTAGCCGGTACAGAAGCAGTGCGGCGTCTCGAGGAGACGGTGAGCAGGGAACTGGAAGTCCGCTCTCATGAGAGCCTGGATCTTACAGCGCGCTGGCGCATCACCTCATAAAGGAGAGCGGCCGCCGCGGCCGATGCGTTGAGGCTTTCGACCCGTCCTGCCATCGGTATCCGGAGCCGGGCGTCGCAGCGCTGGCGGACCAGGCGGTGGACGCCCTCCTCGCCGCCGATCACGAGGCAGACGGGTTGGGTGAGGTCGAACTCCCAAGGAGCCTGCTCGCCGTTGACGTCGAGGGCGACGCACCAGAGGCCGGCGCGCTTGATCTCTGAAACGGCCGAGGCCATGCCGCTCACGCGGACGAGGCGGACATGCTCGCTGGCGCCGCTGCTGGCCTTGACCACGGCGCCGGTGACCGGTGCGGACCGCCGCTCGGGCAGGACCACCCCGTCGACGCCGGCGGCGTCGGCGGTGCGCAGGATGGCGCCCAGGTTCTGCGGATCCTGGATGCCGTCGAGGCCGAGGACGAGGGTCGGGTTCGCGGCGAGCAGCCCGCGCAGGTTGGCGAACTCGCGCGGCGCAAGCTCGGCCACGACCCCCTGGTGGTTGCCGTGGGCGAGGGCCTCCAGCCGCTCCCGGGCGACCACCTCGACCCGGGTCAGCGCCGCCAGCTCGTCGAGGCGAGGATCGGGGTCGAGGCCGTCCGCGACGAGGACCCGCTTGACGTGGCCCGCCCGGGCGGCCTCGAGGACGGCGTTCCGGCCGTAGATGAGATCGACGCGGGGACGTTGGGGAGCGCCCTCTCGGCTTCGCGCGCGGTCGGGCCGGGGCTTCGGCCGCTCCTCCCGGCGGAGCGGCGGGCGCCGCTCAGGCTTTACGCCAGCGGATGCCTTCCTTGGCGTCCTCGAGGAGGATGCCCTGGGCGCGGAGCTCTTCGCGGATGGCGTCCGCCCGCGCGAAATC
>DATCOZ010000133.1:0-5723 GCA_036564345.1 Candidatus Dormiibacterota bacterium | reverse complement strand
GGTTGGCGGATCGCCGGGCGGCGGCCACGTGGCGCTGATCACGGTCGGCGGGGCCGCTCGCCAAGGCGCCACCACTGCGGTTCCAGCGAACCACTACGCGCTGCTGCGGACGATCGAGGCCGGCTTCGCCTTGCCCGCGCTTGGACGCGCAGGATCGCCCTCGACGCCGCTGCTGAGCGGTCTTCTGAAGCCGAAAGGGCAGTAGCCGGCGTCGGGCTCAGATGCCGCCCTGCGGCTGATTTCCTGAGGCCGTCGTTACACCGGGCCGCATCCTCGCGTGCAGTAGGTCGCGAGATACTGCGGCCGATGTCGGAGGAGAACGTCGAGATCGCGCGCCAGATGAGCGAAGCCTTCAATCGCGGCGACGTCGATGCCTATCTCAAATTTTGCGCCCCGGACTTCGAGGTTCGTGACCTGCCCCAGTTGGCGGGCTCCAGCGTGGCTGTCGGCCACAAAGCCGTGCGAGCCTGGTGGGACCAGTTGTCCGAAACCCTCGAGGGCTTTCGCGTCGAGAATGAGGAACTCATCGACGCCGGTGATCACGTCGTCGGTGTGAACCATGCGACTGCTCGGGGCGGGGGCAGCGGAGCCGACGTCGAGATGCACTTCGCCAGCGTCTTGACACTGGAGGACGGGAAGGCAGTCAGGCTCGCCAGTTATAGCGCCCGCTCCGCCGCCCTCGAAGCCGCCGGGCTGCGGGAGTAGTCGATGTCGCAGGAGAACGTTGAGGTTGCCAAGAAGTTCATCGAGGCTTACGCCGCGGAAGCGGGAATCGAGAGCGCACTCTCCGTCTTCCCACCCGATGCCGTGGTTTACGCGTTTCCCGAATGGGTCGAGAAATCCGAGTACAGGGGCCACGACGGCGTTCGAGAGCTGACGGCGGTCTGGACGGAAAGTTTCGACGACTTCGTGATCGAGGTCGAAGAAGTCCGCGACCTCGGCGATCGAGTCGTCATCCTCGGGGAGACCACGGGGCGGATCAAGGGCACTGGCGTTCCGATTCGTCAGCCGGTCGGGGCGGTCTTTTCTAATTTTCGCAACGGGAAGATCGGCGAAGCCCGCTTCTTCATGACGAAGCAGCAGACCCTCGAAGCCGCCGGGCTGGGGGAGTAGGCGATGTCGCAGGAGTACGTGGAGCTCTTAGGATGCCTGAGTGAAGTACGTGCTCCTCTATGAGACCGGCGACCTCGCCAAGGCCAAGGAGCACTTCCCGGCCCACCAGGCCCGCTTCCAGCGCTACCACGCCGACGGGACGCTGCTCATGCTCGGGCCGTACGCAGATCCCGCCGATGGGGCGATGTCGATCTTCACGACGCGCGAAGCCGCGGAGGAGTTCGCGCGCGGCGATCCCTTCGTGCTCAACGGTGTCGTCTCGCGCTGGGAAGTGCGCGAGTGGAACGAGGCGCTTGCTCCCTAGGGAGAGCCGAAAGGTCGCTGGTTCAAAATCCAGGCGCGCCGACCGATTTGCAGCGACTTCTGAGGCACCGCTACGGGGATTCGAACCCCGGTTTCCGGACTGAGAATCCGGCGTCCTAGTCCCCTAGACGATAGCGGCGGGTAGCGACGATTCTAACGGCCGAGACTGCCCTCCCGGGCGCGCGGCTGGTCGCCCGGCGGCGATAACCTTGGTCGCGTTGACCCGCGGCTGTGGCGGAACTGGTAGACGCGCGGGCTTCAGGAGCCCGTGTCCTTCGGGACGTGGAGGTTCGACTCCTCTCAGCCGCATCGAGGCCGATCCGGCCCGCCTTGGACTTGCAGCGCCGGCCCGCGATCGTGAGTTCGCGCACAAGAAAGTCCTGCCGCACCGCACCGATTCGCCCGCCGCCGTGTTCCTCGTTAGCGGAGGGCCCAGCGCTGTGTTAGGTTCGGCCCACGTGAGTCCGCAAAGTGCGGGAAGCGCAACGTCGCGCTTGGAGGCGCGAAAACAAGGAGAGAATGCATGCGAAAGCATCTGATTTGGGTGCTGGGGCTGACTGGGCTGGCTGTGGCGCTTATCGGCGCAACCCTTGCTCAGGGCGTTACAAATACCCAGACAATCACCGCCTCGGTATCGCCGAAGAAGCTGCCGAAGACCACGAGGGCGCCGGTAGGTCTCAACATTGACGTTGCCTCGACTAACTCGGGAAACGCGAACAACATTCCGAACCCGACGACGCTGGCATTGGTTGACTTCGGCAAGGACATCAAGTTCCAGCAGAAGGGTCTTGCGACCTGCGATCCGACCCAGTTCACCGCAGCCACAACGACGGCGCAGGCGAAGTCCGCCTGTAGCGATTCGGCGATTGGCGGCGGAACATCGAAGATCCAGGTCCCCAGCACAACCGGGGGCCCGCCGATCAACATCGCTGCAACGGTGTCGGCGTTCAACGGAGCGCACAACTCCGTCGTCCTGTTCACCTACAACAGCCTGTCGGGCGCCCAGACGTTGGTGGGACAGCTCGGCAAGGGCCCTGCCGGTTACGGGACCACCCTGACAACGCCGGTGCCCCCGCTTGCCGGTGGCTCGGCGGTGATCCAGGATTTCCAGACCAAGGTGAAAAAGGTCTACCACCATGGAGGCAAGAAGCTGAGCCTGGTGTCTTCTTCTTGCAAGAAGAAGAAGATCAAGTTCCAGGCCCGCTTCACCGACAACCAGGGCAACACTGCCGTGGCGACGGCGGTCCAGAAGTGCAAGCAGAAGAGCTCGCACCACTGAGCAGGGATCGGTCCTAGACCGATTGAGAGGGGCGGCCATTCGGCCGTCCCTCTTTTGTTTCTGACCATTGGTCAGGAAAATGTGTACACATTGATCTTCGCTGTGTTAGGTTCCGCTCAGTGAGTCAAGCGCGGCAGGCGCAGAGGGTGCGCTACCGGGCAAAAAGGAGGAGAGACCTATGAGAAAGCATCTGATCTGGGTGCTCGCCCTGGCGGCGATGCTGGCGATAGCGGTGACGCTGTCGAGCGTTGGCGGTGCCTCGGCAGTGCCCAACATTCAGACCATCACCGGAAGTTTCACCCCGAATAAGTTGCCAGCTCACAAGAAGGCGCCGGTCGCGCTGTTCACCGACGTGTCGGCGACCAATCCGGGGAATCCGAACAACCTTCCCAACGCGACGACGCTGTCGAAGGTGGACTTCGACAAGGACGGGGCCTTCTACCAGAAGGGCTTCCCGACCTGTGATCCGACCCAGTTCACGGCGGCGACCACCACGCAGCAGGCCAAGGACGCCTGTGGCGATTCGCTGGAGGGCGGTGGCACCTCGATCATTCAGGTCCCCAGCACGACCGGGGGCCCACCGATCAACATCAATGCGACGGTGACGGCGTTCAACGGGGCGCATAAGACGATCGTCCTGTTCAGCTACAACAGCCTGTCGGGCGCCCAGACACTGATCGGTCAGATCGGTCCTGCCGATCCGGGGCCGCCCCCTGCGGGTGCGGGCCCGGGATACGGGATCACGCTGACGGTCCCCGTCCCGCCGCTGGCCGGCGGTGCCGCGGTGATCACCGAGTTCAACACCAGGGTGAAGAAGACCTACCACTACAAGGGCAAGCTGCGGAGCATCGAGTCCTCGAGGTGCGGTCCAGGCCATAAGTTGAACATCCAAGCTCGCTTCACCGACGACCACGGTCAGGTCGCAGTGGGCACCAGTTTCGAAAAGTGCAAGGTGAAGAGCTCGCACCACTGAGCAGGGACCAGTCCCAGATCAGATAGTGAGGGGCGGCCAGCTGGCCGCCCCTCACATTTCGGCTCTGCGATCGCCGACAGTGTCTCGGTCCAGATCCAGCGAGTAGAGTCCGACCCCACATACGGCCGGTGGCCAAGGGAAGTCCGGTGAGAAGCCGGCGCGGTCCCGCCACTGTGACCGGGCGACAGCCGTCGCGAGCCAGCTTGGCTGCTTAGCGCAGCCGAAGCAGGAATGGCAGCCACTGGGGTGGCCACAGCTCCCCGGGAAGGCGCGGCGGAGGACCCGGAAGCCAGGAGACCTGACCCCGGCCGAGCCATGTAATCCCTCGAGGAAAGGGTGGCTTAGATGCCATATTCCAAGTTCAACCGGCTGGCGTTCGCCTGTCTGACCTGCCTCGCGTCGGCGATTTCCGCGGCGCCGGCCCTGGCGGGCACCACCACGGCCCAGCTGCGTGTAGTCAATACAGCCGGCGCGACCCTGGCCGACCAGAGCCAGGTCACCGGGGACGTCACGATCAAGACCGACCCCGCAGCGACCTGCTTCGGTCCCCCCGGCGGCAGCGGCAGCAACGTCGTCGTGCCAGGGCCCAGCGCGCTCGGGCTCGTCAAGGACACAGCAGACTCAAACCCGGCGCTGCGGCCGCTGTCGGTCACCGATCAGTTCCCGTTCGGTCTAGGCGTCTGCGGGATTGGCGGCTCCACCTTCAATCAGGGCGACACCGCTTCCTGGTATCTGAAGGTCAACCACGTCGGCGCCACGGTGGGCGGCGATCAGTACCTGCTCAAGTCCGGTGACGACGTGCTCTGGTACCTCTCGCCTGGCTACCCGTATCCAAATGAGCTGCAGCTCGTTGCCCCGACCACGGCCAAGAGCGGTGTGCCGTTCACGGTCACGGTCTACAACTACAGCGATTCTGGTGTTCGCAGCCCGGTTGCGGGAGCCCTGGTCACGGGCGCCGATCTGCCGACCGCGAGCAATGGATCGACCGCCGTCCAGCTGACCCGCAGCGTGGCATTGGAGGCTCTGCACGGGGCTGACATCCCATCCAACCAGGAGATCGTCGCCTGCGTTCCATCGTCCCAAAGCGCCTGCGGACCGGCCGAGAAGGTCGCGCGCCACAGGATCATCGGCACCAACGGAGCCGACTACATCAAGGGATCGCCTGGCCCGGATCTGGTCAGGGCGCGTGCCAGCACGGATCGCATCAACACCCGCGGAGGCCTCTCGGACATCGTCAACTGCGGCCGTGGCAAGGACAAGGCGGTCGTCGACAGCACCGACATCACCCGCCGCTGCGAGAAGGTGATCAGAAAAGGGTGACCGTGCTCCGCAGCCCGGCGGCCGCGATCGCGCTTCTCTGCGCGCTTTCGGTCGCCGGCTGCGGCCTCGGCCCGGGCCCCTCGGTCGGCGATGTTCAAATCACGGTGACCCGCGACTACGGCTCAGAGGTGCTTCTGAAGCGCGGCGAGCCAAACGCCCGCGAGTCGGAGACCGCATTGCGGCTGCTCGATCGCAACGCCGACATCTCGACCCGCTACGGAGGCGGCTTCGTGCAGTCGATCGACGGCCTGGCGGGGGCCAACGACGGCAACCGGCGCTTCGACTGGTTCTTCTACGTCGATGGGGTCGAGTCGCCGGTCGGGTCTGCCGACTATCCGCTGCACGGCGGCTACCGGGTCTGGTGGGACTATCGCGATTGGACCGCGGCGATGCGGGTGCCGGCCGTGGTCGGCTCCTATCCGGAGCCGTTCCTGAACGGATATGAGGGCAAACGGCATCCGGTCCAGGTGCGCTGCCTCGGCGGCGGCCCGGCCTGTGGGCTCGCGAGGGCGCGGCTTCGCGACGCCGGCGCCGAAGGGCGTAAGAGCAGCGGCGATCCGATCCGGGTCCTGGTCGGACCTTGGAAGCGGGTGCGGGGCGACGCCGCTGCGGCGTTGATCGAGCGCGGCACGGCGGACAGCGGCGTGTTCGCCGACTTCGTCCGGGCAGGTGGCGCCTGGGAGCTTCAGCCTCTGAACGTGGCCGGACAGGCGGCCGGCGCGCCCCGTCGGGCGG
>DATCOZ010000118.1:0-3207 GCA_036564345.1 Candidatus Dormiibacterota bacterium | reverse complement strand
GATCTGGAGCGCCGAGTTGGCGATCATCGGCTCGCCCTCGGGCCGGCCGAGCACGTCGCCCACGTCCTGCGTGACCAGGGTCAGTCCTGCCCGGCGCTTGCGCGAGGTCTTTACCAGCCGGAAGAGGAAGGCCGCCGTCTCGCGGTGGCGCATCAGCCACCAGGCCTCGTCGACCACGACCAGGGTCGGGATTGACGAGTCGGCGAGCCTCGACCAGACGCGGTCGAGGACCAGGAACATCGCGGGTGTCCGCTCCTCCTCCGGCAGGCCGGCAAGGACGTATGCCGCGCTTCCGGCGCTCGACGAGGCTGTGGCGGTCTGGTTGAACAGCCAGCGGCCGGGACCGCCGACGTATCGCTCGAGCCGGACCGCGATGTCCTCGGTCGCGCGGTTGGCGCGGAGGCGCGCCACGACATCGGCGAGCCGCGGCGGAGTGAGGTCGTCGACTGGCTCGCCGTCGGCGAACCCGGCCTTCGCGAAGGCGAGCGAGATCGCGTCCTCGACCGCCGCCCGCTGGCGTGGCCGCAGCGGGCCGGCCAGCAGGTCCAAGAACGTGGTCAGAGTCGCGATCCGGGTGGTGAGCGCACCCGGGCTCGAGTCGGTGACCGCGAACGGGTCCAACCCGGCGTGCGAGCCGGGCCGGATTGCGATCACATCGCCGCCGAGGGATGCCACCAGGCGGGCGTACTCGCCCTCGGGGTCGATGACGATGACCCGAGTCCCGCCGAGAATGGCGCGGGCCAGCTCGACCTTGACCAGGAACGACTTACCCGCACCGCTGGTCGCGAAGACCACCGCGTTGTGGTTCTCGAGCGCAAAGCGATCGACGATCACCGGGCTCCGGGTCGCGGTGTTGACGCCGTAGAGCAGACCCGATCCGGTCGGCAGATCGCCGCCGGCGAATGGGAAGGTCGCCGACAGCGCGGTCGTCGAGAGCACCCGTCGCACCCCCACCGCGTCGATGCCGATCGGCATCGTCGAGACCAGGCCCGGACGCATCTGGAAGAGCAGTCGGCGGGTGTGGATGAGTCGGGTCCCGAACAGCGCCTCCAAGCGGCGGGTCGCGGCGTCGAGGTCGTCGGCTCCGTCGGTCCAAACCGTGAGATAGAGCGAGACGTCAAAGAGGCGCTCCGAACCCTGCGCGATGCGGTCCTGAAGCTCGACCGCGTCGTGAAGAGCCGCCCGGCGGTAGGGATCGGCTCGGCCACCGTGATCCTCGCTGAGGTGGACTGTCGAGCTCAGCTCGCTGATCCGGCGCTCGAGGAACGACATGACCGCAGGGCCGGTGTTGGGCTGGACGTGGAGGGCGAGATCGAGGTCTCCGTCGAACGCCTGCAGGTCGCCGAGCCAGCCCGGGTGCAACCGCGACGGATAGCGGGTGACGGCCAGCGTTCGCGACCACCGCTCGCTGACCGACAGCGACGAGGGCCGCTCGGCGAGGGCGGCCGGAGCGATGAGCCCGGGCAGGTCGCGGAGGTCGTCGTCCTCGCCGATCGGCTGCACCGAGGACACCGGGTCGAGTGCCCGCCGGAGAAGATCGGCGAGCTCGCGGCCGCCAAGTCGGCGGGGCTCGAGATCGAGCCGGCGGAGGCATTCGGTCACCCAGCTGACCCGCTGGTCGAGGATCTCGAGATTGCCCGCGTCATTGTTGGTCCGGCGACGGCGGTCGGGCGCCGGCCCTGGCAACACGACGAAGAAGCGACGATCGAGTACCCGGCGACGGCCGGCCAAGTCCTCCACCATCCGCCGGTAGGACTCGCCCAGGGCAGCAAGTGCCGGCGGGTGGATGGCGGCCGAGGAGAGGAGTGCGGACGGCGCCAGCGCGCGGGTGCGGATGACGACTTGCAGCGGGTGCGGCAGGGAGTTCAGGAGCGAGGCCCAGCCATCGACGACGGCGCGCTGCTCGGCCTCGCCCTTGATCCCGAATGCCGATGTCTGGCACTCGAGGACGGCGCGGAGGCCTCCGTCACGAAGGCGAAGGGCGCGGTCGGTCGCCACCAACACCGGCAGTAGCTCCTGGACGCGGCCGGGGCGGAGGCCGATCACAACCCGTCTCCGCCAATCAGCGTCCTCGGCCGCGATCGGTAGCGGAGCGCGATCCGGACCCAGTCGCGAAGACTCAGTTCGCCCAGACGCAGGGTCCCCAACGCCAGCCCCGCCAGAAGCAGCGGGGCGGCAGCGGCGACTCGCAGCTCGAACCCGAGCGGGAGGTACAAGAAGAGCCACCAGGCTGAGACCGCACCCGCTGCGACGCACAGCAGGTCGGTGGCGCCGAGGCCCCAGGCGATCACGTCCTCGAGCTCCAGGTGCTGCGGCACGCGGACCGGTTCCACGATCAGGCCGCCACCGCGGTCGCCACCGCGCGGACGGTCGCAACTGTTCCCTGCACCATCGGGTGCTGACTGATCCGCTGGCCGAAGGCCCACTGGTAGGCGGCGAACGGCAGCTTGAAGAGGAGATAGAGGAGCGTGATCAGCACCAGACCCGACGTGAGGTCCGAGACCGGGCCGAGCCAATTGGTGTGCTTCAGGAGCTGCAGACCGACTTCGACGAGGACGGCCTGGATCACCTGTACAAAGAGCAGGGCGGAGAAGACGCGCCACCAGAGGCGCGCGATCTCGTCGGTCTGAGGCAGGGCGTAGCTTGCGAGCGCGAGCGGGGCGAGCACGGTCGCGACCAGCAGAAGCAGGTCGCGACCGATGTACAGCACCACCAGCAGGACAGCGAGGATCGCGGCGGCAATCGAGACGAGGCTGCCGACAACCTGGTCGGAGGCCGCCGGCCCCTGGATCATCGAGGCGAGCTGGCCGAATGTGACCGCACCGGGATCGGGCCCGAGCACCCCCTGGACCAGCGCGTTGTCGAGCCGGATCAGGCCGCCGCAGATGGCCAGGCGGGCGTTGGCCGAGACCGCGGCGAGGACGACCCGCGGCACCAGAACCTTCGCCGAGTAGCGCGACTCGAAGGTCCCCGACGCCATCACCAGGACGCCGACGGCGAGCAGTGCGAGGACGAAGAGGCCGTCCGCGGCATCGCGGACCAACGACCAAGAGCGACCGACCTCCGGGATGGAGTCATAGGCAGGCGTCTGAAACAGCAGCTGCCCGGCGGCGGTCAGCGCCGGCCGGAGCAGGTGGGTGGCCAGGCTCTGCAACCAGCCGTTGATCGCGTCGATGACCTGGGAGGTGATGTCCATCAGGTGGCCAG
>DATCOZ010000100.1:0-2073 GCA_036564345.1 Candidatus Dormiibacterota bacterium | reverse complement strand
GACCGCGGCGACCTCCTGGCCCTGGAAGCGAACCTTGTCGGTGGCCAGGACGGCCTGCGTATCGCCGGACAGAGTCGGCATCCAGGCGAGCTTGTGCTGTGCCATCAGCTCGCCGGTGACGACCGCGACGACGCCGGGCACAGCACTCGCGGCCGCGGTGTCGACCGACTTGATGCGGGCGTGGGCATGGGGGCTGCGAAGGATCGCCATGTGCAGCATGCCGGGAAGGACGATGTCGTCGAGGTAATTGCCCTTCCCGTGCAGAAAGCGGCCGTCCTCCTTGCGCTTGATGGACTCGCCGACGCCGCCGTGGGGCGCTGTCTCGATCGCCATCTACTCACCTCCCGCCGCGACGGGCTGGCTGGAGCCGGCCGGCACTTCGGCCGTCGCTCCCTGCAGCCGGGCCGCATGCTTGATCGCTTTGACGATGTTCATGTAACCGGTGCAGCGGCAAATGTTGCCGCTGATCGCCCAGCGGATCTCGGCCTCGCTCGGGTTCGGGTTGCGGGCGAGGAGCGAAGCGCCGACGAGCAGCATCCCCGGCGTGCAGAACCCGCACTGGAGGCCGTGCTCCTGGTAGAAGCCGACCTGGATGGGATCGAGCGCCGCGCCCTGGCCGAGGCCCTCGACCGTTGTGACCTTGCGGCCCGCTACCTGGACGGTGAGCATCGTGCAGGACTTCACGGGCTCTCCGTCGAGGAGCACCGTGCAGGCCCCGCAGCTGGTCGTGTCGCAGCCGACGTGGGTGCCGGTCATCGCCAGGTTTGTCCGCAGGAAGTCGACGAGGAGGACGCGCGGCTCGACGTCGGCGCCATGGTCGACGCCGTTGATGTTGACGGTGACCTTCATGCCCGCGCCTCCTGTGCCTGCTTGATTGCTGTCTTCAGCCCGCGCTGCACGAAGAGCCTGACCATGTCCTTCTTGTAGGCCGCGCTGCCGCGGATGTCGCCCTTCGGCTCGGCCGCGTCGGCGGCCAAACGGGCCGCCTCGGCGATCACCTGATCGGTCGGCTGCTGGCCGCGGAGCGCCTCCTCGGCGGCGGTCGCCTTGAGGTTGTGGGAGCCGACCGAGGTGAGACCGATCCCAGCCGCGCCGATGGAGCCGTTGCTGAGCGAGACCTGGACCGCGACGCCGACGGTGGCGAAGTCGCCGACCTTCCGCTCCAGCTTCAGGTACGTCCCCGCGGACCGGGCCACGACCGGGATCCGGATCTCGATGAGCACCTCGTCCGCGGCGAGCGCGGTCGTGAAGGGGCCCTGGAAGAAGTCGGCGGCGGCTATCGTCCGCTCGCCCTTGCTCGACCGGGCCACGAAGGAGGCGTTGAGGGCGAGCATCACCGAGCCCCAGTCACCCGATGGGTCGGCGTGGCTGATCGATCCGCCGACCGTGCCGAGGTTGCGGACCAGCGGGTCGGAGATCTGGGGAGCGGTCTCGGCGAGGATCACGCAGAGGCCGCGGATGTCGACGCCGCGCTCGATGTCGACGTGCCGCGTCAGCGCCCCGATCTTGATCGTGCCCCCATCGGAGGTCACACCCCTGAGCCCGGGCAAGCGGCCGATGTCGACGACCAGGGCGGGGGACGCGAAGCGAAGCTTGAGGAGCGGGATCAGGCTCTGCCCCCCGGCCATCACCTTGGCCTCGTCGCCCTTCTCGGCGAGCAGGCCGAGGGCTTCGTCGAGGGTCGCCGGGGCGTGGTAATCAAACGCGGCTGGAAACATTGGCCACCTCCACCAAACAGCCTAGGTTGGCCCACACACCCCTTCCTCATCAGGTCGGGTGAAACCTCGCCACCCGATCCGGTGAAAGGGATCGGCCAACGGTCACCTCAGCAGATATGGCCGATGCTTAGCTGAACACCTCTGGAGATCAGCTGGAACGGGACGGAAACACAAAGAATCGAAGTCGGCTGCGCTCAGGAGGCCCCCGCTGGGATCAGAGCCAGTTGTTCTTGGTCGCCGTCATCACCGCCTCCACGCGGTTGTGCACGTCGAGCTTGCGGAAGATCTCCTGGACGTGGGTCTTGATCGTGTTCTCGCTGAGGTGGACCTCGGCCGCGATCTCGCGGTTCGAAAA
>DATCOZ010000099.1:0-12351 GCA_036564345.1 Candidatus Dormiibacterota bacterium | reverse complement strand
CGTGATGCCGGAAGCGGACGCGGTCGAGGTCGAGCTGCCCGAGAAGGACATCAAGGTCGAGACGTCCACCTCGACCGGCCCTGGAGGCCAGAGCGTCAACACGACCTACTCGGCGATCCGGATCACCCACCTGCCGACCGGTATGGTCGTCTCCATCCAGGACGAGAAGTCGCAGCTCAAGAACCGTGACAAGGCGATGAAGGTGCTCAGGGCAAGGCTCTACGAGCGCAAGCTGGCCGAGCAGCACGCCGAGCAGGACGCGCAGCGGCGGACCATGGTCCGGACCGGGAGCCGTTCGGAGAAAATCCGCACCTACAACTTCAAGGAGAACCGGGTCACCGACCACCGGATCAACCTCGACCTCTACAGGCTCGACCGCGTCATGCAGGGCGAGCTGGAGGAGATCGTCGACGCCCTCATCAGCGCCGAGCGCGCCGCGCAGCTGAGCGGCGACGACGGTAACGGCCACAGGCCCGCTTGACCCTCATCGAGGTCCTCCGGAGAGCCACCGGGTACCTCGAGACGCACGGTTCCGAGTCGCCCCGGCTTGACGCGGAGGTGCTCCTCGCCCACGTCCTCGGCCTCCGCCGCCTGGACCTCTACCTGCAGTTCGACCGCCCGCTCGAGGAATTGCAGCTGGCGCCGTACCGGGAGCTGACCGGCCGCCGCGGCAAGGGCGAGCCGGTGGCCTACCTGACCGGTCACCGCGAGTTCATGGCTCTCGACTTCATCGTGACGCCCGACGTCCTGGTGCCCAACCCGGACACCGAGGTGCTCGTCCAGCGGGCGGTGGAGTGGGGTCGACTCCGGGGGGCCGGCGGTGCGCTCCGCTTCGCCGACGTCGGGACCGGCTCCGGCTGCATCGCCGTCGCCGTCGCCCACTACCTCAGCGAGGCCACGGTTGACGCGACGGACATCAGCGAGGCGGCGCTCGCGGTCGCGGCCGAGAATGCTGATCGGCTGGGGGTGGGGGACCGGGTTCGGTTTCTGGCGGGCGACCTGGCCGAGCCGCTGACCGGGCCTTATGAAGCGCTGCTGGCCAACCTTCCCTACCTCATCGAGGGGACCGCTCTCCCCGCCGCGGTGACAGCACAGCCCGGTATCGCTCTCTTCGGGGGCGCGCGTCTCGTCAACCGCCTGCTCGAGGCGGCTCCGACGCTGCTCGCTCCGGGAGGGATCGCACTGCTCGAGATCGACCCCGCCATCACCGCCGACCTGAAGGTGGCAGGCTTTGCCGGTTGGAAGCTGCTCAAGGACCTCGGCGGCCATGACCGGGTGCTCGAAGCGTGGATCTAGCTTCGGCTGTTGCCGCCCTGAGGGCCGGGGGCGTCATCGCTTTTCCAACCGACACCGTCTACGGCCTCGCCGTCCTGCCCGGTGGCGAGTCGAAGATCGATGCGCTGAAGGGCCGTCCCGCCGAGCTTCCCCTGATCCTGATGGTCGCCGAGCCGGCCCAGGCGGAGGCTTTCGTCGCTGTCGACCGGCGCGCCCGCTGGTATATGCAGCGCTGGTGGCCGGGGCCGCTGACGCTGGTACTGCCGGCGGCGGAGGGGACGCTCGGAGTCCGGATCCCCGACCACCCGCTGGCCCTGGAGCTGCTGCGTGTCGCCGGCCCCCTTTTCACGACGAGCGCGAACCGGCATGGGGAGCCGCCGGCGATGACCGCGGAGGAAGCGTCCCGGCTGCCGGGCCTGGCGGGCGTCCTGGACGGCGGCCGGGCCCCCGGCGGTGAACCGTCGACCGTGATCGCGCTGCTGCCGGGCCAGGAGCTGACCGTCATCCGGGAGGGGGCGATCAGCTCCCACCTCTTGGGCGACGACGAGCACCTCTAGCTCTCGGCGGCCTCCTTCAGCCGGCGCAGTGAATCCGTAACGTCCGGCTCCAGGCGTGGTCCGATCAGCATCGCCAGCAACCGTCCCCGCCAACCTGGCGGGAAGGTGAAGTCTCAACCGAATTGCACCCGCGTCGTCCCCTCGTCGATCGGGACCGAGGTGATGGTCGTCCGCTCCCTGACTCCGAAGGGGAGGTCCACGTTGAAGACCACCTGGTGCCTGGCCGGATCGATCGACTCGATTCGCAGGCGGACCTTGAAGGTCAGGCCCAGCTCGCGCGTGTCCGCCTCCATCAACTGGCGGGGCACGGCGGGCCCGGGAGGATCGAAGCGGGTGAAGCGGGCGTCGGCCCACTCGCCATAGTTCTCGCTGTCGAGCAAAATCGCCCAGACCCGGTCGATCGGGCCATCGACCTTGGCTGCCGGGCAGACGCTGATCGCGGCACCCATGCCGCCGCCACTCTACGAGAGATAGGCTTGTCGTGTGATCGAGACGACCCTCAACCTCCGCGCCCTGGAGAAGGCCGACCCCACCGTCGCGGGGCTCATCCTCAAGGAGTACCGGCGCCAGAGCGACACCCTCGAGCTGATCCCGAGCGAGAACCTCGCCAGCGCCCCGATCCTGGAGGCGCTCGGCACGCTGTTGACGAACAAGTACGCCGAGGGCTACCCGGGCAAGCGGTACTACGGCGGCTGCGAGGTCATGGACGAGATCGAGCTGCTTGCGATCGAGCGGGCCAAGCAGCTCTTCGGCGCCGAGCACGTCAACGTCCAGCCGCACGCCGGCAGCCAGGCCAACCTGGCCGTCTACTTCGCCGTCTGCCAGCCCGGCGACCGGGTCATGGGCATGGACCTCGACCAGGGCGGTCACCTGACCCACGGAAGCCCCGCGAACTTCAGCGGCAAGCTCTACGAGATCCACTCCTACGGCGTCGACCGGGAGACCGAGCTGATCGATTACGACGTCGTCCAGAAGCGGGCCGAAGAGGTCCGCCCGAAGATGCTGATGGTGGGCTACAGCGCCTACCCGAGGATCATCGACTTCGCCCGGATGCGCGAGATCGCGGACAGCGTCGGGGCGACCATGGTCACCGACATGGCGCATTTCGCCGGCCTCGCCGCCGGCGGCGCCTATCCCAGCCCGGTGCCCCACAGCCCGATCGTCACCACAACGACCCAGAAGACCCTGCGCGGGGCGTGGGGCGGGATGATCCTGTGCGACGAGGCGCACGCCAAGGCGATCGACAGCGCCGTGTTCCCGGGCAGCCAGGGCGGACCGTTGATGCACGCGATCGCGGCCAAGGCCGTCTGCTTCGGCGAGGCCCTCAAGCCCTCCTTCAGGGAGTACGCGGCGCAGGTGGTCGCCAACGCCAGGGTGCTCGCCGGCCGGCTCCAGGAGCGCGGGCTGCGGCTGGTCAGCGGCGGCACCGACAACCACCTGATGCTCATCGACCTGCGGCCGAAGGGGCTCAAGGGGCGCCCGGTCCAGGACGTCGCCGACACGGTCGGGATCACCGTCAACCGGAATTCGATCCCCTTCGACGAGGGGTCCAAGTTCAACCCGAGCGGGGTTCGCCTGGGAACGCCGAGCGTCACCACGCGCGGGATGGGGCCGGAGGAGATGCGGGAGATCGGTGACTGCGTCGCGGACCTGATCGAGGGGCTGGAGGACCGGGCCAACCTCGACCGCATCCGCGAGCGCACCCTCGACCTCGCCCGCCGCTTCCCGCTCCCCTACTCGCTCAGCTGAGCGGGGCCGAATGGAGCCGATCTTTCTCGACGCGTTCTTCAGCCGCGGCTTCCTCGCCCACCTCGCCTCCAGCCTGATCCCCGCGTTCGGCCCCTTCGTGCTGGCCG
Organism: Candidatus Dormiibacterota bacterium; assembly: GCA_036564345.1. GTDB lineage: Bacteria > Chloroflexota > Dormibacteria > Dormibacterales > Dormibacteraceae > UBA6019. The sequence goes on along the minus strand of DATCOZ010000099.1, from coordinate 8,663 downwards.
GCGCGGCCACCATCGTCCTGACACCGGCGGCGATGTGGCTGGCCAGGCGGACCGGCTTCGTCGCGGCGCCCGGCGGCCGGCACATCCACCTCACGCCGACGCCGATGCTGGGTGGCTGGGCCCTCTATCTCGCCTTCGCGGGCGCCGTCGCCTGGTACCTCGGGGTCAGGGACTGGCGCGTGGTCGGGATGCTCACGCTCTGTGGGCTGACGACCCTCATCTTCACCTACGACGACCGCTTCCAGATGCCGCCCTGGTCGAAGCTCGCGATCGAGGCGGGCCTCGGCCTGCTTGCCGTGTTCGTGTTCGGGCTGAACATCACCTTCTTCACGCTCTTCGGCAACCACACCGTCCAGCTCGGCCTCCTCTCCTATCCGCTGACGCTGCTCTGGCTGCTCGGAATGCAGAACACGATCAACCTGCTCGACGGTGTGGACGGACTGGCCGCCGGCGTGGTGGCGATCGTGGCCGGGATCCTGGCGGCCGCGGCGATCAGCAAAGGCAGCGACGAGAACGTGGTGATCCTGGCAGCGGCGCTGGCCGGCGCCTGCCTCGGCTTCCTGATCTACAACTTCCACCCTGCCAAGGTCTTCATGGGCGACTCGGGAAGCAGCTTCCTGGGACTGGCGCTCGGTCTGCTCTCGGTGATCGGTGTCGCCAAGGTCGCGGTCGGCTTCGCCCTCGCCGTCCCCCTGATCGCGCTCGCGGTGCCGATCGCCGACACCGCCTGGGCGATCATCCGGCGCCGCCGTGCGGGCCTCTCGATCGCCCACGCCGACAGCCGTCACATCCACCACCAGCTGCTCGACTTCGGGCTGACCCAGCCGCAGACCTGCCTCCTCTTCTACGGCGCCACGGCGCTCCTCGGCTCCATCGGGCTGATGTTGTTCGGCCACCAGCGGATCTGGATCGTGGTGGTGGTCCTGCTCCTCGTCGGGCTCTCCACCGTCGCCGGCGAAAAGATCCAGGACGTCACCCGCCGCGTGCCCGTTCCCGGCTTCCGGCGCCTCCTCCCGGCGCCCGACGGCGAGTGAAGCCGCAGCCGACCGGCTCCGACTTCGCGGGCGTGGGCGTCGGCTTGGCGGCCGCCTTCCTGGTGCCCTTCTTCGCCGGGCTGGGGATCGACGCGGTAGCCCATACGGGGCCGGTATTCTTGTTGATCGGTCTCGCCCTCGGCATCCTGTCGGCGGTGGTCTTCGGTTACGTGAGGTTCAAGCGGTTTATTTGATGGCGCTCGATCCGGTCCGCACAACGGCGATTGGTTCCGCACTCCTCGCCTTGTTGGTCCTGGCCGCATACCCGATCCTCTCGATGCCGGTCGCGGCCGGGCTGGCGATCGGCCTCCTGCTCGGTTCCGTAAACCCGGTGCTGGCGAGGCGCGGGCTGGCGGCTGAGATGCCTTTTCGTGCGACCAGCACAGTGCGGCTGCTCGGGCTGTCGGTGGTCGGGATAGTGGTCGGGCTCCTTCTGGGTGCGCCCTTGGCCACTCTGCTGGGCGTCGCCGCGGCGCAGTTCGTGCTGGTCGCGGCCTCGACCTGGGAGTCGATCCGGCAGTGAACGCTCTCTTCCTCTTCGAGGCTCCCCCGGTCGAGCACCCGACCTTGCCGCTGATCCCGGGCTGCACCTCGGGCCTGTGCCTGGTCAGCTACGACAGCCTGCTCTCGAGCGCGATCTCGATCGCGGCCACCATCGCTGTAATGCTCCTCATCGCCCGGCGGATGACCCCCGGTGTGCCCGGCAAGATCGAGATCTGGGTCGAGACCTTCTACGGCTTCGTGCGCGGCCAGCAGACCCATATCGATGAAAAGGCGACCTTCATCATCCCCCTCGCGATGACGCTCTTCATCTACATCCTGGTCTCCAACTGGATCGGCTTCCTGCCTTTGCCGCAGCCGCTTCACCCGGCCACAAGCGACCTCAACCAGACCCTGGCGATGGGGATCGTCGTCTTCCTGGTGGTGGAGTGGTACAGCATCAAGGTTCTCGGCTTCCGCGGCTTCCTCAGGAAGTTCACCAAGCCCTTCGACCTTCCGCCGCGGTTGCAGTTCATGCGCTACACGCTCTTCCTGTTGATCAATGTCATCGAGGAGGTTGCTAAGCCGGTCACGCTCGGCCTCCGGCTCTTCGGGAACATCTTCGGCGGCCTGCTCATGCTCTGGGTGCTGACCGTCCTGGTGCCGGCGATCCCGATCCCCTACATCCCGGGCGTGTCGGCCGCCCTTTCGGTGCTTTTGGTCGCGGTCTGGAAGGCCTTCGACGTCGGCTTCATCGGCCTGATCCAGGCCTTCATCTTCGCTTTCCTGACGATCGTCTATTTCGAGCTGGCACGCGAAGGTCTCGAGGAAGAGGCCCATCCGCAGGCGGCGCACTAAAGGAGGAGTCGTATGAACCATGCAATCGCCCTCGCCGGGGCTCTGATAGCCGCGGGACTCGCGCTTGGTGGGGGTGTCGTCGGAGCAGCCTTCGGCGACGGCCTCGTCGGCAGCGCCGTCATCGCCGGGACGGCGCGCCAACCCGAGTCCCAGGGCCGGCTCATGACAACTTTCTGGATCGTCGTCGGCCTCGTCGAGGGCATGTACTTCATCAACCTCGCCCTCGCCATCGGCCTCTTCATCTTCTATGTCGCAGCCCAGGTCAAGTGACCTTGTTCCTGGCAACGGATCCGGCCAGCGTAATCACAATCAACGGCACCTTCTTCATCGAGCTGGTCGCCTTCCTGGTGATGCTGGCCGTCCTTTGGAAATACGCCTACCCGGCGATCGAGAAGGCCGCAACGGCGCGGCAGAAGGCGATCGCCGACGCGCTCGAGACCGCGGCCAAGGAGCGCGCCGAGGCCGAGGAGCGGCTGAAGGAGGCGGAGGCCAAGCTCAACGACGCCCGAGCCCAGGCGGAGGAGATCATCGCGGGGGCTGCCAGGTCGGCCGAGCAGCTTCGTGAGGAGCTGAAGGCCAAGGGTGAGGAGGAGGCCGGCCGCCAGGTCGAGAAGGCGGTCAAGGACATCGAGGCAGCGCGGCAGCAGGCCGTTGAGTCAGTTCGCGCCCAGGTCGCCGACATCGTCGTCGCGGTCACCGAGAAAGTCGTCGGCGAGGCGCTCGACGTCAAGTCGCATAAGCGTCTGATCGAAAAGGCAATTGAGGAGATCGGGGTTGGCGGGAAGCGCTAACCGCTACGCGAAGGCGATCTTCGAGCTGGCCTCCGAGGAGGGCAAGGTCGAGCAGTGGTCGCGCGAGCTGGTGCTGATCCGCGCAGTCCTCGACGATGCCAGCGCTCGGGCGATCATCGCCAATCCGAGCGTGTCGGCCGAGACTCGGCTGAGGGCGGTCGACGCGCTCGACCTGCCCGGCATCGGACCGCAGGCTTTGAACTTGATGCGGCTGCTCGTCGCGAGCCGGCGGGTCGACCGGATCGACGAGATCGTCGAGCACTACGAGGTCCTCGCCGATGAAGCCGCGGGGAGGGTTCGCGCCAGCGTGACGACGGCGATCCCGCTCTCCGAGGCGGAGCGCGAGAAGCTCGCCGAAGACCTCTCGACGCAGCTCGGGAAGGACGTCCGCCTGGTCGCCCAGGTCGACCCGTCGATCCTCGGCGGCCTTCTCCTCCAGGTCGGCGACCGGCTCACCGACGCCAGCGTCGCGGGGCGGCTCGACCAGCTCCGCCGCAAGGTTCTCGTCAAGTGACCACAGAAAGGAAAATGAGAAGTTGAGCATCGGTTCGCAGGACATCACCGACGTAATCAAGTCACGGCTCAAGGATTTCAAGGCCGAGCTGGTCACGTCCGAGGTCGGGCGGATCATCAGCGTCGGCGACGGGATCGCCCAGATCTACGGCCTTCGGGGAGCGATGGCGGGCGAGCTCCTGCAGTTCCCCGGTGACGTCTACGGCATGGCCCTGAACCTCGAGGAGGAACAGGTGCGGGCCGTGGTCATGGGGCCCTACGAGCATCTCCAGGAGGGCGACCAGGTGAAGACGACCGGCCGCATCGTCGAGGTGCCGGTCGGCCCCGAGCTGCTCGGCCGGGTGGTCAGCCCGCTCGGCGAGCCGCTCGACGGCAAGGGCCCGATCAACACCAAGAAGACGGCCCCGGTCGAGCGGGTGGCCGCCGGCGTGATCACCCGCCAGCGGGTCGACACCCCGGTCCAGACCGGCATCAAGGCGATCGACGCCATGATTCCGATCGGCCGCGGCCAGCGTGAGCTGATCATCGGCGACCGGCAGACCGGCAAGACCGCGATCCTGCTCGACACGATCATCAACCAGAAGGGGCAGAACCTCTTCTGCATCTACGTCGCGATCGGCCAGAACGCGGCCTCGATCGCCCGCACCGCCGCCATCCTCGAGGAGAACGGCGCGCTCGAGTACACGATCATCGTTGCCGCCACCGCATCGGAGCCGGCCACACTCAGCTACATCGCGCCCTATGCCGGCTGCGCCATGGGCGAGTACTTCATGGACCAGGGCCAGGAGGCGCTGGTTTGCTATGACGACCTCACCAAGCACGCCTGGGCTTACCGCGAGATGTCCCTCAACCTGCGCCGGCCGCCGGGCCGCGAGGCCTACCCGGGCGACGTCTTCTACCTCCACTCCCGGCTGCTCGAGCGGGCGGCGAAGATGAACAAGGCCAACGGGGGTGGCTCGCTGACCGCGCTGCCGGTCATCGAGACCCAGGCCAACGACGTCTCCGCCTACATCCCGACCAACGTCATTTCGATCACCGACGGCCAGATCTACCTCCAGTCCGACCTCTTCAACTCCGGCATCCGGCCAGCGATCTCGGTGGGCATCTCGGTCTCCCGGGTCGGCGGCGACGCCCAGACCAAGGCGATGCGCCAGGTGGCCGGCCGGATGAAGCTGGAGCTCGCCCAGTACCGCGAGCTGGCCGCCTTCGCCCAGTTCGCCTCCGACCTCGACAAGGCAACCCGCGACCAGCTTGAGCGGGGCGGCCGCCTCACCGAGCTGCTGAAGCAGGCGCAGTACTCCCCGATGTCATTGGGACTCGAGGTAGCCGAGATCTGGGCGGGCACCAACGGCCACCTCGACAAGGTCCCCGTCGCCAAGGTGAAGGAGTGGGAGGAGGGCTTCGCCCGCTTCCTGCGCGCCGACCACAAGGAGCTGCTGAGCTCGATCGAGACCAAGAAGGCGCTCGACGACGACCTCCTGAAGCAGCTCGAGAAGGCGGTCAAGGCGTTCAACCGGCAGTTCGGGGTCGAGGGCACCGAAGCCGCCGACAAGACGAAGGACGAGGCCGGCGAAAAGACCGACGGTGAGGACAAGGACGCGAAGGCAGAGCCGGCCAAGGCCGGCGCCGGCGCGGCCGAGACGGAAGGGAAGGCCGAGGAGGAGCGCCGCAAGAGCGAGGAGCGCCGCCAGGCGGAGCGCCGCAGCCGCGAGGCCGACGCGGACCGTAAGGAAGAGGAACGGCGGCAGGCCGATCGGCGCGCCGCGCCGCGACGGACGACCGATGGCGAGGCCGCGCCAGCGAGCGACGCCAAGGCCGCGCCCGCGACCGGCGCCAAGAGCGGCGGAAGCGCGTCCGGCGCGAGCAAGCAGAGCAGCAAGCCGAAGGCGGCGGCCACCGCGCGCCGGGAAACCACGAAAAGGAAGAGGTAGCCCTTGCCATCCCTCCGCGACATACGCGGTCGCATCCGCTCGATCCAGAACACGAAGAAGATCACCAAGGCGTACCAGGTGGTCGCGGCGACCAAGCTGCGCCGCGCCCAGCAAGCCGTCCAGACGGCGAGGCCTTACGCCGACAAGATGCTCGAGGTCCTGGCGACCACCTCGGAGCTGGCGACCGAGTACAAGCACCCGTTTCTCCAGCGGCGGGAGGGTAAGCGCGCGGTCGTGGTCCTGGTGACCACCGACAAGGGGCTCTGCGGTGCGATCAACGTGAACGCGCTGCGAGCGGCCAACCGGTACCTGCTCGACAACCAGCTGACGGGCCGCTGGGTGACGATCGGCAAGAAGGGCCGCGACTTCCTGTCCCGATTCGGGCGAGACATCGTGGCCGACGCCAGCGAGCTCGGCGACTACCCGTCCTTCGCGGCGATCCTGCCCGCCATCACGGTGGCGCTCCAGGAATATGAGAAGGGCGAGGCCGACACCGTCCTCCTCGTCTACGAGAAGTGGATCTCGACCCTCCGCCAGGAGCCGACGGTCCGGACCCTGCTGCCGATCGAGATCCCCAAGCAGGCGGAGGCTCCCAGCGGCACCGGCGGTGCAAGGCCGAGCACGACGGCGGACTACATTTACGAGCCGGGCGCCGAGGAGGTGCTTGACGCCCTCCTGCCAAGGTACGTCGAGACCCAGGTGTTCCAGGCGGTTCTGGAGAACAAGGCAAGTGAGTGGTCGGCGCGCATGATCGCGATGCAGAACGCCACCGACGCGGCGGGGGAGCTCATCGACTCCCTGACCCTGTTCATGAACAAGGTGCGGCAGGCGATGATCACAACCGAATTGATGGAGATCGTGAGCGGGGCCGAGGCGCTTCGCTCGTCAGGGAGCTAAGGAGAAGGAATGGCAAAGGTCAAGGACCGGACGGCAGCCGCGACGGGCGCCGACGGGATGGTCAGCCAGGTGATCGGCGCCGTCGTCGACGTCGAGTTCCCGACCGGCAAGCTGCCCCACATCCTGCACGCGGTGGTGGTCCATCCCCGCGACGGCCGGAAGGTGATCATGGAGGTCGAGCAGGAGATCGGGGACAACTCGGTCCGCTGCATCGCGATGGACACCACCGACGGCTTCCGGCGGGGTGACAAGGTCACCGCGACGGGCTCGCCGATCATGGTGCCGGTCGGCGTCGAGACGCTGGGCCGGATGTTCAATGTGGTCGGAGAGTCGATCGATGACGAGCCGACTCCGTCCGGCGCCGAGCGCTGGCCGATCCACCGAGCGGCGCCGGCGGTCGACGACCAGCAGACGACGGTCGAGATCCTGGAGACCGGGATCAAGGTCATCGACCTCATCTGCACCTTCGTCAAGGGCTCCAAGATCGGCCTCTTCGGAGGCGCCGGAACCGGCAAGACGGTCATCGTCCAGGAGCTGATCCGGAACATCGCCCAGGAGCACAAGGGCCGCTCCGTTTTCGCCGGCGTGGGCGAGCGGACCCGCGAAGGGAACGACATGTACCGGGAGATGGAGGACTCCGGCGTCCTCCCCCAGACCTCGCTCGTGTTCGGCCAGATGAACGAGCCGCCCGGCGCCCGCGCCCGCGTGGCCCTCTCCGGCCTGACCATGGCGGAGTACTTCCGCGACACCGAGGGCGCCGACGTCCTCCTCTTCGTCGACAACATCTTCCGCTACATGCTCGCCGGCGCCGAGGTTTCCGCGCTGCTCGGCCGGATGCCCTCCGCGGTCGGCTACCAGCCCACCCTGGCGACCGAGATGGGCATGCTCCAGGAACGGATCACATCGACCAAGAAGGGATCGATCACCTCCGTCCAGGCCATCTACGTCCCCGCCGACGATATGACCGACCCCGCCATCCAGACGACCTTCGCCCACCTCGGGGCGACCGTCACCCTGAACCGGGCCCTGACTGACATCGGCATCTACCCCGCGGTCGACCCGCTCGACTCGACCAGCCGCTACATCGACCCTAATTACGTCGGCCTGGAGCACTACGACGTGGCCCAGGGCGTGAAGCGGACGATGCAGCGCTACAAGGAGCTGCAGGACATCATCGCCATCCTCGGCATGGAGGAGCTGTCGGAGGATGACAAGCTGGCCGTCCAGCGGGCGCGGAAGATCCAGCGCTTCCTCTCCCAGCCGTTCTTCGTGGCAGAGAAGTTCACCGGCAAGGAGGGCCGCTACGTTCCCGTCAAGGAGACCGTGCGCGGCTTCAAGGAGATCCTCGAGGGAAAGCACGACGACCTGCCCGAGCAGGCCTTCTACCTGGTCGGGACGATCGACGAGGCCCGCGAGGTCGGCGAAGAGATGAAGAAGAAGGGATAGCGGGAGACAGCCGAAAGTAATGCCCATCCCGGTCCGCGTCGTCAGCGTCGAACGTTCCCTTTTCGAGGGTGACGCCGACTTCGTCAAGTGCCGCAGCCTGGAGGGCGAGCTCGGCATCCTGCCTCACCATTCGCCGCTGCTTGCGGTGCTCGCACCCGGTGAGGTCCGGATCGACAAGACTGGCGGGGGGAGCGAGCACATCTTCGTCGGCGGTGGCTTCCTGGAAGTGCTGCCGGAGCGTCTCACCATCCTGGCCGACATCGCTGAGCACGCGAGCGAGATCAACCTGGAGCGGGCCGAGGCCGCCCGCAAGGCGATCGTCGAGCGGCTGGCCGGGCAGGTCCACGAGGACTCCGAGAGGCGCTCGCTGGAGCAGGAGCTGGTGATGGCGGAGGAGCGTCTACGGCTCGCCCGCATCCGTCGTGGAGGCGGCTAGGGTTATACGCTTGGCAGGGCGCCCGAAGGACGACGTTCTCCGGGTGCGGGGCGGCCGGGAGCTGTCCGGCAGGATCTGCATCGGGGGCTCCAAGAACGCGACGCTGCCGATCCTGGCCGCCTGCCTGCTGACCTCCGAGCCGGTCACGGTGCACAACCTGGCGGAGGTCACCGACACCGCGGTGATGCTCGACATCCTGGCCGCGCTCGGCTGCTCGGTCGCCGACGATACGATCACCGCGGCCAGTGTCGTGGCCAACGTCCCGGAGGAGCTCGCG
>DATCOZ010000057.1:0-2013 GCA_036564345.1 Candidatus Dormiibacterota bacterium | reverse complement strand
AGGGCGTTCGGTGCGGGCAGTCATGGTTGTAGTCCAAGAACTCAGCCAGCACCCTTCGGAGATGACCCTCGCTGACCATGATGACGTGGTTGAGACACTCCCCGCGGATAGTCTTCACGAGCCTTTCCGCGATCGAGTTCGCTTCGGCGCCCGAGGTGGCGCCCGGACTACCCTGGTGCTGTCTCAGACCGATTTCATCCCCTCAACGACCTGGGAGGCCGCGCAGCCGTCATTTTGAAACCCCACAGGCTGGAAGGACCTTCGAGCACCACGTCTACGAGGGCGCTCCCCATGCCTTCTTCAATGACTCCCGGCCCACCTACCGGCCGGAGGCGGCGGACGACGCCTGGGAGCAGGTGCTCGACTTCCTCGCGCGTACACTCGGAACGTAGCAGTGGTCAGGAGGTTTGGCTGATGCCGATCATCACAATCTCCGGGAGCTTCGGAGCTGGTGGCTCAGCGGTGGCCACGGAGATCGCGCAGCGCCTGGGCTGGGAACTGTTCGACCGGGCCATTCCCTTGGAGGTCGCGCAGCGTCTCTCGATTCCGCTCCAGGAGGCGCTGCTGCACGACGAGCGCCGCGAGCATGGATTGGCAGCGGTCTTCTCTCAGCTGGGGCTGCCTATGGTCCCACTGGCGGGTATGCCAGTGGCGGTAGAGGTGCTCGACGACGCGGTCTACAAACGCGAGACGGAGGCCGTCATCCGCTCGCTGGCAGATCCTCTGCGAAAGGCGGTGGTGCTCGGGCGGGGCGCCGCCCTCATCCTGCGCGACGAGCCCAGCGCCCTCCACGTGCGCCTGGACGGTCCGCCGCAATCCCGGATCCGCCAGGCCATGCGGGCGCTCGACCTCACCGAGCGCGAGGCCGCCGAAGCCCTTCGCATAACGGACGCGGCGCGGGCCGCCTACATGCGACATTTCTACGGCGCCGACTGGGCCGATCCCCGGCACTATCACCTGGTGGTGGACAGCACGGCGATCTCCACCGATTGCTGCCTGGAGCTGATCCTGGCCGCCGGTCGGGACCGCTTCGGCGGGCTGTGATCAAAGTAGGTCCCCTTTCCGTACCCCCAGCCCGGCATCAGCCCGAGGGGGTCACCCATATTCGGACTTACTGTCGGCTCCCGGCAGGTACTGGAGAGCAGCCATGAAGATCGGAATTGGGCTTCCAACAGCATTCGCGGTACCACCGGAGACGTCATTGTGGAGTGGGCGCGACGAGCTGAGGCTCGCGGCTGGCCGCGCCGTGACATAAGTGCCTCTTCGCCGTCTTGACAATGAGTCTGTGATGGCCCGCCGCAGCGACCGACGGCGAAGAACCGCGGGTCGAGGTTCAGACGGCTCGGTTCGCGACAGCCAACGCGACAGCCACCGCCATGGACAGCAGGGGACGCTCATGGACCCTCATGGAATCGTCGCCCGGTTGACGCGCCCCAAATTGAACTTGAGTGGACGCCTATACAGTCCTGTGTCTTTGCTGAGGCGATATTACGAAACCGCTGCTCGATTTCCTGAGCTGGGGTTCGTCCTCAGCCGCTCGACGACCGAGTGCAGACGGCACTGCCAACTCGAAAGTTCGATGTCCGGTTAGGGGTGGCGCCAAAACCGGCCGTTACTGCGCCTCCGCTCGAACTCGCTCCTGCGAATTGATCTTCCCGTTCGCTTCAACTCGCATCCGGCCGTCACAAATCGCCATACTGAACGTGGCTCCCCTTAGTGGACGCTCACTGAGACGGGCGGCGTCCAGCCCGCCTCGGCCAGGGCGTCGGTGGTGACCGCCGCCAGGGCCCGGATGAACTCCGGGCGGTCGTTGAAGGATGCCGTTCGGCTGACCTCGAGTCCCCTCTCGCGGGCGAATTGCTGAGCCTCGACGTCGAGGTCGTAGAGGATCTCCAGGTGGTCGGCAACAAAGCCGATGGGACACACCAGCACGCTGCGGGCTCCCGAACGCTCGACTGCCTGCAGCAGGTCTGGCCCGAGCCATGGCTCGCCGGTCGCGCTGGCCGACTGCTG
>DATCOZ010000023.1:0-3404 GCA_036564345.1 Candidatus Dormiibacterota bacterium | reverse complement strand
CGGATGGATAGAGATCGCGTCGCTGGCCACCAGCGGGTCGGTTCCGGTGCTGTAGGTGCCAGCGAGCAGGACCACTTCGTCGCCGTCGGTGACCGCAGGCGCCTCGACCGCGGTCTGGATGTCGCAGGGAGCGGCCTCGGTGCAGGCCGTGCCCCCGCCGCCCGGAGCGGCGAAGCGAAGCGCCGCTCCAGCCGCGGCGGGCGCCAATAGGAAGAGCAAACCCGTCAAGGCGATTGCCCAAATAGTCCTGCGTGCGATCAACGACCCTCTCCCTGCTCGGAAAGAGAGTCTAGGCGCGCCTTTTCGGCGTTACATCCCCGTTATTTAGATCTTTTTGACCTGGTCGTAGCCGACCTCGACCGGGGTCTCGCGGCCGAAGATCGAGACCAGCACCTTGAGCTTGGCGGCGTCCTCGTTGATCTCCGCGATCTCGCCGGAGAAATCGGACAGGGGCCCGGAGATGACCTTGACCTGCTCACCGATCGAGAACTGCGCCTGGGTGCGCGGCCGCTCAGCGGTCTCGCGATGCAGAAGCCGGTCGACCTCGGGCTTCGACAGCGCGACGGGCTTGTTCCGCGCTCCGACGAACCCGGTCACCCCGGGGGTGTTCTTGACCAGGCCCCAGGCGTCGTCTGACATCTCCATGTTGACCAGCACGTATCCGGGCATGGTCCGCTTCTCGGTCTGAATCTTCTGGCCGTCTTTGAGCTCGGACACCTGCTCGGTGGGCACGACAACCTGACGGACCTGGCGCTCCTGGCCCATCGTCTGCACCCGGTGCTCGAGGTTGTGCTTGACCTTGTTCTCGTGGCCCGAGTAGGTGTTTATTACGTACCAGCGATACATCAGAGGATCTGCTTGATCATCCAGTTGAAGAGCGCATCCAGGGCGCCGAGGTAGGCGGCGGCTACCGCGACAAAGACGACCGTCACGGTCGAGGCCTGCACCAGGGTATCCCGATCCGGCCACTGGACCTTCTTCAGCTCTGCCCAACAGGAGGCGATGAACCCAACCACGGCGCCGCGCTGACGTTCCCCGGAGGCCTGCTTCTCCTTCTTCGCCAAGCGCTCGCTTTCCTTGCGCTTCTGGTCCTCGCGAGCCCGCTTCTCAGCGTCCTTCTGGTCTCGCTCGGCGGCGCGGCGCTCGGCGCGGGTGGTTTTCGGGGCGTCGGGTGTCTCCAGCTCGGCCTCGGGGGCGCCAGCCGCCATACCGACCTCCACCGCCTTTATCTCGGCGATGTCGCCGGACTCCGGCACTTGGGTGTTGTGCTGCGCCTCGGCGAGACCGTCGGGCGATGCCTTCGCCTGGCGCTGCTCCTGCGCCTCGCGGGCGCGTCTCTCGGCCTTGCGCTGCGCGCGCGTCTTGGCCATCTCTAACGGGTCTCCTTGTGCGGAGTGTGGCGGCCGCACCAGCGGCAGAATTTGCGCAGCTCGATTCGGTCCGGGCTGTTTCGCCGGGACTTGTTGGTCTGGTAGTTGCGGCGCTTGCAGTCTTCGCATGCAAGCGTCACCGCGATGCGTACCTCTCCGCGAGCCATTTCTCCTAGGGGACGCCGTTACAGAAAAACGTTCCGGGCGCGGGGCGCGCCGGAACTCGGCGAAGAATAGCGCGCCGCCTCGCACGGCAAAGGCCCCAGAAACGCGAAAGCGCCCCGCATCAGGGCGCCCAGCGCGCTTCAAATCCCCAATCGGCCTCAGCTTGGACCGGAACCATCCCTCGGCTTCCCTGCTTTGAGAACGCCAATTGAAGCTTTGGGAAGGCACGTCGCCGTAGCGACGGCCAGGGAAGATACACAGCCACTACTTAATTTTCAATAGGGAATTGTTGGACTTTTGTTGAGATCAGCCCCGAAAACTAAGCATGACCATGCCTGAGGACATCGATCCGCCGCCGAGCGACGGCGCGGGGCCTGCCTCACGGCAGGGATCGAAATTCAGGGCCGGTGGACGGTCTCGCAGGCCTTGACAGTGTCCTGCGCGTCCACAACGGCCACGTCGATGCCGAAGCCACAGCGGACCCTGTCGGGCTCACCGTCCCTGGCATAGATCGCGTCGTTACCGGCCCCGCCCTTCAGCAGATCCTCCCCGGACCCGCCGTTGAGTCTGTCGTTCTCAGTTCCTCCGCTGAGGCAGTCGTCCCCGGCCTTGCCGCGGAGGTTGTCGTCTCCGCCCTTGCCCTTGATGCGGTCACCCTCGGTGGTGCCGCTGAGGAAGTCCGGGCCGCTGTCGCCGATCTTGCGATGCTGGCAGCGAGTGGATGGACGCTCGGCGAGTGCAGCGCTGGTGATCTGCACCGGGGTGCTCACCGACTGGTTGTCGAGCGCGGCAAAGATGCTGGCCGTACCGGGATTCGATCCGGCCTGGAAAATGCTCGTCGCATTCGGCGAGGCCGTGGCCACCGGGCTGGCGATCGTTCCGAAGGTGGCCGAGAGGCCAATCGGAACACCGGCGGGGAAATTGTTCCCTGCGGGGGTTGTCCCGGCGGAGTTCTGAGCCAGGCTCGCGGTCACGGTGGAGGTGCCGCCGACCGGAATCGTCGCTGGAGCCGCGCTGACCCCGAGCACCAGCTGTGGGCTCGCGTCGACCGACCCCACCGAGACGATCGGATCGCAACCGGCCGCACCGGGCCCGGCGTTGCAGCCCCACCAGTTGTTCTCGGCGTCGACCGACTCGCCGGAGTCGTTGAGCTCGATTCCACGGTCATTGCCCGCAATGCGGTTGAAGTGGGCCTGGAGGGTGCCGGCGTAGCCGTCGAGGGCGATCTTGATTCCGGCGCCATCGTTGCCCACCTCGTGGGTTCCGGTCAACGAGTTACCGGTGACGGACACGTTGGTGTTCGGGTCCCACTGCGTGCCGCACTCAGAAGCCGAGCAGGCCTTGATGCGAACCGCCGAGAACCCCGCGCCGCTGATCGTGTTGCCGACCACACTGACGTTCTGGTTCGCCCCAAGCAGCGTCACGGCGTTGTTGGCGTTGTTGCTGAACGTGTTGCCCTGGATCACCGCGTTTAGGGTCGACAGCAGAACGATGCTGTTCTCGTTGAAAGCGTCGTCGGGGCTGGTGTTCTCGAACTGGTTGTTGACGATCTGCACGTTGTTGTTGAAGCCAGTCACCGGCGAGGTCGACTGGAAGATCACTCCTGAGTTCGCGTGATCGCGGAACCGGTTGCGGTCGATGAGCACGTTCTGGGTCGGCCCCAGATCGGCCGCAATCCCGTTCCCGTACACCGAGTTGTTGGCGTCGAAGAAGTTGAACCGAACCACTGTCTGGCCGGCGGCCCCGTTGCCCAGCGCCAAGCCCTCGCCGTTGTCGCGCACGATGTTGTTGATCACGCGGTGATTGCTGGTGCCTGCCTCGAGCCATATCCCGGCGAAGTAGGTGTTGTCGGCGTCGCGGACGTCGAAG
>DATCOZ010000165.1:0-43558 GCA_036564345.1 Candidatus Dormiibacterota bacterium | reverse complement strand
GGCGGGACCCTCAGCATCGTCGCCGGCGAGCGCCTCGCCCGGGGGCTCGAGGCAGCGGCCTCCGAACGCCTGCCCTACATCCTGGTCGCAGCCTCAGGTGGAGCCCGGATGCAGGAGGGGGTGCTCGCGCTGATGCAGATGGCCAAGGCGAACGGTGCCGTCGGCCGGCTTCACGCCGCGGGCCTTCCCTACTTCTGCGTGCTGACCGACCCCACCTACGGCGGAACCGCGGCCTCGCTGGCACTGCTCGGCGACGTGAACATCGCCGAACCGGAGGCCAAGATCGGTTTCACCGGGCCGCGGGTCATCAAGCAGGCGACCTACGCCGACCTGCCCCCCGACTTCCAGACGGCCGACTTCCAGCTCAAGCACGGGCAGGTCGACATGGTGGTCCCGCGGGTGGAGCTTCGGCCCCTGCTCGTCCACCTGGTGGACATGTACACCAGGGGGGTAGGCCGCGCGCAGGCTTTGCCGAGCACGGCCGACAGGGGGGACGTCCCCCCTCGGTGAGGCAGCGCCAACCGGGAACGCTGACCGTCTGGCAGGTCGTCGAGCTGGCGCGCCACGCCGAGCGGCCGTACGCCCTCGACTACATCAGGCGGCTGGCACCCGATTTCGTCGAGTACCACGGCGACCGGCTGGGAGCCGACGACGCGGCGCTGGTGGGCGGCGTCGGGACCTGGAACGGCCGGACGACGATGTTCCTGGGCCAGCAGAAGGGCCGCAACTTCCCCGAGCGGGTCCGCCGCAACTTCGGGATGATGCACCCCGAGGGCTACCGCAAGGCGATGCGGCTGGCGCGCCAGGCGGCCAAGTTCGGATTCCCGATCGTCTGCCTGGTCGACACACCGGGCGCCTATCCCGGCGCGGGCGCCGAGGAGCGAGGCATCGCGGCCGCCATCGCCGCGGCGATCATGGAGTGGTTCTGGATCCCGGTGCCGGTGATCGCGGCCATCATCGGAGAGGGGGGCAGCGGCGGAGCGCTCGGGATGGCTGTGGCCGACCGGGTGCTGATGCTGGAGAACTCGATCTACTCGGTCGCCATGCCGGAAGCGGCGGCATCCATCGTCTGGCGTGACAACTCGCGCAAGGTGGAGGTGGCGGAGCAGCTCCAGATCACCTCGCGTGACCTGCTTGCGATGGGTGTCGTGGAGGAAGTCATCGAAGAGCCCAAGGGTGGCGCCCATCTCGACTACGACGGCGCCGCCAAGGCGCTCGAGAAGGCCCTGCTACGCCACCTCGAGCCCTTGCTCAGAACACCGACCGAGGAGCTGCTCCAGCACCGCTACGAACGCTTCCGGTATATCGATTCGCTCATCCGTGCCGACGCCGACTTCGGGCCCAAGGTGGGAAGCTCGCCCGCGTAATTTCAACGCAGATTCGCCGGGGGGCCATCGTAGAATCGCGCCGGGAGAGAAGTGAGGTTCATCCGCGACGGCCTGGGCGGTGCGATCGCCCTTTGCCTTGCCTGCCTGCTGGTGCTGGTCGCCTCACCCGGCCGCCAGGCCGGCCCAGCACTGCGAGGGCTGCCCCCGCCTGACGGCGGGACCGCGGCAGCCGGGGCGCCTGATCCAGGCGTGGTCGCGGCGGAAACCATCAACGGCAGGGTCCGCTCCCTCCGCCCGACGGCCACCGAGGAACCGAGCATCCCGCCGGCGTTAAACGTCTACGCCAACACGATCGACGGCACCATCGATCCCCGGGTGGCGGGGATCGCGCCGCGCGTCTACGTGCCCAACAGCAAGGCCAACACGATCGACGTCATCGATCCCACCACGTTCCAGGTCGTCGACCACTTCCGGGTCGGCTCGATCCCCCACCACATCACCCCCTCCTGGGATCTCAAGAAGCTCTACGTCGAGAACGAGGGATCGAGCCTGCTCACCGTCATCGACCCCGTGACGGCCAAGGTCACCGGCCAGATCGGCGTCCCGTTTCCATACAACCTCTACTTCACGCCCGACGGCAAGAAGGCGATCGTCGTCGTCGAGCGCCTGGCCCGGCTCGACTTTCGCGACCCCAACACCTGGCAGCTGATCAAGTCGGTCCCCATCCCCTGGCGCGGCATCGACCACCTCGACTTCTCCGCCGACGGCAGCTACCTGATCGCGAGCACCGAATGGAGCGGGATTCTGGTCAAGATCGACACCCGCTCGATGCAGATAACCGGATCCCTCAACGTTGGCGGGCTCCCCATCGACGTCCGGCTGGCGCCGGCCGGTGACGTGTTCTACGTCACCAACCAGGGTCGCAACGGCGTCTCGATCGTCGATCCGCTGAGCATGAGAGAGCTCGCCTTCCTGCCCACCGCGCGAGGCGCCCACGGCCTCCAGGTCTCCCGCGACACCCGCCTCCTGTACGTGAGCAACCGAGACGCCGGCTCGATCTCGGTCATCGACCTCCAGATGGAGAGCGTGGTGGCGACCTGGAAGATCGGCGGCAGTCCGGACATGATGCAGCTGTCTCCAGACGGAACACAGCTCTGGGCATCGGGCCGCTACTACGGCACGGTAGCGGTCGTCGACACCGACACCGGGAAGCTGCTCAGGACCATCCGCGCCGGCGCCGGCGCCCACGGGCTGACCTACTTTCCCAACGCCGGGACGATCAGCATCGGCCACAACGGGGTCTACCGCTAACCGGGCAAGAGGGGGCAGGCCCCCTCTTCCAGAACTCCCCCTCGCGGCGCGACGCTTTGGTTTCGAATCAAACAACTCAATCGGCCGGGGTAAACCCGGCCTACGCGCCACATTTTCCAGCGGGTCTCGTCGCGCTGCGGGGCGGTTCTGGAAAGGGCGGCCTGCCCCCTCTTGCCCGTTCTAGGCGAGCGACCGGGTCAGCGCGAGCCTGTCGAAGACCCGCCGGTAGCCGAGCTCCGCGTTCAGGTGGAGGATCGGCGCGTTGGTCGAGTCGTTGTCGGTCCGAACGCGGTCGACTCCCAGCTCGATCGCCTGCGCGATCGTCTCCAACTTGAGTGCGCGGGCGATCCCCCGGTTGCGGTGGGCGCGGCCGACAGCCGTCCAGTCCGTGCCCACGATCCCCCGTTCGACCGGGAAGGCGAGGGTTGAAAGCCCGGCCACCTGGTCCCCGATCCGCGCGATCCAGAACCGGTCCTGGTGGATGGTGGGCTGGCCGAGCCACTCCATGAGCCGTTCGAGGCTGGGCGGGACCGTGGTCGTCGTCGTCGGAACGTCCATCTCCGCTTCCGAGGACATCGCGTGCAGCTTCCGGTATTTCTCGGGGTCTCCATCCGCGCCGATGGTGGTCAGGGTGATGCCCTGCTCACGCATTCGCTCCCGGGATCGTCTCGCCATCTCGAGCAGCCTGGTCCGGCCGGCGACGAGGTCCAGCTCCCAGAACCGATCCCGGCGGTCTTCGACGTAGCCACGGGCCTCGAGCGCTTGCAGCAGCAGGGAATCGTCCTCGCGCGCCCCGGCAATCGCGGTCCGGCCGGACCGTTCGTGGGCTCGCGCCTCCAAGAACGCATATGCCGCCCCGAGGTTGGCCGGGGTCCGGTGAGCTGGGAAGAAACCCGCCAGAAGCCAGACGAAGCCGTCGTCGGCGACTTTCCAGGGCGTGTGGTGACAGGTCGCGAAGCCCACCGGCTCCTCCCCGGCGAAGGAGCGGAACCGCGCCCAGACCTGGTCGGGGTCGGCATACCAGATCCCCGTCGCGTGGGGATCCCAGGGGTCGTCCCCGAACTCTGCCGTGTGCACGTCGGCGATCAGGCGGCCGTCCTCGACAGCGCCCGGGCGGAAGCTCAGCTCGCCTGGCAGAACTCGCACCTCCGCGAGGCCAGAAGCGGAATCGGGTGCATGCGGCCGGGTTCGACCAGGAACTCCACGCCCTCCGGGTGACCGGCGATCTCGACCTCGAAGAGATCCCCCTGGTGGCCCGTGATCCGACCCTCCCAGATCCGGTGGGGCGGTTGGCGATCGTGGACCAGGACCCGCGCGCGGATCTCGAAGATGCGGTCGACTCGAAGCGGCGGGCTCTCCACCACCCCGCCCGAACGCAGCCGCTCGATCTCAGCCCTGATCTTCGGCTCGTCGACACCCAGGTCGTTGAGCACGTGCGGGGCGACGCTCGTCCCTTCGATCATCAACCCGAGCAGGAGGTGCTCGGTTCCCACCGAGTCGCTGTGCGTCTTCTGCGCCTCTTCGAAGGCAAGCTCGATCGACCGCTTGACCTTCGAGGTCGGAATGATCTGGACGACCTTCGGCGGAGCTTCACGCCCGACCACCAGATCGATCGTCGTGCGGACATCGTCGAGGTAGACGCCGAGCTCCCAGAGGGCCTTAGCCGCCAGGCCCTCCGGCTCGCGGAGCAGCCCGAGCAGGAGGTGCTCGGTGCCGATGTAGTTGTGATGTGCCATCTCGGCTTCCTGCTGGGCGTTGGTGAGCACCTTCTTGGCAAGGTCGCTGAAGCGATCGAATGGGTAGATGGCGGTCAACCTCCGCCCCTAAAGGTAGTACCGTTTCGCCGCGATGCACCCCGCCTTCCTGGCCCTCCAGCTCAACCCCGGCTTCGGGTGGTTGGGCTGGATTCTGATCGGCTTGATCGCCGGCGCGCTCGCCGGCCGGGTCGTCCGCGGCCGTGGCTTCGGCTGCCTGGTCGACATCATCGTCGGCATTGCCGGCGCATTCATCGGCGGGATCCTGGTCGGCGCCTTCGTCCCCGGAGTCGCCGGCTTCTGGGAGAGCCTCGTCGTCGCCTTCATCGGCGCCGTCGTCCTGCTCGGCGTGCTCCGCCTGCTCAGCGGCAGCAAGAGCTAGCCGGCAGCGGCGCGGCTCCGCTCCAGCTCCTGCGCCGCCGCCGCGGCGGCCGCCTTCCGGCGCCGGATGCCCAAGCAACTGATCGCAGCCAGCAGGACGACCGTCACCGAGATCAGTAGCGTCGGCCGCATCGCTACTAGATAGGCGTTGACGAATACGTCGTGGAAGTAGGCGGCGACCTGCTGCTGGATCTGGTGGGCTGCAGCGGCCGGCACGTTGGCCGGCAGCTGGACGGCGGCGCTGCCGGCTCCGGTCTGGCCGCGCCCGACCTCGAGGCCGCCCTGTCCCCCGGTGCTGAAGGAATCGACGATCTTCTGCCTGGCGGTCGCCGGCAGCTGCGCCGGAAGCTCACCGGCACGGCCGGCCGCCTGGTCCTTCAGCGCGGCGCTGAGCCGGTTCTGGAGGACGGCCCCGACGATCGAGGAGCCGATCGCGCCGCCCAGCTGCCGGGTTGTGTTGAAGACCCCCGAAGCGGCGCCCACCAGGTGCTGGGGGATGTTCCGCATGGCGACGGTGGTGGCGGGCGCGAAGATGCAGCCCATCCCGAAGCCGGCGACGATCAGCCAGGGCAGGAAGGTGATCCAGTTGGAGTCGAGACCGGCGCTGAAGTCGATACCGCCCATCCCGATCCCGAAAAGGCCGAGACCGGTGAGCAGGATGTACTTGCCGCCGATCCGATCGGTGAGCCGGCCCGCGTTCGGCGCCACCACCATCGAGGTCAGCGACATCGGGGCGAAGGCCAGGCCGGCCTGGAAGGCGGTGAGGCCGACGACGCTCTGGAGATAGATCGTGAGCGGCAGGAAGAGGCCGAGCATGCCGAAGGCCATTGCAGCCGACACCCAGCTGAGGATCGCGAAGTTGCGGTCGCGAAAGAGCGCGAGCGGGACCAGCGGCTCCCTGGCCGTGCGCTCGACGGCGATGAAGGCGACGAGCAGCACGACACCCGCGACCAGGATCAGCGGGATGCTGACGAAACCGGTGACGGTGCCCCAGCTGTAGCGCTGGCCCTCGATCAGCCCGAAGACGAGCAGGAACAGCGAGGCGGTCGAGAGCAGGATGCCGGGCAGGTCCCAACCGTGCTGCCGGCCGGGTCGAAGATCGGGGATGAAGAGGAAGGAGAGCACGATCGCGGCGACGCCGACCGGCAGGTTGACGTAGAAGATCCAGCGCCAGTCGATGTTGGTGACGATGAATCCACCCAGCGTCGGGCCGGCGACCGTCGCCACGCCGGCGACGGCGCCCCAGATCCCCATCGCCGCGCCGCGCCGCTGGGGCGGGAACATGACGCTGATCACGGCCAGCGTCTGCGGCGTCAGGAGCGCCCCGCCGACTCCCTGGATGACCCGGCCCGCGATCAGCTGGTTGCTGTCCTGGGCAAGGCCGCAGAGCGCGGATGCGATCGTGAACACGGCCAGGCCGGCGACGAACAGGTTGCGCTGGCCGTAACGGTCTCCCAGCCGACTGGCCGTGATCAGGAGCACGGCGTAGACCAGGATGTAGGCGTTCAGCACCCAGAGGATCTGGTCGAGGGTGGCGTGCAGGCCGTCGATGATGCTGGGGATTGCGATGTTCACGATCGTGGTGTCGAGCAGGATCATGAAGAAGCCCATGCAGAGGACCAGCAGGGCGAGCCAGGGGTTGCGACCGACCATCTTGGCCGCGTTCGCGTCAAGCCGCTCCTGCTGGGCCTGATCGACCTGGTTGTTCATACCCACTCGTCCTTCAACTCGAAGCGTCCCGCCTTCCATTCCAGCACGCCCGAGGCGTTTGAAGGCGCAAGCCGATAATGCTGCGGTGGACCGGATCTTGATGGAGGGGATGGCCTTCTTCGGCAGGCACGGGGTGTTCCCGGCCGAACGGGAGCTGGGCGCGCGTTTCAGCGTCGACGTCGAGCTGGAAGGCGATCTCCGTGCGCCGGGCGCTTCGGACCGCCTCGAGGACACGATCGACTACGCCCGCGCCTACGACCTCGTCCGTGAGGTTGTGGAGGGCGAGCCCAGCCAACTCCTGGAAGCCGTCGCGCAGCGCATCGCCGACCGGCTCCTGGAACTCCGAGGGGTCACCCGGGCGACGATCCGGGTCCACAAGAAGCCGCCTCTGCCGGGCGAGTTCCGGTCGGTTGCCGTGGAGATCTCGCGGCCATGACCAGGATCGCCTACTTCGACTGCTTCTCCGGCATCTCCGGCGACATGGTGCTGGGTGCCCTGATCGACGCGGGGGGCGACCCGACTCTCCTCGACAAGGTGCTCACCACACTCGGGCTCGAGGAGGAGGTGTCGATCGAGCTGCGGCGAGAGGAGAGGGGCCATGTCGGTGGCCAGCGAGTGGTCGTCCGCGCCGGCGACGGGTCGGTGCGGGCGCTGCCGGAGCTCCAGCGCCTGGTCAGCGAAGCGCCCGACATCCCCGAACGAACGCGCAATCGGGCCCTCGCCGCCCTCCGGCAGCTGGGCCAGGCCGAGTCGCGCATTCACGGCGTGCCGGTGGACGAGATCCACCTCCACGAGCTCGGGGGGGCCGACACCCTCGTCGACCTCGTGGCCGCCTTCTGGCTGCTCGACCAGCTGGAGGTGGAGGAGGTCTATGCATCGCCGCTGCCCGCCGAGCGGGGCATGGCCGGCGACCTGCCGCTGCCGGCGCCGGCCGCGCTCCAGCTGCTTGCCGACGCCGGCGCCGTGCTGGAGCCGGTCGACTCGCCGGTGGAGCTGGTGACGCCGACCGGCGCTGCCATCCTGGCGGTCACCGCCCGCTTCGAGCGGCCGGTGATCCGGCCCCGCGTGATCGGCTACGGGGTCGGGGGCCGAGATCGCCCGGGCAACCTGCTCCGGGTCTGGCTGGGCGATGCGGCGGGGCGAACCGAGGACACCGTCACCGTCCTCCAGACCAACCTCGACGACATGGCCGGCAACCTGGTGGCCGCGCTCGTCGAGGACCTGATGCAGGCGGGCGCCCTCGACGTCTCGGTGGCCCCCGCCCTGATGAAGAAAGGAAGACCAGGTCACCTGGTGACGGTGATCGCGGCGCGGGACCGGGCCACCGGACTGACGGACCTACTGCTGCGGGGCAGCTCGACGCTGGGCGTCCGGATAACGGAGACCCGGCGCGTCATCGCCGAACGGCAGATTGTCGAGGTCGCGACCGAGCTCGGGCCGGCCCGGGTGAAGGTCAAGTACATCGATGGCAAAGCGATCGAGTGGGCTCCCGAGTACGAGGACGCGCGACGCCTCGCGCGGGAGAGCGGCCGCGAGCTGCGCGAGGTCATTCGGCTGGTGGCGGAGGCCGCGCGGGAGGCGTGACGGCCCGCATCCTGGACGGCAAGGCGGTGGCCGAGTCGATCTACTCGGAGCTCGACGCGAAGGTCCGCTCGCGGCTCGCCGCGGGGCAGACCAGGCCCAAGCTGGCAACCGTGCTGGTGGGGGACGACCCGGCCTCAGCCACGTACGTCCGGATGAAGCAGAAGAGCTGCGAGCGGGTGGGCATCGCCTCCTCCGACCATCGCCTCCCCGCCGGCGCGACTACCGACGAATGCGTCGCGCTGGTCGCCGGGCTCAATGCCAACGAGGACGTGAGCGCCATCCTGGTCCAGATGCCGATGCCGCCCCAGGTCGACGCGGAGGCCGTCGTCGAAGCCATCTCCCCCGCAAAGGACGTCGACGGTCTGCATCCGTTCAACGCGGGCAGGCTCGCGCTGGGCCTTCCGGTCGTGAAGCCCTGCACGCCGGCCGGGATCATGGAGCTGCTGGCCCGCTACGAGGTGCCCATTGCCGGCTGTCGGGTCGTCGTCGTCGGTCGGAGCAACCTCGTCGGCAAGCCGGTGGCGCTGCTGCTCCTCCAGGCCCACGCGACGGTGACGATCTGCCACAGCCGGACCGAGGGCCTGGACGCGGTCTGCCGCGAGGCCGACGTCCTGGTCTCGGCGATCGGTAAAACGTTTTACATCAAGCCCTCCTGGGTCAAGCCGGGCGCGGCGGTGGTCGACGTCGGCGTCAGCCGGCTCGACGGCCGACTGGCCGGCGACGTCCATCCGGAGGTGGCCGAGGTGGCCGGGTGGCTCACGCCCAACCCCGGCGGGGTCGGGCCGATGACGCGCGCGATGCTGGTCGCCAACACGTTTGACGCGGAGGTCAGGCGAAGGCCCTGAACTACGCCGAGGCGGTCGAGCAGATCACCAGCCGCGGCCGTTTCGGGGTCAAGCTGGGCCTGGACCGGACACGGGCCATCCTGGCGAGCGCGGGCAACCCCCAGCTCGGCTTCCGGGGCGCGCTGGTTGCGGGCACCAACGGCAAGGGGTCGACGGCGGCGATGCTGGCGGCGATCCTGCACGAGGCCGGCCACACCGTGGGGACGATGCCGAGCCCTCACCTCAGCTCCTACACCGAGCGGATCCAGGTTGACGGCAACGCGATCTCGGAAGCCGAGTTCGCCGCGGCCGTCGAGTGGCTTCTTCCCCGTCTTGAGGGGGTGGATCCGGACCTCGGCCCGCCGACCGAGTTCGAGCTCCTCACCACCATCGCGCTCACCTACCTCGCCCACCGTTGCGACCGGTTGGTGGTGGAGGTCGGCATGGGCGGCCGCCTCGACTCGACCAACGTGCTCGACCTCGGGGTGGCCGTGGTCACCAACGTCGACCTCGACCACCAGCAGTACCTGGGCGACAACATCGAGAAGATCGCCTACGAGAAGGCCGGCGTGATCAAGGCGGGCAACACGGTCGTGACGGGCGCCTCGCCGCGAGCCATGGTCGCCATCGAGGCCCGCGCCTCCGAGGTCGGCGCCACCGTCTGGCGGCTCCACGGCGAGATCCACCATGCCCGCCGGACGCTCGGCTGGGACGGCGTCGAGGTCGACGTCAAGGGCCCCGGGTTCAGCTGCTCGGTCCGGACGCCCCTCCTGGGCCGCTTCCAGGGCGACAACGCCGCCCTCGCGGTCGCCGCCGCGCACGCGATCGACGGCGTCGGCTGCGACACGATGCGCGCCGGCCTCGCCGGCGTCCGTTGGCCTGGGCGCCTGGAGCACGTCGGCGACCACCCGGCCGTGCTCCTCGACGGGGGCCACAACCCGGCCGCCATCCGCTGGCTGGCGCAGACGATCCCCGAGCTCGCCGCTGGACGCCGCCTCGTTGTCGTCTTCGGGATGATGGCCGACAAGGACCTGCGGGCGGCCCTGGCCGAGCTGCGCCAGCTGCGCCCGGCCGAGGTCGTCTTCACCGCTGCCGGCACCTCTCGCGCCGCGGCTCCCGAGCACCTCGCCCAGCTCTGGGGCGGAGGCGAGGTGATCAGCTCGCCGGAGCTGGCGGTCTGGCGGGCCATCGAGCTGGCCGGCCTCGAGGGCCTGCTCCTCGTCTGCGGCAGCCTCTACCTGGTCGGGGAGGTCAGGCCGATGCTGGTCGCGGCACGCCGATGATGCCGCTCGTCCGGATGCACTCCAGGCCGCGGTCCTCGAGCCCCCAGATCAGCCGGTTGATACCGATCGAGTCGGATGGCATGTGGCCTGTCACCACGAAGTTGCAGTCAGCCGGGATCTCGGCGCGCAGGCGGAGGAAGTCCGCCTCGTCGATGTGCATGGCCAGGATCGTCCTGACCCCCGCCGCGTAGTAGGTCTGGAAGACCGGGTAGCCACCGTTGGTGCCCGCGACGGCCACGACCGCGCGGCCGAGCTCGTTCTCCAGGTCGCCGATCCACGCCTCCGGCTTGACGAGCGAGCGCTGCATCTCGGGGATCTGGCCGAGCTGCTCGAGGAGCGCGCCGATGGTCGTGCCGGGGTCGGTCCTTTCAGCCAGCAGGTCCTCCAGGAAGCGGCGGGTCACAATGTCCGGCGGAAGGTGGATGTTCAGAAGCGGCAGGCCGATCAGCCGGGCGGTGTCGAGCACCCGGTTGTGGTTCGCGAGGTGGCGCCGGCGATGGACGGTGGCCACCCGCTCGGCAACCGCGGCGCGGGCGATCGGCTGGGCGATGCCTACCTCGGTCATCTGCTCGACCTGACGCCACATCACCTCGGTGAACTGGACGCTTGCCCCGCCGTCGCCCACCGGGTGGTGAGCGACCACGACGTCAAAACCTGCCTCCCTGGCGAAGAGCAGGTCGGCGACATCGATGTCGATCCCGAAAAGGGCGCGCCTGAGGCCCGACCCTTCGATGTGGACGCCGGAATCGGGCGGCACCTCCTGGAGGCCCGCCTGGGCCAGGGCGACGGCCATCAGCTCCGCCGTGTCCATTTCCGTCGAGCGTAATGGATCGGGTCGCGGGTTCCTTCTCTTTTCCTTTCCGGCGGGGCGCCGGCCGGGCCTGGCTGATCGGCATCCCGCTCCTCCTCCTGCTGCCGCTGGGAGTGGTGCCTCTGCTCGGCTACGCGGTAGCGGTCGTCCGCAGCGCCGCTGCCGATCCGGATGCCGGACCACCGCCCTGGCGGCCCCTGCCGAGGCTTCTCGTCGAAGGGCTCCTGGTCGCCCTCCTGATCGCCGTGCTGACAGCGCCCTTCGCCGTGCTCGCCTCGGTGCTCAGCGCTCCTGCCGGCCTGCTTTTTCGAGGCGTTGCCGATCCCTTCCTCAGAGGCGGGCTGGCGGTCGTGATCGCGGGCGCGGTGGCGGCCCTCCCCTGGGGGATACTCCTGCTCGTGCTGATGCCGCCCGCAACCGCCCGCTTCGCACGGAGCGGTGCGCCCGCCGACCTCGTCGATCTGCCCGCGGCGGTCCGGACCGTGAGACGCCGGTTCCCGGCCTGGAACCTGGTCGTGGTCGCCGTCGTCACCGCCTGGGCCATCGGCCTTGCCGGCCTCGGCCTGGCCCTGGTCGGGGTGGTTCCCGGCATCCTCTACGCGATACTCGTCTCGGCCCACGCGACCGCATCCCTCGCCGATGCCTGAGAAGACCTGGCCTCTCGGCGACGCTGCGCTGCTGGTCGAGCTCGGCAGCCGGATCGACACCGCACTCAACTCGCGCTGCCACGCGCTGGCCGCCGCGCTCGAGAAGCGCTCCGGCGTCAAAGAGGCTTTTGCCGGCTACTCGACGGTGACGGTTCATTACGACCCGGAACGGACCAGCTACGCTGCTCTTCGAACGGCGATCGGCAAGCTGCTCAAGGAGAAGCCCCGGGTCGGACCGAGTGGGCGGTTGCACCGGATCCCGGTGAGCTACGACGGCCCCGACCTGGCCGAGTCGGCCGAGCTGCTGGGGATTTCGGTCGGCGAGCTGATCAAGCTCCACAGCCAACCGATCTATCGCGTCTTCATGGTCGGCTTCGTCCCCGGCTTCGCCTATCTGGGCCCGTTGCCGGCCGCCCTCCGGCTGCCCCGGCGGCGGGTCCCCCGTACCCACGTGCCGGCCGGCTCGGTGGCCATCGCGGGGGAGCAGACCGGGGTCTACCCGCTCCCCACGCCCGGTGGCTGGCACTTGCTCGGACGGACCTCGATGCCCATGTTCCTGGCCGAGAACGACCCACCCAGCCTCCTCCGCCCGGGAGACCGGGTGAAGTTCCACCCGGTCTAGGCTCAGGAAGACGAGCATGGCCAAAGCGAGCGCGCCCGACGCCGTCTTCCGAGTTGAGAAACCCGGTCTGCTGACGACCATCCAGGATCTCGGCCGGCCGGGGCATCGCAAGTTCGGCGTCCCTCCCTCGGGAGCGATGGACCGCTTCGCGTTCGCCGCCGCCAACCGGCTGGTGGGCAACCCGGAGGGCGCCGCCGGCCTCGAGTGCGCCTTGAACGGCCCGGTGCTGCTCGCTCTTCAGCCCTGCCTGGTGGCCGTCACCGGCGCCGACTTCACGCCCTACATCAACGGCGCGGAGATCCCGCTCTGGACCGGCGTGTACCTCGCCGCCGGAGAGCGCCTCAGCTTCGCGGGGCGCAGGTGGGGTGCGCGCTGCTATATCGCGGTCGCAGGCGGTCTCGCGGGGAGCCGCTGGCTGGGCTCGCTGGCGACCTACCTGCTGGTCGAGAAGGGCGGTTTCGACGGCCGCACGCTGGAGGCCAGCGACGTGCTCTCGCCGGCCGCGCCGGCACCGCGCCCGCTGATCGCGGGCCGGCATCTCTCGCGCCGCCTGCTGCCCGACTACGGCCGCGAGCCGTCCCTCGCGGCCGTCGCCGGGCCGCACCATGCCCGCCTCACTCCGGCCTCTCGCAGGTCACTCCTCGGCGCCGGCTTCGCGGTGAGCCGCGACGCCGACCGAATGGGCTTCCGGCTGGAAGGTGCCCAACTCGAGCTGAGGGGCAGCGAGCTCCTCTCCATCGGCCTGACGATGGGGGCCGTCCAACTGCCGATCGGAGGCCAGCCGATCCTCCTCATGGCCGACCACCAGACGGCCGGCGGTTACCCCGTCATTCTGGGTGTGACGCGCGCCGCCCTGCCCCTCGCCGCCCAGCTGCTGCCGGGCGATAGGCTCACCTTCAAGGAGGTCGGCGTAGCGGATGCCCAGCAGCAGTGGCGCCGGCTGCGGGAGGCGTTGGAGCAGATCGCCTGACGGTCTCCGCCTAAGGCTTTTTGGGCTTGACGGCCCTTGTCGACTTCTTCGCGGCCGGCTTGCGGGTCACCTTGGCAGGCGCTTCGCCGATCTTCTTCGCCTCGGCAAGGACCGCCAGCGTGTCGGGCAACCGCTGTTCGGGGCTGGTGATCCAACGCCAGAGCACCTTCATCTCCGGGTCGAGGATGAAGATCGTGCGGCGCGGGACGCCGTCGTAACCCTCCAGGTCGGTCCGCCGGACGCCCCAAGCGTCCACCATCTTGCGCTCGAAGTCAGCGATCAGCTCGAAGGGAAGGCCGCCCAGCTCCTTGGCGAACGCTCCGTGCGAATAGACGCTGTCGACGCTGACACCGAAAATGCCGACGCCCTCAGCGGCGAACGACTCGTAGTGGTTCCGAAACTCGGAAAGCTCATTTCGTCAACCGGGCGTGAAGTCGAGGACGTAGAAGGCGATGACCGTGGCGCGGCTCCGCCTGACGGCCTCGGAAAGCCTGATCGGCGACCCGCCGGTGGCGGGAAGCTCGAAGTCCGGCGCGACGTCTCCCACTGCAAGCATGCGAGGGAAAGATTACCGTCGCAGGTGGCCGGTCGGGATCGCGGCGGCCTCGAGGCCGGCGCGGATCGCCGCCGCGACGCGCTCGGAGCCGGGCGAGTCGCCGTGCACGCAGATGGTGTCGTAATCACCCGAGCGCGCCAGCCGGATCGCCTGCTCGACCGCGTCTGCAGGCGCCAGCACGGCGCCGGGCTGATCGCGCGGCCGCAGGCTGCCGTCGGCCTGGTAGGCACGGTCGGCGTACCCCTCCCGATAGCCGGGGATTCCGGCCTCCTCGGCCGCGGCGAGGATCAGGAAGCCCGGCTGGCCGACCAGCCCCACGTCGTGTCGAGCAGCGACCCGCGCCAGCACGGCGGCCGCCGCGGGGTCGGCCTGAGCACGGTGGTAGAGGGCGCCGTGCGCTTTGACGTAGGCGATCGGCGCGATCGCGGCGAGGGCGGCCACCTGGGCCGCGACGAGAGCCTCGTAATCGGCGATCCCGATCCCGGTCTCGGTGCGGCCGTAGCTCTGCCGGTCGTCGTAGCCGGGATGGGCGCCGACCTCGATCCCCAGCTGCTCGCAGCGGCGTGCGATCCGGATCGTCTCGCTCAGGGAGCCGGCGTGGACCCCGCAGCACACGTTGGCGCTGTCGATGCTGGCGAGGATCGCCTCGTCATGGCCGGCGCCCTCGGCCAGGTCGGAGTTCAGGTTGACCATCAATGCCCGGTCCGGCCGGACAGCTGCTGCACGGCGTGGCCGAGGGCCGGAAGAACCGCGGCGAGCGACTCGGTAGCCCCCCGCTCACTGCCCGGCAGGTTCAGGATCAGGGTCCGGCCCCGAACCCCGGCCAGGCCGCGCGAGAGTGCCGCCATCGGCGTCGACGCCACCCCGGCACGGCGCATCTCCTCGGCCAGGCCCGGAACCTCGAAGTCGATCTCCATCGCCGTGGCCTGGGGGGTGACGTCACGCGGCGCGAGGCCGGTGCCGCCCGTCGTCACGACCAGGTTGCCGCCCGCCTCGCGGAGCAGCGCGCGGATCTCGTCGAGCTCGTCCGGGATGACCTGGCGGCCGATCACGTCGAAGCCGGCAGCCTCGAGAAGCTCAGCCACCGCGGGTCCGCTCCGATCCTCGGCCTCGCCGGCCGCGCAGCGGTCGCTGACCGTGATCACCCAGGCGGTTGGCGTTTCCAGACCCCGCTCTTGCCGCCGCTCTTCTCGAGCAGGCGCACCGCCTCGAGCCAGACCCCGGGCTCGATGCTCTTGACCATGTCGATGACGGTGAGGCCGGCGACGGCCGCCGCCGTCAATGCCTCCATCTCGACGCCGGTGCGGCCGGTGACCCGAGCGGTCGCCAGGATCCGCACCCCGGCCTCGAGGAGCTCGAAGTCGACCGCGACGCTGCTGATCGGCAGGGGGTGGCAGAGCGGGATCAGCTCGGACGTTCGCTTGGCAGCCATGATCCCCGCTACCCGGGCCACGCCGAGGGCATCGCCCTTGGCCAGCTCCGAATCGCGGATCGCGCGAAGCGTCTCCGGCGCCATCCTCACCAGGCACTCGGCAGCGGCCTCCCGGCGTGTCTCGGCCTTGGCGCCGACGTCGACCATCCGGGCGGCCCCCGACTCGTCGAGATGGGTCATGCGCGAGGACACGACACTGTGTGTACCACAGATGCAGACGCAGGCCGTCCTCTTCG
Source organism: Candidatus Dormiibacterota bacterium (assembly GCA_036564345.1). GTDB lineage: Bacteria > Chloroflexota > Dormibacteria > Dormibacterales > Dormibacteraceae > UBA6019. The sequence continues at coordinate 28,109 of DATCOZ010000165.1, read as the reverse complement.
ACTACGGGCTCACGCTGGTCACTTTCGAGTACCCGACCGCGGGTCTGCTCGAGGTCCTGGAGCGGACCCGGCCCTGGTTGGGACCGGACCCTCCGACCGCTGAGTGGCTGTTGTTCCACGTTTTACATCCGCTCGAGGAGGACCTCGAAGGCTTCGGGTCCGACGACGAGGTCGACTACCTCGCGTTTTACGAGAAAGCCTGGCAGAGGGCCGGGCTGTCGCTGCCGGCGGAGGTGCTCTATCGGATCCTCGACCTCGAGCAGCAGTGCTGGGACCGCTCCGTCAGGGTCGCCCCGAGCGCGCTCGAGGTGCTTGACCGGTTGCGAGCTTCGGGCCGCCGGACGGGGATCTGCTCGAACGCGCCTTTTCCGCCCGAGATGATGCTCCGCCAGCTCAAAGCCGTCGGTATCGCCGAGAGGATGGACGCGGTGGTCTTCTCCTCCGCGATCGGCCGTCGGAAACCGGCACCCGAGCCGTACCTCGCCGCACTTCGCGAGCTCGGGCTTCCTGCCGCCGCCGTCCTGTTCGTGGGTGACAGGGTCCGCGAGGACTATGAAGCGCCTCGGGCACTCGGGATGCGCGCCGTCCTCTGCGGCGAGCTTGCCCGCGCCGCCCCGCCGCCGGGGGTGGCGGCCATCGCGTCGCTCGCCGAGCTGGAGGGGGTCCTCTGAGCCGGCGCCGGCCGGGCCGCCTCTGGCTGTTCTTCTACGGCCGGCGGCGGCGAGGCTTTCCCGGCCTGCTGGTCGCCATCCTCGGCCTCGCCCTGGTCCTCGGGCTGACCTTCGTCTCCCGCAGCGGCGTGGCGATCAGCTACTGGATCGGGATCGGCCTTGTGGTCGCGATCGCGCTGCTCGCGCTGGCCGCGCTGGGACTTGCCCTGGTTGCCTCGCTGCGCCGGCCCGGCGGGCGATGAGAGCCGCCGCCATGCCGGCCCCGATGCCATTGTCGATGTTGACGACGGTGAGGCCGGTCGAGCACGACTGGAGCATCGTCAGGAGCGCCGCCTCCCCCTCGCCGCCGGCTCCGTACCCCGTGGACACCGGCAGGCCGATAACGGGCGCGTCGACCAGCCCGGCCACCACCCCCGGCAGCACGCCATCCATCCCCGCGGCGACGACCAGGACGTCGGCGCGCCAATCGACGATCTCGACGAGCGGCTCGATCAGCCGGTGAAGGCCGGCCACTCCGACATCGAGGACCAGGCGGGTCTCCACCCCGGACGCCTGGAGAACCATCCGCGCTTCCTCCGCCACCGGGAGGTCGGAGGTGCCGGCGGTGATGATCGCGGCGCGCCCGGCTGACGGCTCGGGCGCGAAGTCGGCCAGGCGGACGGCCGCGGCGCTGGGCCCGTAGCGATCGAGCTCGAAACCGGCGGCTGCTTCCTCGAGCGCCGGCCAATGCTCCGGGCCAAGCCGGCTGCCCAGGCCCTGGCCCTGCTCGCGAGCCAGCGCGACGATCAGGCGGGCGGCCGTCGCGGGAGCCTTGCCTGCCGCCAGGACGACCTCCGGGATTCCCCGCCGCCCAGTCCGGCCGAGGTCCATGCGCGCGTGGCCGGCCAGCTCGATGAGCTGGGTCCGCCGGATCTCCTGGAGCGCCTCGTCGACGGTCAGCTCACCCGCCCGGAGACGCGCCAGCATCCGCCTCACCGCGCTGTCACCGGCAAGCGGTGGCGGCTCCGGCGACGGTCGCGAGCGCCCATTTTTCGGCAATCATTTTCGGAGGACTCCTTTCGAAGATGATCGACGAAACCGCCATCCGCCGGCGGCTCGAACCCGGAGACCGGCTGGAGCTGCCCCCCGGCACGCGTCACGCGGCGATCGTCGGACCGGGCGGCGTGACCTGCGTAGAAGGCCAGGCAGGCCTCACGGGGGCATAATTGGGATCGCGGCAATGAGCATGATCGACTACATCCGCGACCGCGCTCGCTACTACAACTGCCCGGTCTGCGGCCGCAATCTGCGCGGCTGTGACGTCCGGATGCTCAACCACCAGGAGGATCGATTCACGGTCCAGGTCACCTGCGCGGCATGCAAGGTGAGCTTCGTCGTCGTCCTCGCCATCCAGGGATCGGGCGTCGAAGCGCTGCTCGAAGAGGACGACGAGCTCGTCATCGAGGATGTCCTCTCGGCAAACCCGGCCCATCCCGGAGCGGGGCCGATCGAGGCGGATGAGATCCTCGACCTGCACCTTCTGCTGAAGGACTTCGAAGGCTCCTTCGACGACATCCTCAAGGCTCCTCATCGAAGTCGGTAGAGCACCGGGCCGCGTCTATCTGGACCACGCCGCCGGAACCGGCATCCTGCCGGAGGTGAGCGAAGCGCTTGCCACGGTGCCGGCGGGGAATCCGGCCAGCCCCCACGGCGAGGGGAGGGCGGCCCTGGCCGCCCTCGACCGGGCCCGCGACGCCGCCGCCCGCGCCCTCGGCGTCGAGGCGGCGGAGGTGGTCTTCACGTCGTCGGGAACCGAGGCGGTGAACCTGGCCCTGCTGGGCGCGGGCCGCCGGCTCCCGCCCGACGCCCCGATCGTGACCTGGGCAGCCGAGCACCAGGCCGTCCTCGGAGCGGTACGCCGGCTCCAGCTCGAGGGCCGCCGGGTCGAGGTCTTGCCGGTGGACGCCCAGGGCCGCAACTCGGAGGCGAACCTGCCTGGGGCGGGCCTCGTCTCGACCTCGCTCGCCAACAACGAGGTGGGAACCGTCCAGCCCCGTGTCCACGCCCCGGGCTCCCTTGTCCACCTCGACGCCTGCCAGGGCCCGGAGTGGCTGGAGGTCGACCTGCGCGGGGTGGACCTCGCGTCCTTCTCGGGGCCCAAGATCGGGGCGGGCCGAGGAGGCTTGCTCTTCGTCCGCGGCGGCGTCCGGCTGGAGCCGCTTCAGTACGGCGGGCCCCAGGAGCGTGGGCGCCGAGCCGGCCGCGAGGACGTCGTGAGCGCGGTCGCCATCGCCACCGCTCTCACCTGCTGCGCCGAGCAGAGGGAGCTTCGGCGGACTGCCGCACGGCCACTCGGCGCCCGTCTGCGGCGCGCGCTGGCCGGGGCGGGCGGCCGGCTCACCGGAGCGGAGCCGCAGCTGCCCAACCACGCCTCGGCGGTCTTTCCCGGCGCCCGGGGAGAGGACCTGCTGCTGGCGTTGGACCTTGCCGGCGTCGCGGCTTCCAGCGGCTCCGCCTGCGCCAGCGGCTCGCTCGACCCCTCCCACGTTCTCCTCGCGATGGGCTTCTCCCTCGAGGATTCCCTCGGCGGGCTTCGGCTGACGGCCGGCTGGGAGACGGGTGAGCCCGAGGTCGAGCGAGCGGAGGTCGTGCTCCGGTCCATCCTCGCTCCTCTCATCCGGGCATGAGCGACGTCGAGTCCGAGCTCGTCCGCCGGCGAGCCGCCCGCCAGGAGGTGGTGCTGGCGACGGTGGTGCGGGTCGACCGCGAGCCGCCGAGCCGGCCAGGAGAGAAGATCCTCCTCGACCGCGGCGGGGCCCTCGCGGGGACCCTCGGCTGCTCCGAGTTCGACGCCGCCGCCAGGGCCGATGCCGCGACCTTTCTCGATTCGGGCCGGCCGGGGATGCGCACCTACCAACACGATCTCGGGACGATCGAGGTCTACCTGGAGCCTTACCCGGCGCCGCCGACCCTGCTGGTCCTCGGCGACACCCCGGTGGCGCGCGAGCTTCTCGACCTGGCGCCACGGGTCGGCTTCCATGCCACCGCCGCCGTCGCCGATGCCGGACCCGGCGCCTTCGCCGTCCACACCGACCACGACGACCCCGGCCTTCCCGACGCGCTCGAAGAGGTGATCCGTGCCGGCCCGCGGTTCGTCGGCGTCATGGGCAGCCGGCGGCACACGGGCCATCACCTGGAGGAGCTCCGCCGCCGGGGGCTTCCGGAGGCGGCCGTCGCGGCCATCCAGAGCCCGGTTGGTCTCGACATCGGGGCCCGCTCGGCGCCGGAGATCGCGCTCTCGATCCTGGCCGGCCTGCTTGCCATCCGTACCGGCGCGTCCGGAGGCTGGAAGAGCTAGCCTCCGCTTCGGCCTAACGGCGATGGTTGCCGCGGCCGATCACGCCGACTACGCTGCCCGGCGATGCCGATCGAGCCAGGGACCACGCTGGGCGCCTACGAGGTTCATGAGCTCCTCGGCCAGGGGGCGATGGGGACCGTCTACCGCGCCTACCACGCCGGCCTCGCGCGGCCGGCCGCCGTGAAGGTTCTGCAGGCGCTCGCGCCCGACCCGGACGCGACCGCGCGCTTCCGTCGCGAGGCGCAGGCGATCGCCCAGATGCGTCATCCCAACGTCCTCAACGTCTACGACTTCGGCGAGTACCAGGGGACCCCCTACATGATCGTCGAGTACATGCCGGGCGGCTCGCTGAGCGATCGCCTGAAGGCGGGCGAGCGCTTCGACCGCTCCACCACGCTCCACCTCCTCGAGGGCATCGCCGCGGCGCTCGACTACGCCCATGGCCTCGACATCGTGCACCGCGACGTCAAGCCGGCCAACGTGCTCCTCGACGGGACCGGCAACCCGGTCCTCGCCGACTTCGGGCTCGCCAAGCTTCTCCAGAGCGCCTCCGTGAAAACCGTCAGCGGGGTCACCACCGGGACTCCCGCCTACATGTCACCCGAGCAGGTGATGGGCTCCGCGGTCGGGCCGCCGGCGGACACCTACGCGCTGACCACGATGGCCTACGAGTTCCTCGCCGGGGCCATCCCCTTCGAGGGCGAGGGGATGCTCGAGCTCCTCTACGCCCACGTCCACCGCGAGCCGCCCGCCGCCTCGACCCGGAACCCAGGCCTCTCGGCGGCGGTCGACACCGTCCTCGCCCGCGGGCTTGCCAAGGATCCGATGGCGCGCTGGGCGACTGGCGGCGAGCTGGTCGTGGCCCTACGCGGGGCGTTCAGCGGCGAAACGGCGCCTGCCGTCGAGGCCACGATGTCGCTGCCGCCTCCGGCCGTCGGGACACCGCCCGCAGCCGTTGACGCTGCCGGCGCGACGCCGCCGGCGATGGTGGAACCTGCCGCCGGCCCGGCCCTGGCCCCGGCCCCGGCCGCGGCCGGTCGCAATCGATTCCGGAGGCGATTGATCGGGGGCGCGGTGATCGGCGTACTTCTGCTCCTGGCCCTGTTCATCGTGCTGGCGGCCGCCTCGCGGGCCCGTCCGACGTTGACCCTTTCGGCCGCGACCGTCGACCAGGGCGGAGTGGTGACCGCGCGCTTCAGCAGCTTCAGGGCGGGCCAGGCGGTGGACATCTTCGTCGCCAGCAACGAGCAGAAGCTGGCCACGCTGCGCGCCGACCCGGGGGGCCATGTCGTCTACGCCTTCAGCGTGCCACGCACCTTCGCGACGGGACATCACCAGCTCAAGGGCTGCGCCGGCGCCAACTGCGCCCAGGCGGCCTTCACAGTCGCCCCGAAACGCGGCCCGTAGAGCTAGAAGACCTCCGCCAGCAGGAGGTCCTCGAGCGTCTCGCGGCGCCTGATCAGGCGCGCGGCGCCGTCCCGGACCATCACCACCGCGGGCCGCGGTATCCCGTTGTAGTTGCTCGCCATGGCGAGGCAGTAAGCGCCCGTCGCGGGGAGGCAGAGGATGTCCCCGGACTGGACCGCGGGCAGCTCCGCGTCGGTGATCAGGATGTCGGTCGACTCGCAGTACTTGCCGGCGATGGTCACCTTGCCGGTCGCCGGCGCGTCGGGCTCGGCGGCCTTCAGAACGTCATAGCGAGCGCCGTATAGCTTGGGGCGGATGTTGTCGCCCATCCCGCCGTCCACCGCCACGTAACGGCGAACGCCGGGGATGTCCTTGATCGATCCCGCCGTGTAGAGGGTGACCCCGGCGGGGCCTGCGATCGAACGCCCGGGCTCGACGACGAGCTGCGGCGTGCGCAGGCCGCGCTGCGCCGTCCCCGCCTCCAGGGCCGATCGCAGCGTCTCGACGAAGGCGCGAGGGGTCGGCGGATCGTCATCCCGGGTGTAGGCGATGCCAAGCCCGCCCCCGGCGCCCAGGTGAGCCGGCTCGAAGCCGAGGTCGCGCTTGAGCTGGGCGACCAGGTCGAGCATCACGCCCATCGCGGCGACGTAGGCGCGGAGATCGAAGATCTGGGAGCCGATGTGGGAGTGCAGCCCGACCAGGTCGATCCGAGGATGGGCGAGCGCCTGCTCGATCGCCGCGCGCGCCTGGCCGTTCTCGATCGAGAATCCGAACTTGGAGTCGAGCTGCCCGGTCGAGATGAAGTCGTGGGTGTCCGGCTTGATGCCGGGCGAGATGCGCAGCTCGGCCTTGACGCGGCTCCCTTCAGGCACCACGCGGCTGAGGAGCTCGAACTCGTACGACCCGTCGATGACGATCGTGCAGCCGGTCCTCGCGGCCAGGGCCAGCTCCTCGGCGGACTTGTTGTTGCCGAGGAAGTAGATCCGGCCGGCGGGGAACTCTGAGCGAAGGGCGAGGTTCAGCTCCCCCGCCGACACGACATCGAGGCCGAGGCCCTCCTCGGCGACCACCCGGAGGAAGGCCGGGCTGGCAAAGGCCTTGGCCGAGTAGAGCACCTCGCCGGCGTCGCCGATCGCGCTGACGAACTCGGCCGATCGCTGCCGCACCGTGTCTTCGTCGTACACGTAGAGAGGCGTACCGTGCTCGGCGGCCAGGTCGAGGAGGTCGCACCCGCCGACCTCCATGTGCCCACGGGGGTTCACCCGATAGGTGATCGGCAAGAGCATTTCCCAGGCCCGGAGGCCTTAAGTCCCGCTCAGTTCGCGGAGCAGGCGCCGCCGCAGCAGCCGGGACCGCAGCCCCCGCCACCGCCCAGGCTGACCGGCTCACTGCCCGCCTCAGAGGACCCGAAAGCGGCGAAGGACGAGATCATGACCTTCGTATGAGTCGACTCGCAGGTCGGACAGACCTGCTTTCGGTTGTCGCGGTCGGCGTAGGAGGTCAGGACGTCGAACTTGCCCGAGCAGTCGTCACATGAATACTCGTAGAGCGGCATGAACGAAATTCTATTCAACCTGATCTCATCGTGGCCAGGACTGATCGCACGGCCCGACCGAGCGCTGCTCGAGGACTCCCTCGTCCTCCTCGACTTCCTGCCGCCCGGCCGGCTCCGGGTCATCGATGTCGGAAGCGGCGGCGGGCTGCCCGGCCTTCCCCTGCGCCTGGCCAGACCCGACCTGTCGCTGACTCTGCTGGAGGCCAACCAGCGCAAGGCGGCCTTCCTGGTCCAGGCCGCCGCGACGCTCGGCCTGGCGGAAGTCGAAGTGGTGGCTCGCCGCGCCGAGGACGCCGGCCACGACCCACGCCACCGCGAGACATACGACTTTGCGCTGGCGCGCGCGGTCGCCCCGCTGCCGGTCCTGGTCGAGCTCTGCCTTCCCTTCGTGGTGGTGGGCGGGCGACTGCTGGCCATGAAGACCGCTGCCGCCGCCGAGGCGGCTTCGGCGACCGCCGCGATCGCGCGGCTCGGCGGTGAGCTGGTGGAGATCGGGGCCGCCGCCTCCCCGGCACGCTCGCTGGGCCAGGTGGTCGTCGTCGAGAAGGTCCGCGCGACACCGCCCGAGTTCCCGCGGCGGCCGGGGGTGCCAAGCCGGCGGCCGCTAGCTGGCTAAGCTTGCCTCGTGCAGACGCTCGCGCGGGACGCGCTCGTCATCGCCGGCCAGGAGCTGCGCTCGCGCCTGTTCCTCGGGACCGGCAAATACCGGTCTGACGAGGAGATGCTGGCGTCGCTGGAGTCTTCTGGCTGCGAGCTGGTCACGGTTGCGCTGCGGCGGCTCGACCTGGACGACCCGAGCCGGAAGACGATCCTCGACGTGATCGACTGGAAGCGCTATCGGATCCTGCCCAACACCGCGGGCTGCCAGACCGCGGAAGAAGCGGTCAGGATCGCGCGTCTCGCACGGTCGATGGGGCTCTCCGACTGGGTGAAGCTGGAGGTGATACCGGATCCCCGCTACCTGCTGCCCGACCCGGAGGAAACGCTGAAGGCGGCGCGGATCCTGGTCAAGGAGAACTTCGCCGTCTTGCCCTACATCAACGCCGACCCGATCCTGGCCCGCAAGCTGGAGGAGATCGGTACCGTCACCGTGATGCCTCTCGGCTCGCCAATCGGCTCAGGCCAGGGCCTCCAGACGCTGGCCCAGATCCGGCTCATCATCGAGAACGCCCGCGTGCCGGTGGTGGTCGACGCCGGGATCGGCGTGCCCTCGGATGCCGCCCAGGCGATGGAGCTGGGGGCCGATGCGGTCCTCGTCAACAGCGCGGTGGCCGCCGCCAGCCGGCCCGCCCTGATGGCGGAGGCTCTCCGGTTGGGCGTGGAAGCCGGCCGCAAGGCCTTCGTCGCCGGCCGTATGCCGCGACGCGACGAGGCTGCCGCCAGCTCGCCGACCGAGGGCATATCGCGCCGGAGCTGAACGTTCCGGTTGTCATGGCGGTCATCGAGAGCGCTGCCGCCGGACTGCGTGCCGCCGAGCGGGGAGCCACCCACCTGCTCCTGCGGATGCCCGGCGCCGAGGCTCGCGCCCAGTACCGGGAGCTGACCGTCCTGGTCGGCGCCACCCCGCTGCCCGTGCTCGTTCGTGGCCGGCCCGATCTCGCGCTGGCCGCCGGCGCGGCAGGGGTAAACCTCCCGGAGGCGGACATACCGGTCGCCGCGGCCCGCTCGCTGCTTGGAGCCGACCGGCTGCTCGGCCGCTCGGTCCACTCCCTTGCCTCGGCCGCTCTTGCCGAGGCGGACGGCGCCGACTTCGTGATCTTCGGCCCGATCTTCCCAACTCCCACCCACCCGGGGGCGCCCGGTCTCGGGCTGCAAGCGCTCGCCGAGGTGGCCCATGCGGTCGCCATCCCGGTGCTCGCCATCGGAGGCGTGGACGCGGCGCGGGGCGCCGCCTGTCTCGCCGCCGGGGCCGCGGGCCACGCGGCGATCCGGCAGTTCACGAGTGGGCCGGACGCGTGATAAAGCTCCGCATCAACGGCCGCGACCTCGAGCTGGCGGGGCCGACCCGCCTCGGCGACTACCTGGCGTCGCTCGGCGTGGACCCAAGGGCTGTCGCCGTGGAGCTCAACGAGCGGATCCTGGAGCGATCCGAGCTTGCCGGCACAACCCTCGCCGAAGGCGACGTCGTGGAGATCGTCCGGATGGTCGGAGGCGGCCTTGCCAGGGGTCCGCGATACTCCGACCAGGAGGAGGACTCATGAGGCGGAAAGAGAAGGCCGCAAAGGAACAGGTCGACGACGGCCGGCTTCTGCCGGGCGAGCACCCGAGCGCCGGCCATCCCGATGACGCCCTCCACTGGGCCCTGGTCTACCGCGAGCTTGTCGAGTTCAAGAACCTCGCCATCGATCGGCTGCTCATCGACACCGTGGGCCTCCGTGAGGAGGCGCGGCAGGAGATCGAATCGACCGACCTCGTCGTGCTCAGGGCGGAACGTGACCGCATGCAGCGGCGGGCGGAGAGCTGGCGCGACCGCTACCGCGAGCTCGTCGGAGAGGCCAAGATGCGACCAGCCGAGTAGCCGAGGCGGCTAACCGGTCGGCAGTTCCCGGATCGCCTCCTCGGCGACCGCGCGCTCATCCCACGGCTCCCTGCCGGCGGCCGTGAGCATCGACCGCTCGTGTCCCTTGCCGGCGAGCAGCAGCGTGTCTCCGGGGCGTGCCATCTCGACCGCGCGGCGGATCGCCGCGCGGCGATCCAGGATGATGTCGAAGTCACGGCCGGCGACCTGGCCGTCGGCGCCCGCGGCGACCTCCCGGGCTATCTCGGCCGGGTCCTCGTTGACCGGGTCGTCGGTGGTGATGATGAAAAAGTCGGCCCCCTCCGCCGCGGCCCGACCCATGCCCGGCCGATCGTGGTCGCTGCGACCGGTGCTGCCGAACACGGTCAGCAGCCTGCCCCGGGTCAGCGGTCGGAGCTCTGCCAGCGCGCTGCGGAGTGCCCCGGCCGAATGCGCGAAGTCGACATAGACGGCGAAGGGCTGTCCGAGATCGACTCGTTCGAGCCGCCCCGGCACGCCGGCGAAGCTCGAGAGCCCGGCGGCGACCTGATCGACCGAAAGGCCGGAGGCCAGGCAGATGCCGGTGGCCGCCAACGCGTTGTAGGCGTTGAAGCGTGCCGGCAGCGCGAGCTCGACGGGCGCCTCACCAGAGCTCGCCACGAGCCGGAAGCTGCAGACCTCGGTGCAATGGAGGTCCTTGGCCATGATGTCGGCGGGACCCTTGAGCGAGTAGGTCCAGCGCCGCTCGATCGGCCGGGCGCTGAACAGCTCGTAGCTGGCGTCGTCGCGATTGAGGATCGCGGTCTTGGGCATCCCCTTGGCTGCGCCGGAGGCGCAGAGGTCGATGAGCCGCGCCTTGGCGGCGACGTACTCCTCCCAGCTCGCGTGGTAGTCGAGATGGTCGTGACCGACGTAGGTCACCGCCGCGACGTCGAAATCGCAGGCGCCGACCCGTTCCTGGACAAGGGCATGGGAGGTCACCTCCAGGACGACCTGCTCGATGCCCTCGCTGACCATCCGTGCCAGCCAGGCCTGCAGGTCGGGAGCTTCGATGGTCGTCTGGCCGGACTCGTTGTAGTCGGTGGCCACGCCGGCATGAAAGGCGACGGTGCTCATCGAGCCGGTCTTGATGCCGGCGCTCTCGAGCACGTGGGCGGCCATGTGCGTCGTTGTCGTCTTGCCGTCCGTGCCAGTGACGCCGGCCACCCGGAGCTGACGCGCCGGCGATCCCAGCAGGGTGGCGGCCAGCTCAGCCAGCGAAGTCCGGGTCGAGGGCACGATGACGACCGCCGCGCCCGAGGGGAGGGTCACCCGGCGCTGGAGGGCGACGGCGGCTCCCCGACTCGCGGCGTCGGCGGCGAAAGAGTGGCCGTCGACGGTGATCCCGGGCACCGCGACGAAGAGGTCGCCGGGTCCTGCCCTCCGGGAATCCTGGAGCACGCGGACGATCTCGATGTCGTGCCCCGACTCGATCCTTGCGCCGGGCACGCCCGCGGCCAGGTCGGCGAGCCTCATCCGGGCCAGCATAATCGGCGCGTGGGGACAACCTTGGGCGGCCGGGAGTTCAACTGGGGAAGCCGCGTCTACCTGATGGGGATCGTGAATGTGACTCCCGACTCCTTCAGCGGCGACGGCGTGACCGACCAGGAAGCCGCAATCGGGCAGGGCCTCCGCATGGTTGCCGAGGGCGCCGACCTGCTCGACGTCGGCGGCGAATCGACACGGCCCGGTCATCAGCCGGTGACAGCGCAGGTCGAGCTCGAGCGTGTGCTCCCGGTGGTGGAACGGCTGGCGCGGGAGGCCGGCGTCCCGGTGTCGATCGACACCTGGAAGCTGCCCGTGGCCGAAGCCGCGGTCGGAGCGGGCGCGACGATCATCAATGACATCTGGGGGCTGCAGCGATCTCCCGGGCTGGCGGACCTGGCGGCGCGGGAGGGCCTGGGCCTGGTCGTGATGCACAACCAGGCGGGAACCGAGTACGCCGACCTGATGGTCGAGCTCCTCGCCTCGCTGCGGCGGTCGGCGGCGGTTGCCGAAGCGGCCGGCGTGCCCGCCGACCGGGTGATCGTGGACCCGGGGATCGGATTCGGTAAGACGGCGGAGCAGAACCTGGTCGTGCTGCGCAGGCTGGCTGAGCTCGGCTCACTCGGCCGACCGGTGCTGGTCGGCACCTCCCGCAAGTCCTTCATCGGGCGGATCCTGGACCTGCCGGTTGACGACCGGCTGGAAGGCACCGCCGCCTCGGTCGCGGCGGCGATCCTGCGCGGCGCCGATATCGTCCGGGTTCATGACGTCCGGGCGATGGCAAGGGTCGCCCGGGTCGCCGAGGCGCTCCGCTGACAATCTGCTACCTGGCGCTCGGATCGAACCTCGGCGACCGCGAGGCGTACCTTGAGCGTGCTCGGACCGAGCTCGCTGCACGGGGCGTTCGGATCCTCCGCAAGAGCACCGTGCACGAGACCGAGCCATTCGGCGTCCGCGACCAGCCGCTCTTCCTCAACCAGGTGCTCGAGGTCGACTGGCCCGGCACGCCGCGCGATCTCCTGGTGGCGGCCAAGGAGGTCGAGGCCGCCGTCGGCCGGAAGCAGACCTATCGCTGGGGTCCCCGCGAGATCGACATCGACATCCTCCTCTTCGACCACCTGAGCGTCCGCGAGGAAGGACTGACGATCCCCCATCCCGGCCTCCGGGAGCGTGAGTTCGTGATGGCGCCGCTCCGCGAGCTGCGGCCGGACATACTGGATCCATGAGGCGCCTGAGGATCGCCTGGCTCGGCCACCAGTCGGCGAGCCTGGGCGGCGGCATGGCGACCTACTCGCACGAGATCGTCAACGGCCTTCGCCGGATGGGCCACCAGGTGACCTTCTTCCACCACGGCGATCGAACCGGCGAGGGCCCCGAGGAGAGCGGGGACTCGGTCCCGCTCGCGTCCGTGAAGATGCCCCTCGTGAAGCCGCTGGTGCTCTCACCGGGTCGGGCCAAGAAGAAGCTGATCGATCGCCTGCGCCAGCGTGAGTTCGACCTCGTCCACGCCTCCTTCTGGTTCTCGAGCATGGACTTCGACCTGCCCAAGCTGACCCGCGAGCTGGGGATCCCCCTGGTGGCGACCTTCCACGTGGCCTTCGACAACCGGATCAGCCTCTGGGGCGGCATCACCAGCGGCACCTATCGCCTCTATGCGCCGACGCTGGCAAAGTGCGACCGCGTCATCGTGTTCGGTCTGGCGCAGCGCGACATCCTCGCCAACCTGGGCGTGCCCGAGGCGATCATCCGGATCCTCCCCAACGGCGTGGACGTGGAAAAGTACAGGCCCGGCCCGTCCGACCGACGGGAGCGGTTCGCCGCGGACCGGCTCTTCCTGTACATGGGTCGGGTCGACTCGGAGAAGAATGTCGACGTCCTGCTGGAGGCGTTCCTCGACTGTGCCCCGCCAAGCCGGGTCAAGCTGCTCATCATGGGGACGGGGACGGAGAAGCGGCGCCTGGAGCGGTTCTATCGCGATCCGCGCGTCATTTTCACCGGCCACATCTCGGAGCAGGAGGAACGGATCGCGATCCTCCGTGCCGCCGACGGGTTCTTTCTGCCCTCCACCGTCGAGGGCCTGTCGCTGTCGATGCTGGAAGCGATGGCGTGCGGGGTGGCGACGGTCGCGACCGACGTCGGGACCGACGGTGAAGCGCTTCGCGGAGCGGGCCTGGTCGTGGATCCGCGCCATCTCGCGGTTGAGCTTGGAATGGCCATTCGGGAGCTGATCGAGCTGCCCTTTCTGTCGCTCGAGCTCGGCCGCCTCGCACGGCAGCGGGTGCTCGACCGCTACTCGCTGGACCGCAACCTGGAGGCGCTCTCACAGCTTTACGAGGAGCTCGTTACCGAGCCCCGTGTAAAACGTTTTACACATAACGCCACGTCGTCATGACGCGGCGCTCCGCGTCATCAGACTGCGGCTGACGCGATCAGGCGATCAGGTCGAGCTGCTGCCAATCGGCGGCCAGCACCGCCGCCAGCTTGCGGAAGGCGAGCTGCCAGTCGTCCGGTGCGCCGTCCCAGCTGAACCGGCCGCTGGCCACCTTAGCGGCGGCCTCCGGGTCCGCGCCGACGCCGATCACGCCGCGTGCTGATCGCGCTTCCCCGACGAGCCCTTCCATGTCGAGCCGGCTGCCCGAATGCGGCAGCTTGTTGACGACCAGGGTGTAGGACCGGTTGTCGCGCAGCCTGCGCCCGGCCTCGACGACGATGCCCGCTGTAAGCGGATCGGCATCCGACACCAGCACGAGCTGGTCCGCCGTTTCCATGGCGGCCTGGGTCGCCGGGTGATAGAGGCCGGCTCCGCAGTCCAGGATCAGCATCCCCGCCAGCTCCTGGAGCCGGTGGATGACCCGCTGGTAGGCGGCCCGATCGAGCCGTTCCATGCGGTCGGGTTCGGTCGGGGCGGGGAGGACCAGGAGGCCGTGCGGTCCGCGGCCGAGGAACCGCTCCAGCATGGTCACGGTCAGAGCCGGCTGGTCGATGACGTCGAGCAGGTCGTCGACGAAGATCGGATGGTCGGCGGTCAGGGAGCGGCCCAGGGTTCCGTGATCGGGATTGCTGTCGATCGCGATCACACGGTCGCTGCGAATCATCGCGAACAGAGTTCCGAGCAGCGCTGCCGTGGTCGTCTTCCCCACTCCGCCCTTGGGAGAGACCACGGCGATGGTCACACAGCGCGCCAGCCGCGGAGCGGCGATCAGGTCGGCAAGTCGGGTGCCGTAGTCGCTGAGCCGCCAGGCCTCCCGGGCACGGTCGAGGGCCCTCGCCGAGCGGGGGATCGTCAGCCGGTGCGCGCCGCCGCTCCCGGCCGAGTCGCCCGCTCCCGCCGACTCGTCCCGATCGGGCGAGATCATCGCCTCGCCCACCGCTCGCAGCCGCTCCGGCAGCTGGGCCATGCGGGGGAGCGCCACCGGTGCCTGCACCGGCGCGGGAGGAGACGCCTGAGCCATCTCACCTGAATCCTCCGCCTCCAGCTCGGGCATGGGGGGCCGCGGGCGCTCGGCTTCGCCGCCGCCGGCGGCGAGGTCGTGCAGGGTCAGGAGGTTGCCCTCCTGAACGCCGGCCTGTTCCAGGGTGAGGTTGCCGGGCAGCAGATGACCGTCGCGGCGCACGATCCATTGGGCGGCCTCGTCAACGCCCGGGACGCGGCAGACCTCGAGGAGATGTGGCACCAACCTTGCGATCGGAACGTCCCCGGGCAGTGCCACCTGACTGCGCCCGGATTCAGACTCGACGGTGACGAGGAGACGCTGTGAGCTCATGAAGTCTCACCCCCTTTGAACGCGGCTACCCTACCCCACAATCTGGGTTTTCCGCCACCTCCCGGGCCACTGAGGGCAACTAGGTGCGAGCGCTGGTGAAGCGGTAGCCGATGCCGGGCACGGCCAGGATGTAATACGGCCGCGACGAGTTCGTCTCGATCTTGCGGCGCAGGTTCCTGATGTGCACGTCGATGAGCCGAGTCTCGATCGGGTACTCGTAGCCCCAGACGTGGTTGAGGATCTTCTCCCTGCTCATCACCTTGCCGGCATGTCCGGCCAGATAGGCGAGAAGGTCGAACTCGGTGTGGGTGAGGTCAACCTCCAAGCCCTCCTTGAAGATCCGCCTCTCATTGATGTCGATGACGAGGTCCTTGAACTCCAGCCGCCCGACGCTGCTCTCGGTGGTCTCCAGGCGCGCCTTGCGCAGGTGGGCCGTGATCCGCGCCAGGAGCTCGCGCATCCGGACCGGCTTGATGACGTAGTCGTCGGCTCCGATCTCGAGGCCGACCACGACGTCGATCTCCTCGCCGCGAGCGCTCACGATCAAGATCGGCACCTTGGGGTCGGAGCGACGGATGTTGCGACAGACGTCGAGCCCTGAGCCGTCCGGCAGGACGGTATCCAGCAGGACCAGGCTCGGCGACCTTTCCTCGAACTCGCGCAGGCCGTCGGCGCTCGTCTCGGCCTCGATCACCTGGTAGCCGAACTGCTCGCATTCGCCGCGGAGCTCGCGCCGGAAGGCGGCGTCGCCGTCAACGATCAAAAGCCGCGGAGGGCCGCCCTCCTGCCTGACTACCTCAACTTCCAAACCGGCACCTCAAGCGCAGCACATCCCCGGAGGCAATCTAGCTCACGCCAAAACGTGAGATCAATCTCCCCTGCGAAGAAGTCGTCCGAGCCGCCGCCTGGCTCGCTCGGTGGCCTCGCCGACGCCGTGGCGCAACTCGCCGAGAACCAGGTCCCAGCACCCGACGTATTCGACCAGCTCCCCGTTGAAACCCGCCTTGAACTCCCACAGGCCGTACCAGGGATGCGACCTGTCAGGACCGGGAGGCACGCCCCAGAGGTCGTAATCGCGGCAGCCGGCGCTGATCGCGCCCTTGATCGCCGCCCACTTGGCCGCGTAGACCGGCTTCAGCTCACGCGCCTTCCCGTTGGATCCCGAGAACATGTAGTAGCCGCGCCCGGCGAAGCGGATTACGAGCATCGCCGCGACCGGTTCGCCTTCAGCGCTGGCCACGTAGGTGCGGGCCCAGGGAAGCAGGTCGAGGAGCAGCTGGTAATAGGAGGCGGGCGGGAGGCGGATACCCTGTCGGACCGCGCTCGCGCCCGACTGGCGGGCCAGCTCGGCCGCATCGCGGCCTTCGACCACGGTTACGCCCCGCTTCTCGGCCAGCCGGATGTTGTAACGGGTGCCCCGGTTGAGCGAGGCGAGCGTCTCCTCCTCGCTGCCCAGCTTGACGATCATCGTGTATTGCGGTTGAACCTGGTCCGCGGGCCGCAAGCCCAGCTCGCGGAGAACCGGTGCCAGGTCGACGCTCGCCTCGGGCTCGACCCGCAGGCGGGCGAGACCCCGCTCCCTTGCCCAATCGACCAGCGCGACGATCGAGTCCCGATCGGCGGGTACGGGACCGCGCGGCACGTAGCCGCGTTCGAAGGGAGCCCGCCCGCGAAGCTGGACGCTGGCCATGCCGCCACCGGGCAGCTCCAACCGCTCCACCCGCCAGCCGGCCCGAGACTGGACCTCGCCCCATGACCAGCTCTGGAGCAGCGGCGAGGGTGCCGGCGCAGCCAGCTCGACGAGACGGGCGTCCCATTCCTCAGCGCTGCTCAAGCCAGGTGGCACGTGTCGTTCACGCGGCCCACCACCAGCCGGTCAGGCGACCCCTGCAGCACGGTCACCGAGGTGTTCTCGATGGTAAAGGGGAAGAGGCCGTTGGAGGAGCGTCCGACAACTCGCAGCAGAGCGACCTGGATAACGCCACCGTGGGTCACCACCAGCACGCGACCCGAGCGATGACGCTCGACCAGGCCGGCGATCGCCGCACCCACGCGCCCCTCGAACGCCTCCGTGCCCTCGCCTCCGGGCACGATATCCCAGGACGGGTGCTCGGCCCAGCGACTCCAGTGCTCCGGGTAGCGGGCCATGATCTCGTCGCGCTGGAGGCCCTCCCACTCGCCGAGGGCAACCTCTCGCAGCGCGGGCAGAAGCTCGGGCGCGCGACCGATCTGCTCGGCGATCGCCTCGGCGGTTTGACGCGCGCGGGCCAGATCGCTGCTGTAAAAACCGTCGATCGGGACGTCACGAAAGCGTACGCCGAGCTTGCGCGACTGGTCCCGACCCTTCTCCGAAAGAGGCGGATCCAGCTGCCCCTGGATGCGCCGCTCGTCATTCCACGTCGAACTGCCGTGCCGGATGAAAACAAGTTTCAGGGGCTGGCTGCGAGTGGTCTCGGGCGGATCGGGCGGCGTTACCCGTTCGCCCGGATTCGACATGTGTGTGCTTATACTAACCGTGATTCGGCTGCGGTCCGGGATCGTGGCTTGCCCCGATGTGGGTGGGAGTATATGCACGCAAAGGGCTCACTGAAAGAAACAGCGCTACGCTCATTGTTGGAGGGTGCGCAGGCCGAGAGGGCAACAGGGACGCTGACCGTCAAGAGTGACGAGGAGGCATACACCCTGTACTTCCTGTTCGGACACCTGTTCCACGCGACGGGTGAGGGTGCATCCGGAGACGACGCGGTGCTCGGCGCGCTTCGTCAACACGAGGGCGACTTCGCCTTCGACGCCAAGGCGAAGCTGCCGGCCGACGAGACTGTGAAGTCGTCGATCCCCGAGCTGGTCAACAGTGCCGGCGAAAACGGCGCCGGCCCGGCAGAGGCACGCCGGGCTCCTGCTGAGGTAGCCCAGCCTGCGGCCGAAGCGGTCGCCGCGCCGCATCCGGATGCCGAGGAGAGGCCGAAGGCGGCCACCGAGGCCGGCGGCGATGAGACCCCCGTACGTCGCGGTGTGAAGCATCGGCCCCAGCCCAAGCTGGGCCGCGAGCCGATCCCGGTTCCCGCGGGTGAGGTCGTCTACGACTCACTGAAGACGTCGTTCGTCGACTTCCCGCGCCTGATCACGACCCTGGAGACCGAGGCCTACACCGGTTATGTGAGGCTCCTCACGGAGCACGCGAGCGGGCTGATCCTCTTCCGCGAGGGGATCGCCCAGGAGTGCATGTTCGATCCCGGTGACAAGCCGGGTCGCGGCCGGGAGGCGCTTCTCGCCTTCAACGAGGAGGTCACCCACGGCCACGGCGTGCTGGACGTCGTCGGGCTTCCGGTCGAGATCGTCGACGGCCTTTACGACCTCGTTGTGGCGCGGCCCATCTACACCGAGCTTTACGCGGCGTGGGTCGACATGCCCGCGCTCCTCGAGTTTCTCCACGAGCGCAAGCTGACCGGCAGCGTGATGGTCCGGGGCGAAGGCGGCACCGGGATCATCATCCTGACCGAAGGCAAGGCCACCGGCGCCTATACGAGCGAGTCGCGCGGAATCGATGAGGATCCGAAGGTGGTGCTCGACCTCTGCTCCGACCGTCACGCGATGATCGAGGTGAAGGCAGCGGACGGACCCGGCGGCAGACCGCCGCTGGACGTGGACGAGATCGTCGGATCCCGCGCCAAAGAAGGTCACCGTACCTCCTCGGCAGCGCCGGCAGCTCCACCGCCGGCCCCGGCCCCAATGGCCGCTTCGGAGATCAACGCGACCGAAGCGATGCCCGCCTTCACGGACCGGCAGCCGGCCGCGGTGGAGGACACTGCCCACATGGAAGCGATGCGCGACGAGCCCCGTCCCGAGGAGCCACGGCCAATGGCACCCCCGGTCGCAGAGCCGCAGCCAGTGCAGCCTGAGCCCGTCTCCGGCAGGCCGGCCGCCAACTGGGACGCGGTCGTCGAGGAGCTGCAGGGCCTGGCTGACAAGGCGCTCGGCGCCCGCTCCCGAAAGGTGAAGGATCTGCTCGGCTCGGCGGAGCGATCGCAGGCCGGCGTCGAGTCGGCGGTTTCGCAGGTGAGCCAGATCTCGCTGCTCTTTGTCGACTCCGCGCTGCTCGTGAAGCTCGAGCAGGACATGAGGGCCCAGCTCCAGAACTACCTCTAGCCGTGCGCGGCAGCGGTCGAAAGCGTGGTCTTCTGGCATCGTTGCTGGTGCTGCTGGTGCTGCCCCTACTGCAGTTGGCCTGCGACAGCCCGCCCCAGATCCTGGAGATCTCGCCGGGCCGCGGCGCACGCGATGTGGCCACCAATGCGCCGATCCGGATCCACTTCGACCGCGCCCTCGACCGGCAGTCGGTGGCCAGCCGCTTCAGCCTCCGGCCCAAGGTATCGGGCGAGATCACCTGGGAGACTCCCAACACCCTGGTCTACCGCCACGACACGCTCGATCCGAACACGCAATACACGGTCTCGCTGAGCGCCGGCTACCGCGACGCAGCGGGTAACGCAAACGGCTTCAACCATGGCTGGAGCTTCCAGACCGAGCTGCCGCCTGACCTGCGCGGGACGACTCCCGGACAGGGCGATGGGCAGGTCGACCCGGCGACGTATCTCGGCCTCAGCTTCAGCCGCGAGATGTCCCCCGACACGTTTCGGGGCGCCGTCACCTTCTCGCCGTCGGTTCCTTTCTCAGTCCGTCCCGACCCGGGCGACGCCCGACGGGTGCTGATTGCCCCCAAGAGCCTCCTCGAGCCGCAAACGGCTTACTCCGTCTCGATCAGTTCGGATGCGACCGACGCCGACGGCAATCACCTCCGCCCCTTGAAGCTTCAGTTCACGACCGGCTCCGTCCGGTCGCTTTCGCGTTGGATCACGTTCGTAGCCAGCGAGTCCGGCGCCGCCACCGGCTCGGGTGTGTGGATGGTCGACGAGGCTGGATTCCCCCGGATCCTGGAGGAAACACCGGCCGACGCCTTCTCCTGGTCCCCTGACGGTGCCAACCTGCTCGTCCGCCACCCCGACCTCAGCTGGACCGACTATCCGCTTGGCGCGAGCCCGATCGAAATGCCGTTTTCAGCGGAATGGGCCGCCTACCTCGGGCCAAGGGCGGGCTATGCCTTCCTCAACGGCCAGCGGCTGGATCGGCTGCTTCCATCGGGGGCGACCGCGACCATCGCCGATGGCGTGAGCCAGGCGGCGGTCAGCCACGACCTGAGCCGGATCGCCTTCAGCCAGGGCGGTGGCTCGGGTTCCGATATCCGCGCCTATAACGTCCAGCTTCGGGCGCAGTACCGGATTCAGCACGAGGCGGACGTCGTGACGAGCCTCGCCTGGTCGCCGAACGGCACCCGGCTTGCCTATCTCGTCTCCGGCGGACAGGCAGGGCAGGGCATGCTGCGCGTCAAATCGCTCGCAGGATCTGGGGCGGTGACCACCGTGGCGACCGGCGAGATCGCGACGCCGGCGTGGCTCGCCAACTCCAGCGACATCACCTTCAGCGCCCGGCTTGTCGTCGCCGGAAAGTCGCAGCAGCGGATCTTCCGCGTCAACACCGCGCTCGGACCGGGTCAGCTCACGGTAGCGGCGGCCATCGGGCCGGCAGGCGACGGCGACGGCTTCCTACCCCAGCCATCCCCTGACGGCCACCAGATCGCCTTTCTGGTCGGGGCGCCGGAGAGCGCGCAGATCTGGCTGATGAACGCGGACGGAACCGGCCAGAGCCGACTTACAGAGTTCGAATCGGCCGCCTTCCCATACTCCTGCCGGGCTCTTCACTGGGCGAGCTCCTGAACTCGGTCGGACCGGCCTTCGATCGCGACTCCAGCCGTTTGTAAAACGTTTTACAGGCCGCGGACCGAAACCGGCCGCGGGGGGGCATCGTCAGCTGGGTTGGACGGCGTCCCGTGCCGCTGTCGCGACCAGCGGTTCCATCGCGGCCCAAACCCGGTCAGCGGTGAGGCTCCACGGAAAGCGCTGAGCCAGCAGCACCCCCCGCCGCCCCATCTGGTCGGCGTTTTCCGGCTCGTTCAAGAGCCGCAGGATACGGTCCGCCCACTCGGCAGGGACGTGGCCGTCGATGAGGTAGCCGGTGACTCCCTCGCGGACCACGGAGGCAAGCCCCGCCACGTTGGATGCGATCACCGCGCAGCCGCACGCCTGGGCTTCCAGGCCGACCAGCCCAAAAGACTCGCTGTAAGAGGGCATCAGACAGGCCTCTGCCGCGGCGTAGAAGTAGGGCAGCTCGTGGTGGGCGACCGAGCCCAGAAAGTCGACCCGGTCGGCGATCCCCAGCTCGACTGCCAGCTCGCGCAGGCGGTCCTTTTCGCTCTGCTCAGCGTCACGGCTGTCCTCGCCGAGAACCAGCAGTCGGACGTCCTGGTGACGCCGGTCGGCCGCGAGGGCAAGGGCGCGGAGGATCGTCTCGACCCCCTTCAACCGCTCCAGCCGGCCGACGAAAAGGAGCAGTCGCTGACCGGGGTAGCCGATCTTGCGCCGCGCATCGTTCTTCGCCATCGGAGAGAACGTCGCGAGGTCGATACCAGGAGCAACCACGACGACCCGGTCGCGGTCGGCGCCGTGCAGCCGGGCGAGGTCCTCCCGTTCGTCGTCCGTGCTGGCGATCAGAAGGTTGGCATCGGCGGCGATCTCGCGCTCGGCCCTGATCCGCTCCGCGGGCTCCGGCTTTGCCCCGGGGGCGAGCTGACGGTTCTTGACCAGTCCGAGCGTATGCGCGGTGTGGACCCAGGGGAGGTGGAGCCTCTTGCTGAGCGAACGCGCCACCAGGCCGGAGAGCCAGTAATGCGAGTAGAGCAGCTGATAGTCGAGCCGGTGATCGTTGATGAAGGCGAGCGCTTCGCCGGCGAACTCCTCGACATGATGCTGGAGCTGGTACTTGTCGGAGTGGTCGTGCCCTGCCGGCAGGTAGACGACCCTGCTGAGCGGAGCCATCCGCTCGACCGCCGGGTCATCGGCTCCGACGCGGCGGGTGAAGACGTCGGTGGCGATCCCGCAGCGGCTGAAGGCCGCGCAGACCTCGCGGATGTAGACGTTCATGCCGCCGTTCGCGCTCTCGCCCAGGGAGGCCGTCGGCGAGGTGTGCATGGAAACCACCGCGATCCGGCCGCGGGGCATGACGATCAAGAGCTCGACCTCCTCAGAGGAGGCCGGTTGCCGTGGGCGGGCACATCTTTCAAATACCCTGCACCACCTCCGGCTATTCCTGCCGGGGGGCCTCTGGAATGGCCGGCAGCGGTCCCGAGGCCGGAAACGGCTCGGCCTATGATTGTCGGCGCCCTGATGCTCTCGAGGATCGGCCGCCGCGCGAGCCGCTGGATGGTGCGGTAATCGACGGCGTCACCGACCGCGAACGCGGGAACTCTGTGTTGATCCTCTTCTCCGACACGGGAGGAGGGCACCGGGCGGCGGCCAAAGCGCTCGAGCAGGCCCTGCGCCAGCTCGATCCGGCGGTCCGGGTCGAGAAGCTCGACCCGTTGATGGGCGCCGACTCCTCACCAGGACTGGTGCGCCGGCTGGCCGGGCTCTACTCGCCCATCATCCGGCGCTCGCCGGCCGTCTGGGGCGCGCTCTACCACAGCCTCAACAACCGACCGGCCTTCGCCGCGGTACGCGGCGTCTTCGGCGGACGGATCCGGCGGATCATCGGCAGCGCGCTCAAGGAGTTCGATCCCGACCTGGTCCTCTCCGTCCATCCGCTGCTCAACCACGTAAGCTGGCAGGCCATCCGCCGAGGCGGACGGCCGCGCGGGTTGGTCACCGTGATAACCGACTTGGTGGAGTTTCACCTGGGCTGGATGTTCCCCCGCTCCGACCTGACTGTCGTCCCGACAGAGAGCGCTCGCCAGGAGTGCCTGGCGGCCGGCCTGCCGGAAGACAGGGTCCAGCTGCTCGGCCTCCCTGTCGATCTCCGCTTCCGCCCGCCGGCCCCGGGCGAGAAGGCGGCGCTGCGCCGGCGCTTCGGGATCGACCAGGACCGCTTCACGATCCTCGTCTCGGGCGGTGGGGAAGGCTCCGGGAGGCTTCTGACCCAGGTTCGGGCCCTCGCGCGAAGAGGTGGCGACTGGCAGCTGGTCGTCGTCTGCGGCCGCAACGAGAAGCTCCGCCGTCGGCTGGCACGAGTCGACTTCCAGGCGCGAGCCCGGATCCTCGGCTTCGTCGACAACATGCCCGACCTCATGCGAGCCGCCGACCTCGTCGTCAGCAAGGCCGGCCCGGGCGCCATCGGGGAGGCACTCGCGACCGAAGTGCCGATCCTCCTCACGAGCTACCTGCCGGGCCAGGAGACGCCCAACGTCACCTTCGTGACCAAATCCGGGCTGGGCCTTTACACGCCCAAGCCGGAGCAGCTGCTGGCCGCCGTCCAGGAGCTCTCCGAGCGGGGCAACGAGCGCTGGCGATCGATGGCGGAGAAGGCGGCGGAGATCTCCCGGCCTTACGCGAGCCTGGATATCGCGCGGGAATGCATGCGGGTGGCCGGCCGCTACAGCGCGGCAGGACAGGCGAGCCGATAGGCGCAGACGGCGCACCGGCGCCGCTCGGGCCGGGGTTCGAAGCTGCCCGCCACAACCCCGGCGGCCACGGCGCCGCCGATCTTCTCCGCCTCGGCAAGCAGTCCCTCGGCGGCCGGCACGCGGACCCGGCTGGAATCTTTCAGGTAGACGATCTCCAGCTCGAGCTCGCCGAGGCCGAGCGCCCGCCTTGCGCCGAGCCCGTAGAGCGCCAGCTGGAGGTCGCGCCGGAGCCGGCTCGCCGGTATCGGGTCACCCGTCTTGTAATCGATGATCCGCCAGGGGCCGGACGGACGATCCGCACCGCCGGCGGCAGCTGGGAGTCCTCCTCCGTTCGGATGCATGGCCTGCCCGCCGCCCTCTCGGCTCGGGGGTGGATCGACCCGGTCGACGACGCCGCGCAGCCGCCAGCCGTCGAAGTCGGCGGTGAACGGTTCTTCGACCAGCGCGGGCTTCGACACGAAGCCGCCTCCGCTGAGATAGCCCAGTAGCTGATGCCTCCCCAGGGCCCGCATCGCCGGGAGGCGGCGGGGATCGGAGAACGGCAATTCGTCCCAAACCTGCTGGTGGATCCTCTCGAGGTCTTCCTCGGTTACCGCGGTCCCGCCCATCCGCAGCTTTCCGAGTCGCTGCAGGGCGGCGTGCAGGATGTTGCCGTACTGAGCCTCGGCGGTTGCCGGGACCGGCAGCCGATGGACGTAGCGGTACTGGTACTGGCGCGGGCACTCGCGATAGGCGCTGATGCCGCTGAAGGAGAGGCGAGGCACCGCATCGGCCGCCGGTGGGGCGGCGGGCCTGGTAGGTGCGATCGCCGCTGCGCCTTCGCCCAGCTCCAGGAGGCGCAGTTCGGACCCCGCCGGGGACGCAGCCAGGGCGGGGATCTCGATCCAATTGAAATAGCGTCGGCCGGCCGCTTCGATCTCATCAACGAAGCGCGAGCGGCGCCAGGCCCGCGAACCCTCGTAGCCGTCGGCCCAGCTCAGCGTGAGTCGGTCGCGGGCCCGCGTCATCGCGACGTAGAGGAGCCGGCGCTCTTCCGCCACCTGGTCCACCCGACCGCCCGCTTCGCCGGCGAGCCGGACAGGGATGCGGAAACGGTCGCCGCGATGGGGCTGGGGGAGTCGGCCCTCCACGAGGGCCGGCACGAAGACCGCGTCGAACTCGAGGCCCTTGGCCTGGTGGATGGTCATCACCTGGACGGCGGACTCGACCTCCTCGCCCTGGGCGACCTCTTCGTCCGTCTCGGAGAGGAGGACCAGCCCCAGGTAGGCCATGAATGCTCCCAGGGACTGGTCGCGGCGGCGGTCGCAGAAACCATCGATGAGCTCGCCGAACTTGGCCAGGTTGGCAGCCACCTGAGCCTGCTCCGACGCGGACTCGAAGGTGGTGACCTCGAGGTAGCCCGTCGAAGCCATCAGCTCGAAGAAAAGCTCGTCGATTCCGAGCCGGCTGGCGAGGCCGACCAGGCGCCGGATGACGCCGACCCACTGCTGGGTCTTATCCCATCCCTCCAGCGCGGTCAGGGGCGACACGCCCGCTGCTCGCGCCACCGAAAGCCGGCTGAAAACCTCGAGTGGATCAAGGCCCGCAGCCGGTCGCGCCGCAAGGCGGCTGATCGCGAGCTCTTCGGTTGGATCCGCGAGCACACGCAGGTAGGCGATCACGTCGAGGATTTCGGGGCGCCGGTAAAAGCCCCGGGCTCCCCACAGCTGATGGGGAATGCCGGTCGCTCGGAGGGCCAGCACGACCGGGCGGGCGAGGGCGTTGGTTCGGACCAGGAGGGCGATCCGGCTCAACGGGGTGCCCGCGGCGGCCAGGGCTGCGACCTCCCCCGCGATGCGGAGGGACTCGTCGAGCCCGGTCGCCGCGTGCGCCAGCTCGACGCGCGGCCCGGCGCCACGGAAGGCCGTGAGCGACTTGTCCATCCGGTTGGGGTTGTTGCTGATCAGGCCGGCGGCGGCCGCCACGATGTTGGCCGAGCTCCGGCGGTTTCGGCCCAGGGTGCGGGTGACCGCGAGGGGGAAGGAGCGGACGAACCGCTCCATGCTCGCCAGGGAGGCGCCGCGGAAGCGGTAGATGCTCTGGTCGTCGTCACCGACCACGCAGACGTTGCCGTTCCCGCCGAGGAGCTCCACCATCCGTTCCTGGGCGAGGTTGGAGTCCTGGTACTCGTCGACGAGGACCGATGTAAAACGTTTTACATTCCGCTCCCTTGCCTCGGGACGGGCCTCGAGCAGACGAACCAGCTGCAGGATCAGGTCGTCGAAGTCGAGCAGCTTCTCAGCATCCGATCGGCGCCCGTAGGCGCGGAACAAGCGCACCGCGGCGAGCACCTGCTCGCCGAGCTCGCGGTCCTCGGAGGTCCTCGCCCAATCCTCGAGCCGGGCCGGCGGGATCAGTTCCTGCTTGAGCCGTTCGAGGAGTCGCAGCAGCGCGTTGACCAGGTCATCCGGTCGTTCCACTCCGATCAGAGCTGGATCGCCCAGCTCCCACAGGAGCTCACGCATCTGGATCCAGCGGTCAGCCCCGGCAAGGACCCGGAAGCTTGGCGGAACGCCGATCCGCCAGCCGTCCTCGCGCAGCAGGCTCTGGGCCACGGAATGGAAGGTGCCCACCCAGAGCTCGCCCAGGTACGATCCGAGTCCCGACTCGATGCGAACCCGCATCTCCGTCGCGGCTCGCTCGGTGAAGGTCATCACCAGGATCGAGCCCGGCTGCCCGCCGGCGGCGACCAGGCGGTGGAACCGCTCGGCGATCACCGCCGTCTTCCCGGTTCCGGCGCCCGCCACCACGCGAACCGGTCCCGCCAGTCCAGCAACCGCCTCGCGCTGTTCGCGGTTGAGGCTCATCCGGCGGCGCAACACCGGCGGAGACTCAGGAGGTCGCGTTTCTGCGGCCTGTCCGTACCTTGAGGGTGCGGATCCGACGGCCCGGCGTGGCCTCGTTCAAGCGCTGCAGCAGCTGTTCCGCATCGAGCCGAAGCTGATGTGCGAGGGCGGGGTTGGGAGTGGTCACCGTCAGCGCCGACCCGTGCAGCTCGAGCGTTTCGCAGTCGGCGGCGAGGGCCGGTCCGAGGATCTCCGCGAAGGCGAGACGCGCGCGCATCTCGATGACCCGACCGGATGCAGGCTGCCCGGCCAGCACCTTCGGCAGCAGCTTCCCAAGCTTATCCACAGCTTTCCACGTGTCCTCCACTGATGCAGCGCACAGCCGCCCTCTCCATCAGAAGGGCAGGAAAGGGGTCTGCCTCGACCGAGGTCACGATCACCTGGCCCACCTCGCCGACCCGGGCGAGGAGCGCCTCACGGCGCTTCGGATCCAGCTCGCTAAGAACGTCGTCGAGGAGCAGGATCGGGCGCTCGCCAGACCGCGCTTGGATCAGGTCCGACTCGGCCAGCTTCAGGCTCACCACCGCGGTCCTCTGCTGCCCCTGGGAGGCAAAGCCGCGAGCGTCGGCGCCCTGGATCGTGATCTCGAGGTCGTCCCGGTGCGGCCCGACGCTGCTGGTGCCCCGCCGCAGGTCGTCTTCCAGGGCGTCCCGCAACGCGCCGGCGAGGTCTTCCGGGGCGCCGGAATAGGCGACTGCCAGCGCCTCGCCCTCGGCGATCGCGGCATGGTTCCCGGCCGCCAGTGGCGCCAGCTCGGCAACCGCCTCGCGGCGCGCCGCAACCAGCGCCGAGCCGAGTGAAGCGAGCTCCTCGTCCCAGACCGCGAGCGAGTCCCGTCCCTCCTGGCCGGCGATGATCCGCTTGAGGAGGTGGTTGCGCTGGTCGAGCACCCGCCGATAGCGGGCCAGGGTCCGGCCGTAGCCCTTCACGACCTGGACCAGCATCTCGTTGAGGAACCGGCGGCGATGCTCGGGACCGCCCTTCACCAGGCTCAGGTCCTCCGGCCAGAACAATGTGGCCTGGACCTCGCCGGGCAGGTCGACCGCCCGCCTCGGGACGCCATCGACGCGGATCGACTTCGAGGTCCGCTCGGCCTCCTGGGTAACCCGAAACGACAGCTCGACCGTCCGACCGCCAGCTTCGACGACGGCCTCGACCAGGGCCTCGGACGCCAGGGGACCGATCAAGTCCGCTTCGCGCCGCGCCCGGGGCGACGAGGAGAGGGCGAGGATGGCGACCGACTCGAGGAGGTTTGTCTTGCCCTGGGCGTTCTGGCCCAGGAAGACATTGAGCTGAGGTCCCAGCTCCAGCTGCAGGCGAGCGTAGTTGCGGTAGTTGCGAAGCGTGAGCGAGACCAGCCTCAAATTGGCGAGGCTTACTACATCGCGACCCGGACCGGCATGATCACGTACACGTAGTCGTCCTTGCCCGGCATCCGGATGAGGCCCGGGCTCAACGGGCCGTTGAACTGCAGCTCGACCTTGTCCTCGCCAATGACGCCGAGCGCGTCCAGCACGTAGCGAGCGTTGAAGGCGATCTGGATATCGGCCCCTTCCACGGCGGCATCGATCTCCGCCTGGCTGTCACCGACCTCGTTGGTCGTGGCCGAAAGGTTCAGACCGGTGCCACCGGCTCGAAAGCGGATGACGTTGGCGCTGTCCTTGGCGAAGAGTGACACGGCCCGAACGGTCTGGACGAGGTCGGCGGTCGTGGCGGAGACCACGGTGGAGCTCTTGGTAGGCACCACCTGTGAATAGTTGGGGTAGTTGCCGTCGATCAGTCGCGAGTTGACCTCCGAGCTGCCTGCCCGGAAGAAGACCTGGTTTCCCGCCTTCGACACGATGATCTCGAGGTTCTGGCCCTCGCCTCGCAGCGCCCGACCCAGCTCACCGAGTGCCCGTGCGGGGACGATCAGGCTGGCGTCGATCTCATCGGCGCGGCTTGCCTTGAGCTTGCGCAC
>DATCOZ010000299.1:0-52828 GCA_036564345.1 Candidatus Dormiibacterota bacterium | reverse complement strand
CATGGAGATGTTCACCTTCTCGGCCGGCCTGGCCTACCTGATCGAGGACGGCGAGCCGGGCGAGCTGCTCCGCGACGTCACCCTGACCGGGAACACCTTCAAGACCCTGAAGGACATCGAGGCGATCGAGGACACGATGACACCGGCGGAGTCGGGCGGTGGCTGTGGCAAGGCCGGCCAGGGTCCCCTGCCGGTCGGCTTCGGCGCCCCCCATCTCCGGATCCGCGAGGTCAGGATCGGTGGCGACTGAGGTCGGCTCGGACCTTGTCGAGCAGGCGCTGGAGCAGGCGACGCGCTCGGGCGCCGACCAGGCGGAGGCGTTTTACGTCGAGTCGGCCAGCGACTCCGTCGACTACCAGAACAACCGGCTCGCCGGGATCGAGAGCAGCACCAGCCGGGGCATCGGGATCCGGGTCATCGCCGGCGGCCGGGTCGGCTTCTCCTCGACCTCCATCCTCGACCGGGTTGGCGACGCCGTGCTGGCAGCCCTCAGCACCGCTCGGCTGACCGAGCCGGAAAGGCATCCGTTCGAGCTTCCCAGCGCTGGATCGATGGACGCCGACATCAGCGACCCCCAGGTGGAGGCGATCTCCGTCGCCGAGCTGGTCGCGATGGGACGCACCGCGATCGAGCGGCTCCAGCCGCTGGCTGACGGAGTCCTCGCGGGGGCCGGCGCCGGCCGGGCGACCGCGACCATCCGGGTGGGCAACAGCCGCGGACTGCGATCCATCTGCAGGCGCTCGAGCTGGTCCTTCTACGCCCTCGCCCAGCGGGTGGAGGGAACCTCCGTTCTCTGGTGCCATGACGGGGGCGCCTCGATGCATCGCGACATCGACGTCGACGCCGCCATCGAGGGCGCCGCCGAGAAGCTGCGCCGCTCCCTCCAGGAGGGCCGCCTTCCCACCGGCCCGCGGCCCGTCGTCTTCACCCCCGCCGCGCTGAGCGCGATCCTCGCCTCCCTCCACAGCGCGGTCGGCGCCCCGGCCGTCTACCGGAAGACCTCTCCCCTTACCGACCGCCTCGGGGACAAGGTCCTGAGCAGCAAGGTCACCATCCTCGACGACAGCCGTCCCGAGGCGGGTCGAGCCGGGTCCCCCTTCGACGACGAGGGCTTGCCGGCGTTCGCGATGCCGATCGTCGAGGAGGGCATCCTGAAGAACTTCGTGGCCGACCTCCGCTTCGCCGCCCGGCTTGACCTCAGGCCCGGACGCGGCCGCCGAGCGGGCTATTCGACCGCCCCCTTCCCCGCCGCCGGCAACTGGGAGATGGGCGGCGGCCGGCTGCCCCTCGACGAGCTGCTCGCGAGCGCTGAGGGCGGCCTGCTGGTGGACAGCCTGCTCGGCATGCACGGCTCCAACCTGGCCAACGGCGACTTCTCGGCGAACGTCGGCCTCGGCTTCGCGATCGGGCCCGGCGGCGAGCTCCAGTACCGGGTCAAAGACGCCGCGATCGCCGGCAACTTCTACGACCTGCTCGGCGACCGGCTCGCCGACCTCTCCGCCGATCGCCGGCGTGGCTACTCGGGCTCCGAGCTCTTTCCCTGGGCGCTCTGCGCGGACGTGCCCGTCACCTAGTCGGCACCGGGCGAGGGGTATCATTCCTTGTCGCCTCGAAACCACGAGGCTCGCTGGGGGCTATTTCTTCAACCATGGACCTGACCGAACCTGTACTTCTGACACCCGAGGGGCTCGAGCGGCTGAAAGCCGAGCTCGAGGTCCAGCGCGCCCGGCGCGTGGAGGCGGCCGACCGGCTCAAGGAAGCGTTCCAGCCTGGCGATATCGAGGACAACCCGGAGTACGAGCAGGCCAAGGAAGAGGTCGGCCTGATCGACGGCCGCATCTACGAGCTGGACGAGATGATCGGCCGCGCCGAGATCATCCACGAGCACCACTCGAACGTCGCCGAGCCGGGGTCCACGGTGGAGGTGCTCGACGAGGATGGTCACTCCGAGACCTATCACCTGGTCGGCGCGGTGGAGAGCGACCCCGGCGAAGGGCGCATCTCGGTGGACTCGCCGGTCGGGCGCGCGATCGTGGGCAAGAAGAAGGGCGACAAGGTGACCGTGAACGTGCCCCAGGGCACCCTCCACCTGACGATCAAGTTGGTGAAATGAGGAAGAGGGGGCAGGCCCCCTCTTCCAGAACTCCCCCCTCCGCGCAGTGAAATGAGCAAGAGGGGGCAGGCCCCCTCTTCCGGAACTCCCCCCTCCGCGCCACGCTGGTCGGCATTCAGGACAACTCAAACGGCCGGGATAAACCCGGCCTACGCGCCACGCATTGAGTGCAAGTCCGAGGCCCCGTTTGAAAGGGCTCGCGGCTGGAGACAGTTAGTTTCGGGATGGAAATGACGGGCAGCGGGGGCGTCGACCTCTCCGAGCTTCACATCAGCCTCGACAAGCTGCGCCGCCAGCTCTGCCACTGCGGCATGAAGGGCGAGTGCCTCGGCTGCAAGGGGATCGAGATGGTCCGCCAGCAGGCCCAGGCGGTCGTGGCAGCCGCGTCCCAGCCGATCCTCATCCAGGTCGCCCAGGAGGCGGCTATGAAGGACATGGCGGGTCAGTTCGAGGGCATGGCCGAGCGGCTGATGAACGACCCCGAGATCCGGCGAGCTGCCGAGGCGATGCAGGAGCAGGTGATGAACGACCCGGAGACGAGGCGCCTGCTCGAGGAGCTCATGAAGCGGATCGGCGGCGGACCCACCACCGAAGACTCTTAGCCCAAAGGGCGCCTGCCCCTTTTTGTCCCAGCGTGGCGCGTAGGCCGGGTTTATCCCGGCCGATTGAGTTGTTTTTGAATCGACGCAATGCGTCGCGCCGAGAGGGGGGATTTCGGAAAGGGGGGCCTGCCCCCCTTTGCCCGTACTAGAGGTCGATCCCAGCCAGGCCGTGCATGCCCAGGCTCAAGGAGACCTCTCCGCCGTGGTGCAGGTCGTGCTCGAGCACGTGCCAGATGATCCACTGCCGCGACCGCTTGGGCCGCTTGCCGGCGTCGTTCGGGACGGGTCGCTGGAACTGCTTGGCGAGGTCGGCCGCGGTCCAGGCCGCGAGCCGCGAGGCGATCAGGCCCCAGGTCGCCTCGAGGCCGCGGACGATCTCGGCGGCCGAGCGCTCGGCCATCGCTTCGCCCTCATCCCACTCGGCAAAGTCGGCGAGCTCGTCGCTGCCCTCCTTCATCCAGAAGTGAAACCACCAGGCGCGAGTGGCGATGATGTGGTTGCCGAGCATCCCGATCGACCACAGGGTCGGCGCCGCCTGGAGCTTGAGGTGGGCGCTTTCGAGGGGCGCGAACGCGGTGACCAGCTGCCGCTGGTAAACGTCCCAGCCCTTGTAGTAGCGGGCGATCGACAGACCCTCGTCAGCCATCCGCGGCATCGTAGTCGACCCAGCACAAGGCGAAAGGCCCGTCCCGCGGGCGAACCTTTCGGATGGGCCGGCAGGAGGGCGGTCCTGACCGGCTGGGGGAGCTAGGAGAGGCTACTTGTGGACCTTGTTCCAGAGGGGAGGATCGCCGGCCTGCAGCTTCGCCAGCTCAGCATCCTCCTGGGCCTGGGTGATCGTCTTGGCGCTCACCGCGGCATCGAGCTTGGTCTTAAGCGCGGCGACGACCTTTGCCTTGAAGTCGGCCTCGGTGACGTTCTTGGCAGCCGCGACCTGGGAGAGCGTCTGGCCGTTCTTGAGGTCCTGCTTGAGCTCTGTCTCGGTTATGCCGAGGGCTCCGGCCGCCGCCGTGAGATAGGCGCTTGCCGCGGCTCCCGCCTTGGTCCTGCCGAGCCCGTTGACCGCGGCCGAGCAGAGGCCCGTCGCGGGCAGCCTGGCCTCGATCTTGTCGGCCTGGGCCTGGGTGAGCTTGCCACTGGTGACCTGGTCCTGGATGGTGGCCTTGAGCGCGGTGGCGCTCGCCGCGTCGAGCTTGGCCTGGCTGACGCCGAGCTGTGTCGCCAGGTGGCCGAGATAGGCCTGGCAGGCGGCGGCCCTGCCACCGGCGTTGCCGGCCGCGGTACCGGCGCTGGGCTTCGGCGAAGGGGTGGCGCTGGCGGCCAGCGGTGAGCCGACCCTGAGCCCGGCCGCGGAGGCGGTGATGGCGATCGCGCCGCCAGCCACGAGAAGGGCGCCGACGACGGGGATTGCGATGCGAAGGAAGCGTGGGGTCCTCATTTCCAGCTCAGGATGCTCTGCCGGTGTCAGAGAGGGAACGGTTTGCAGGTAAAGCTTTTGTAAGGCTGCGAGTCGGCCGACGCCGGACACCGTCATAGACTGGCCGGGATGGAACGCTCGCCGCTGCGCCCCGGCTCGACTGGACGCCACGCGGTCGAGCTCTACGTGCGCACCTACACGACGATGTTGCAGAGCTCGGGCGAGATCCGGATCGAAGCCCTCCAGCAGGCGCACATCGGCATGCAGAGCTCGCTCCACCCGCTCGCGGCGGAGCCCAAGGTCGACATGGGCGCCCTCATCTACGCCGCCCGACGGCTGCCCGCGGCGATCGCGCACTGCCGCCGGGTGGTGCTCGGCCAGAGCTCAGGCTCGATCCGCGCCGAGCTCCACGTGGACATCCTCAGCTGGCACAAGGTGGAGGCGCCGGCGCGGCGGAGGCGCTGGTACCACGACGGGGCCGAGACCATCGCGGCGCTGATCGCGTCCGCCTCCGACGTCGACGACCTGGTGCCGACCCTGGTCGCTTACCAGCTGGAGTGGAACAAGATGCACACCCTCCTCCAGCACGTTCCGAAGGGCGCCGAGCGGGAGGCGATCGGCGCCACCGAGGAGGACTGGGTCCGCCTCCAGCAGGCCTGGACGTTCGGCTTCCAGGAGACTCTGGACGCGGTGCGCGAGAGGCTCTGTGAGATGACCCTGCGGACGATCGGGAGCACGGACGTGGGCTACGCCCGCGGCGCGCACCGCTGGTGGCAGCCGATGGGCACTGCGATGCACGAGATGGGCCTCAACGGCTCGCCCGTCTATTTCGTCTCGTCCAACCTGCACAGCCTGGTCAACGTCCTCTCCGGCGTGGCCCGCCGGCTGGAAGGCGAGATCACCGAGTACATCCGCGAGTACGACCCAGAGCTCTTCAGCGAGCTCAGCCACATCGAGGCCGGGGAGATCTCCGCGTCACGCGACAACTGGCTCTATTTCGCCGCTCGGGTGCTGTTCGACAGCCACGCCAAGAAGGGTGAGTACAGCCGGATCCGCACCAAGCTGGAAAAGGAGGGCGGGATCCGCCACATCAAGGCCCGCGCCGGGGTGGCCGAGTCCTCCGCCCAGGTGTTCAAGCTCGCCGAGCTTGACCCGACCTGCTTCGACCCTCGTGTGGGCAAGGTCGATCCGCTCGCGCTGAAGGCGTCCGACGCCGCGATCGTCAACATCGACTACCCGCTCGGTTTCGCCTCCTACTACCTGCTCCGCGAGGTTGCCGAGCAGGTCGGCAGCCTCCGCGGTGTCTACGTCATGGGCAAGGCGGCGACGCTCAACGCCTCGGTCGGCGACGTGATGATCTGCAACTCGGTCTACGACGAACACTCCGACAACACCTACTGGATGGAGAACTGCTTCACCGCGGCGGACGTGCAGCCGCACCTGGTCTACGGCTCGGCGCTGGACAACCAGCGCGCGGTGACGGTGCGCGGGACCTTCCTGCAGAACCGCGACTACCTCGAGTTCTACTACCAGGGCCGGTACACGGTGGTGGAGATGGAGGCGGGCCCCTTTCTCGACGCCTGCTACGAGGCGTCGATGCCGGGCCGCCACCCGGTGGGCGAGAACGTCAACATGACACGGCTCGGGTTCGACCTCGGCATCGTCCACTATGCGTCGGACACGCCCTACACGCAGGCCCGAACGCTCGGCGCGCGAGGCCTCAGCTACCGGGGAATGGATTCGACCTACGCGAGCGCGGTCGCCGTTGCGCGGCGGATCCTCTCCCGTGAGGGAGCGCTGCTGGCCTGAGGGCCGAACGCTTTGAGGTGCACCGCGGAGCCGGTCACGGTGATGAGTAGGCGGTTCGCCGTTGTCATCGAACGAGGCGTCGGCCTATAGTCCCGTCCGCCATGGCGAACTGGAACGGCATGCCGGCGGAGCCGCCCAGCCCAGCCGCCTCCCCTGCTGTCAACCGGACGGTCGGCCTGGCCCTCGGCGGCGGAGCGGTCTTCGGCCTCCTCATCCTCGTCGGGCAGCTGTTCCTGATGAACCTGATCTTCAACACCGACACGAAGACGCGCTTTGCCTCGGGGACTGCCGGCACGACCGCAATCCAATGCTCCCCGGTGGAGTCGTTGGCCACGCATTACCACTTCGCGCTGCGCATCCATCGGAACGGCGGCAGCGAGGTCCTCCCGGCGCAGACCGGGATCAACGCCTTCTGCCTGTACTGGATCCACGTCCACGACGACTCGGGCGTCGTCCATGTCGAGGCGCCCGCGGCCTACCAGGACCACGCCTTCCTGCTGGCCGACGCCTTTGCGGTCGCGAAGCTGCGCCTGGATGCCAACCACCTGGGTACGGCTTCCTTCCCCGGTGGAGGCGTTTCGGTCTACGTCGACGGTGCGCAATGGCATGGTGCGCCGGGCGCCGTCCCACTGGTGAACCTGCAGACGATCGACGTGGTGGCGCCCGGCGAGCACTTCGTCTACCTGCCGTTCGATTGGCCGAGCGGTTTCCTCCCGCCGCCCGCCGCTTGAACCAAACGCCCAGTTCCGGGAAACGCTTAACCTCGCCTTAACCACCTCTCCCTACGCTTTAAGGGAGGAGGTGATTTCATGAAATTCAGCCTGGTTCCGCAGGAGAGGCGCTTCTACGACCTCTTCGCAAAGCAGGGCGCGCTCGTCCACGACACCCTGGTCGAGCTGAGCAAGAGCCTGCTCGAGGGCCGGTCGCGGCATCCCCGCCTCAGGGATCTCGAGCACGAGGCCGACGACGTCGCCCACGACATCTACCGCCTCGTCAACAAGACCTTCGTCACGCCGATCGAGCGGGAGGACATCCTCGCCCTCGCCTCGGCCCTGGACGACATCGTCGACCTCGCCGAGGAGGTCTCCGACAAGATCGACCTTTACCACGTCAAGGAGATCTCGGAGGCGGCCCGCAGGATGGGCGAGAACCTGGCGAAAGCAGGGGATGTGCTCGCTCGCGCGCTCGAGGACCTCGAGGGCTTCCGGGAGCTGGAGCCGCGGCGGATCGAGATCCACCGGCTCGAGAACGAGGCTGACCTCCTCACTCGGGAGGCGCTCGCCGCGCTCTTCACGGAGGAGCACACCGCCGCCCACCTGGTCAAATGGAAGGACATCTACGACCTGCTCGAGGCGACCATGGACGGCTGCGAGACCGCGGCCAATGTCCTCGAGGCGATGGCGATCAAGAATGCTTGAAGGCCTCCTCGTCGCGACCATCGTGGTCGCCGTGGCCTTCGACTTCACGAACGGCTTTCACGACACCGCCAACGCGATCGCGACCTCGATCTCGACGCGTGCCATGAGCGCCGGCCAGGCGGTGGCGGTGTCCTCCATCTTCAACCTCCTCGGTGCCCTCGTCACGGTGCTCGTCCTCCACTCCAAAGTTGCCAACACGATCGCCAGCACGCTCTCCTTCAAGGCCGGGATGGTCGTCGTCATCGCGGCCCTCCTGGGCGCGATCGCGTGGAACCTCGTCACCTGGTTCTTCGGGCTGCCGAGCAGCTCGACGCATGCGGTCATCGGAGGCCTCGTGGGGGCCGGAGTGGCGTCGGTGGGCAGCTTCTCGGCGGTCAAATGGACGTCCTTCACCAAGCAGATCACCTCGCTCGTCATCTCCCCGCTGCTGGGCTTCGCAATCGCAGCGGTCCTGGTCACCCTGATCATCCTTGCCGTCCACCGCCTGCGTCCGGGGCCGGTAAACCGAACCTTCCGGCTCCTCCAGATCGCGGCGGCCGCTTTCGTGTCCTTCTCGCACGGTGGGAACGACGCCCAGAAGACGATGGCTGCGATCACCCTCGGGCTCGTCGCCAGCGGCCAGATCACGAAGTTCGAGGTCCCCATCTGGGTCGTCGTCCTCTCGGCCGCAGCGATCGCCTTCGGCACCTACGCAGGCGGCTGGCGGATCATCCGGACCCTCGGCTGGCGGATCTACAAGATGGATCCGGTCGGCGGCCTCGCCGCCCAGTTGACGGGCGCGACAGTCATCCAGGTCGCGTCGCAGATCGGGCTCCCTGTCAGCACGACGCACGTGGTCACCGGCTCGGTCATGGGCTCGGGCGCGGCGCGCAGCCTGTCGGCGCTGCGCTGGGGCGTCGGGCTCAACATCGTTGTCGCCTGGCTGGTGACCATCCCGGCCGCGGCGGCGGTCGCCTGGGTGATGTTCGCGATCCTCCACACGGCGGGGCTGCGCGGCTAGGCCGAAGGGAAAGGGATCCGAACCACAAAGACTTCGTGGTGAATCAGATTCGGATGATTCCAGCCAGCCGTGCTTCCCGGTTACTCGAGGACGTCGCGCCGCAGCAAGAGGACGATCGAGCACACGAGGAAGAGCGCGGCATAGACGCCGATCACAGCCCAGACGTGCTCGGCGCTGACGGCCACGCTGGGCGTTGCGAAGGCAGGCCGAACCTGGCGTCCGGGCTCCAGCTTGGAGGCCAGCAGGTTCAAGTTCGGACCCAGCAGGTAGGCGGTCGCCTTGCTCCAGGCGTCGATGTGAGTGATCCGCTGCATGATGCCGAGGATCAGCGTCCCGAAGTTGTCGGCGGGGAAGAAGGCCATTGCGGCGGCGACGCCGAAGGACAGCGAGCGGCCGACGATGGCGGCGGTGCTGCCAAGCAGGATCGTCACCCCGATGCTGACGAGAGCGACCAGGAAGGTGAGCTCTAGGTCCGTGTAGGCGATCGCGGGCAGGGCCGTGAGCGGGGTGAAACTGCCCACCACCGAGTTGGCGAAGGCGTAGATCATGCCGAACGCGATGGCCGAGAACCCGGTCAGAAGGAAGAGTCCGAGCAGCGCCAGGGCGACGAGCTTGGCGAAGTAAAGCTGCAGCCGGCCGGTTCCTCGAGCGAGCAGGATCCGGATGGTGCCGGAGCTGTACTCCATGCCGAAGAGTCGCGAGGCGCAGATCAACAGCACGATGCCCGAGCCGGTGTCGAAGAGGGTGCCCATGATGTCGAGGGCGGCGTAGAGGAACTGCTCGGGCGCGGCCTTGAGGGTCTGCTTGACGTTGTCGGTGCTGAAGATGGCGAGGCCGACGAAGCCGAAGAGAAGCGCGCCCAGCGCCAGCATCACCCAGAGCGAGCGCTGGCGGCTGAGCTTGAGCAGCTCGCCGCGCACCGCGCCGAGAAAGCTCGGCCGCAGCCGGTCCGAGGTCGCGGCGCTGCGGCCGGCTGCGGCGACCTGCGCGCTGCTCATGTTTCAGGCCGCTCCGGTGAGGCTCAGGAAGATGTCCTCGAGGTCCTGGTGCCGCTCGCCGATGGCATCAGGCCAATGGCCGGCGGCGACCAGGAAGCGGTTGAGGTCGCGGCCCCGCCCGGTCGGCGAGGCGCAGACCACGGCGCCCTCGACGAGGCGGGCGGTGCCGCCCCAGTCCTGGCGCTGGATCAGCTCGAGCACGACGCTCGCATCCTCGACGGCGACGGTGAACTCGCCGTGCGAGGCGACGAGCTCCTCGACGGTGGCGACCTTCACCAGCTCGCCGAGGTTGATGATCGCGACCCGGCCGCAGATCTGCTGCACCTCGGAGAGGACGTGGCTCGATATGAAGATCGTCTTTCCCTGGCCGGCCAGGTTGCGGAGCAGGTCGCGCATCTCGACCACGCCGGCAGGATCGAGGCCGTTGGCGGGCTCATCCAGGATCAGCAGATCGGGGTCGTTGAGAAGCGCGATGGCGAGGCCGAGTCGCTGCTTCATGCCGAGCGAGTAGGACTTCACGCGGTCGCGCTGGCGGTCGGCCAGTCCGACCGTTTCGAGGACCGCGTCGATCCGCGAGGCGGGCACACCGCCGAGTACGTCGCCGACCGCCTTCAGGTTATCGCGGCCCGACATGTAGAGGTAGAGGGCGGGCGACTCGACCAGCGCGCCGACCCGCGGCAGGACCTGGCGCCGGTTGCGGGTGACGTCCTGGCCCAGCACCTCGACCGTGCCTCCGGTGGGGCGGATGAGGCCGAGCGCCATCCGGATGGTGGTCGTCTTGCCCGCCCCGTTGGGGCCGAGGAAGCCGAAGATCTCGCCCTGCCCGACCGAGAGGTCGAGCGACTTGACCGCCTGCCTCGACCCGTACGACTTGGAGAGGCGGTGGGTTTCGAGGACGGCTTCCATTCGGAAGCTATAGCCCCGCCGCGTGGTGGTTTGTGACACCCGGTGCAGGATCGCGGTACCAGTCCTCGCCGCGCTCGAGGTAGGCCAGGATCATCCCCTGGCGGAGCCCCTCGAGGCTGACGTGGAGGCGGTCGAGGCCAGCCCAGTCGAGCAGCAGGAGCAGCACCTCGACCCCCCCTCGCATCGCGGCCACCCGCCCCGGCCGGAGCAGGTAGCGCTGCTCGAGCTCAGCAGCCGGCGCCTGGTCGAGATGATCCGCAGCACGGAGCAGCGCCTGGCGCGAGAGGACCGTGGGAGGTCGCCTCTGGGAGACGACCCGGGGCAGGTTGGAGGCCGTCCCGCCGGTCGCCACGAGGCGGGTCGGCTCGCACTCCGGCATGTCCTTCAGCAGCGCGACCGCCTCGGACCGCAAAGCGTCCCGCTCGCCCTCCCGAGGCGGGTCGGAGAGGTGCTTGCCGGCGAGCACGCCGGAGCCGATCGGAAGCGACCGCCAGGCTTCGCTCTTCTGGCCGCGGGCGACGACCACCTCGGTGCTCCCGCCACCGAGGTCGGCCATCAGCCACTGCCGGCGCACCGCGTGGCGCTGAGCCACGCCGGCGAAGCTGAGCTGGGCCTCGCGCTGCGGTGAGATCAGGTGGACTGGCACCCCGATCGCCTCCGAGCACCGGCGCAGGAACTCGGCGCCGTCCGTCGCCTGCCGGACGGCCGCAGTGGCGCCCGCCACGAGGTGCTCGAAGCCCAGAGCGCGAGCCTGGTCGACCACCGACCGGAGCGCTGCGACCGCCTCCTCGCCCTTCTCCCCGATGCGGCCTGTCCGCGCGACGGCCGAGCCGAGGGAGGGCATCTCGACAAAGTGGGACACCTCTTCCAGCCGCCCGTCGACGACGTCCACGACGAGTGCGTGGACCGTGTTGCTTCCGACATCCACGGCCGCCAACCTCATCGGCCGAAAGGATAGGGCGGGTACCATCGAGGAGAGGTAAATGGCAAGGGTCAAGGCAATCGCCGAGCCGGGGCGCGATCGGCGCTCCAAGCGCTACCTCAACCGAGAGCTCTCCCGTCTCGACTTCAACGAACGAGTGCTCGCGATGGCCGAGGACCACGAGGTGCCGCTGCTCGACCGCGTCCACTTCCTTTCGATCTTCAGCAAGAGCCTGGACGAGTTCTTCCAGATCCGGGTCGCCGGCCTCCAGGAGCAGGTCGAGGCCGCTGTCCGGTCGACCGCAATCGACGGCGCGACCCCGGCCGAGCAGTTGCACGCGATCCGCAAGCGTGTCGAGCTGCTGACCGAACGCCAGGTGCGACTATTCGACGAGCTCTCCCCCGCCCTTGAATCCGCCGGCATCAGGATTCGCGACACCGGCTCGCTGAGCAAGGCGGAGCGCAAGCACGTGGCGGCGCACTTCAACCAGCACATCTTCCCGGTGCTGACACCTCTGGCGGTCGACCCCGCTCACCCGTTTCCGTACATCTCGCACCTCTCGTTGAACCTCGCCGTGATCGTCCGCGACCCGCTGCGCAGGGTCGAGCGCTTCGCCCGCTTGAAGGTGCCGCCGCTGCTGCCCCGCTTCAACCAGCTTCCCGACGATGGCGGCTTCGTCCCCCTCGAGCAATTGATCGCGCTCAACGTCCAGTCGCTCTTCTCGGGAATGGAGATCGTCGACACCCATGC
The DNA here is from genome assembly GCA_036564345.1 of Candidatus Dormiibacterota bacterium. Lineage (GTDB taxonomy): Bacteria > Chloroflexota > Dormibacteria > Dormibacterales > Dormibacteraceae > UBA6019. Next base: position 40,893 of record DATCOZ010000299.1, on the reverse strand, counting down.
TTTCCGGATCACTCGAGACGCCGACCTGGACCTCGTCGAGAGCGAGGCCGAGGACCTCCTCTCGGCGATCCAGACCGAGCTCCGCCGCCGCCGCCGGCAGGGTCGAGCGGTCCGGCTGGAGGTGGACCCGGATCTGCCCCGGCGCTACCTCGACCTCATGGTCCGGGAGCTGGAGCTGGACTGGGCGGACGTGTACAAGGTGCCAGGCCTGCTCGACCTGGGCTCGCTCGACTCGTTGTACGACCTCGACCGGCCGGACCTCAAGTCGCCCGCCTGGGTACCCACCACCCAGCCCCGCCTGCAGGGCAGCGCGATCGAGGCGACCGACGTCTTCGATGTGATCCGGAACGGGGACGTCCTGGTCCAGCATCCGTACGACTCCTTCACGACCTCGGTCGAGGCGTTCATCGACCAGGCCTCGACCGACCCCCGCGTCCTCGCCATCAAGCAGACCCTCTACCGCACCTCGGGACCGGCGAGCCCGATCGCGCGCTCACTCGTCGTGGCGGCCGAGCTCGGCAAGCAGGTGGTGGCCCTGGTCGAGCTGAAGGCGCGCGGCGACGAGCAGGCCAACATCGAGTGGGCCCAGGCGCTCGAGGAGGCGGGTGTCCACGTGGTGTACGGCCTGGTCGGCCTCAAGACCCACGCCAAGGTCACCCTGGTCGTGCGGATGGAGAGGTCCGGCATCCGCTACTACGTGCACATCGGCACCGGCAACTACAACCCGGCGACCGCCCACGTCTACGAGGACCTCGGCCTACTCTCGGCCGACCCCGATCTCGGCCACGACGTCAGCGAGCTCTTCAACCTGCTGACCGGCTACAGCCGGCAGCGCAAGTACCGCCGCCTGCTGGTCGCGCCGACAACGCTCCGGACCGGGATCCTCTACCTGATCGAGCGGGAGGCGAAGGGACCCAAGGGCCGGATCGTGATGAAGGTCAACAACCTGGTCGACCCCGGGGTCATCGACGCCCTCTACGCGGCGAGCAAGGGCGGCGCCGAGATCGACCTCATCGTCCGCGGCATCTGCTGCCTCCGCCCCGGTGTGCCAGGCCTCTCGGAGAAGATCCGGGTGCGCTCGGTCGTCGGCCGCTTCCTCGAGCACTCGCGGCTGTTCCGCTTCGGCAACGACAAGCGCGGCGTGGACTTCTACCTCGGTTCGGCCGACATGATGGACCGCAACCTCGACCGCCGGGTCGAGGCCGTGGTGCCGGTGACGGACGCCGGCCTCTGCCAGCGTCTCGACGAGATGCTCAACCTGACTCTTTCCGACGACGTCCTCGCCTGGGTGCTCGGGCCGGACGGCTGCTGGACCAAGGTCCACACCAGGAAGGGGATCGACTCCCAGATCGCGCTCCAGCAGCTGGCCGTCGAACGGGCTTCTGGCAACCATGGCTGAGGAGCTCGCCGCCGAAGGCTCGCCCGAGCAGCCGGAAGAGCTCACGGTGGGCGAGCTGATCGCCCGCTCGATCGGGAGCGCGGTGGCGGCGATGAAGGAGCACGAGGCAGGCCTGCGGGCCGGCCACGACCCCGACCACGTCCGCAAGACTCGGGTCGCCGTCCGCCGGCTGCGCAGCAACCTGCGGACGTTCCAGGACTTCCTCGAGGCGGATAAGACGGAGCCGCTCGTCGACGAGCTCGCCGTGCTCGCCGCGGAGCTCGGGGGAGTTCGTGACCGCGAGGTCCTCGCGGCTCGGATCCGCGCCGACGCCAGGGTCCTGCCGGGTCCCGACCGCAAGCTCGTCGAGGAGCTCATCCAGGTGCTCGAGGAGGAGATCAGGACCGCCCGGGTGAGCGCGATCGCCTACCTCGACTCGGAGCGCTTCACGGGGCTCATCGCCGGCCTCGAGGCGTTCAGCCTCGTCCCGCCCCTGACGGCCGCCGCGGCGCAGCCGGCGCGGGCTATCGCCGGCCGGCTCGCCGCCGGGCCCTGGGAGAAGCTGCGCAAGGGCGTCCGCGGCCTTCCGCGAAACCCGGCCGACGCGCAACTGCACCGGATCAGGATCCTCGCCAAGCGCGCCCGCTACGCCGCCCAGGCGGTCGAGCCGGTGATCCCGGAGGCTCACGCCTTCGCCGCCGCGGCGGCCGAGCTGCAGACCATCCTCGGCGACCACCAGGACGCGGTGACGACCGAGGCGTGGCTGGCCGCCGCCCCGACCAGCGGCCGCCAGGCCTTCGTAGCGGGTCAGCTGGCGGGGCTGGAGAGGGCTGTTGCGATGGAGATGCGGGGCCGCTGGCGAGAGGTCTGGAAGGCGCTCGCCGCGCCCGCGCTCCGGGCGTGGATGGACCCCGACGAGCAAGGTCGAGATCAGTCGACCCCGGAAGGGTCCGAAACCACAAAGACACGAAGAACACGAAGGACGCACGAAGAAGGGGGGTGAATCGGACTCAGCTGATGCCGGCGCTACCAGCCGACTGACCACGCCACCCGTTAACGCGAGCGCGGACGGCCCTTCCGGGTGTTCAACCTAGACTTTCTTCTCGATGCCAAACACGCGAACCGTCAAAGACTCGATGGGTGAGATGGAAGTCCCCGCCGACGCGCTCTACGGAGCCTCCACGATGCGGGCCGTCCAGAACTTCCCGATCTCCGGCACACGCTTCCCACGCCGCTTCATCCGCGCCCTCGGGCTGATCAAGAAGGCGGCCGCCGAGGTCAACGGCGAGCTGGGACTGGTGCCCGCCGAGATGGTCGACGCGATCGCCGAGGCAGCCGCCGAGGTAGCCGACGGCCGATGGGATGACGAGTTTCCGATCGACATCTACCAGACCGGCTCGGGGACCTCGACCAACACCAACGCGAATGAGGTGATCGCGAACCGCGCCAACCAGATCCTCGGCGCCAAGGGCGAGAAAGCGGGCCTGAAGGTCCACCCGAACGACCACGTCAACCGCTGCCAGTCCTCCAACGACGTGATCCCGACCGCCATCCACCTCGCCTGCGCGATGGCGATCCAGGAAGACCTGCTGCCGGCCCTCCGCCGGCTGCGGACGTCCCTGGCCCGGAAGGCGAAGCAATTCATGCCGATCATCAAGACCGGGCGGACCCACATCCAGGACGCCACCCCGATCCGCCTCGGCCAGGAGTTCGCCGGCTACGCGGGCCAGGTCGAGGAGGGCGTCCGGAGGACCGAGCTGGCCCTCGCCGAGCTGCGCGAGGTGGCGCTCGGCGGCACCGCCGTCGGCACCGGGATCAACGCCCACCCGGACTTTGCCGGGCTGATCCTCCAGCTGCTCCAGAAATGGAGCGGCGTGAAGGTCCGGGAAACGTCCAACCACTTCCACGCCCAGGCGACGCTGGATGGGCTGATCTCCGCCCACGGCCACCTGAAGACGATCGCGGTCAGCCTCTGGAAGATCGGCGGGGACATCCGGCTGATGGGTAGCGGGCCGCGCACCGGCATCGGCGAGCTGCTCCTGCCGGAGGTCCAGCCGGGGAGCAGCATCATGCCCGGCAAGGTCAACCCGGTGATCATCGAGTCGCTGACCATGGCCTGCGCTCGCGTCATCGGCAACGACACCACGGTCACCCTCTGCGGCCAGTCGGGCAGCTTCTTCGAGCTCAACGTGATGATGCCGTTGGCGGGGGTCGCCAGCCTCGAGTCGATCTCCCTCCTGGGCCGCTCGGCGGCCAATTTCGCGACCCGCTGCGTCGACGGGATCGAGGCCACCGACCGCGGCCCGGAGATGGTCGAAAAGGGCCTCATGCTGGCGACCGCGCTGGCCCCCGTTCTCGGCTACGACGAAGCCGCCAAGATCGCCAAAGAGGCGGGACGGACGGGCAAGACGATCCGCGAGCTGGCCCGCGAGAAGGGCGTCGACGAGAAGACGCTGACCAAGGTCCTAGACCCCGCCAAGATGACCAAGCCCGGCCTGGAGAGCGGCCCCGGCGGCGGTTAGTGGATGTGATCCAATTGCTCGCGAAGACCGCCATCTTCGAGGGCATCACGGCGGCCGAGCTGGAAGCGCTCCGGCCGGCGGTCCGGCTGCGCACCTTCGCCAAGGACACCCACCTGTTCCGGGAAGGCGACCCCGGCTCGCACCTCCACCTCGTCGTGCGGGGGCAGGTGAAGATCCTGCGGGTGGGAGCCGGCGGAAGCGAGATCGTCTTCGCGGTAGTCGGACCCGGCGAGGTGTTCGGTGAGCTCTCGCTCTTCGAGCCGGACGGCGAACGGAGCGCCGACGCGGTCGCCCTCGAGCCGACCGAATGCGCGCTCCTCGCCCGCGACCCGGTCATCGCCTTCCTCCTCGCACATCCGGCGCTCCTGCTGCGGGTGATCTCGAGCCTGATCGGCTACATCCAGCGCAAGGACCAGGCGGTGGCGGAAGTCGCCTTTCTCGACATACCCGGACGCGTCGCCAGGCGGCTGCTCGATCTCGCCGCGAGCCGTGGCGAGCGACTGGCCGAGGGGGTCGTCATCAGGATCCCGCTCTCCCAGCGCACCCTGGCCGGGATGGTCGGCGCGAGCCGCGAGAACGTCAACCGCGCCCTCCATCGGTTTGTCGAGCTGGGCTACATCAGCCAGGCTCGGGGCAGCATCACCGTGCTGAAGCCGGACGAGCTTCGCCGGCGCGGTTCGCGAGTGTGACGAACGACAACATCCGTCGGTGGCGCTCGGCATAGGAGGCGAGACCGGAGCGGGCTAGCCTCCGGTGAGATCCCCGGCCGCGGGGAAATCAACCGGAGGTGGAAGGCGATGCACGGTCTCCAGACAAGCGACCTCAGCAATGCCCTGATGGCAGATCGCGGCCGCTACGCCGCCCAGGTCGCGCGGGAGAGGTCGGCGCGAAGGTCGACCGCTCCCCGGCCCCGGGGCGGGATGAGCGGTTGGTCGGTAAGCGCGCTGCTGGGGGCTCTCGTCATGGGTGCCCGGGCCCTCCTGGCAAGGCCGCGGCCGAGCACCTCGACGTCTTGACAGCTACCCCTGTGAGGGAGGGGGAAGGGAGAGGCAGTGCGCAGTCTCCCATTCCCCCAACCTCCTCAACGCGAGGGAGATGCCGTCAGTCGAGGGGCTTCCAGTCGTGGTTGGTCAGAGACGTCAGCACGTGATCGCGCCACGCCCCGTTGACGAAGAGGTAGTCGCGCGCGTAGCCCTCGACGGTGAAGCCGAGGCGGCGCAGAACGGCGTTGCTGCGCGAGTTGTGGGGCATGAAGTTCGCCATGACCCGGTGCATGTTGAGATGCTCGAACACGTACGCGTTGGTGGCCAGCAGCGCCTCGTGCATGTAGCCATTGCCCTGCGCGCGCTCGGCGAGCGCATAACCGAGCATGCACATGTCGGCGGGTCCCCGGACGATCGAGGTGTAGGAGATCTGTCCGATCACCTCTTCCGGCTGGCCGATCGGGAAGATGAAGAGCATGACGGCGCTGCCCGACTCGAAAGCGCGGCGGTGGCGCCCGACCTGGATCCGCCAGAACTCCTGGGTGTGGAAGTCGGGCGGCCGGGGCGGCTCCCAGGGTGCCATGTGCTCGCGGTTCTCGTCGAAGAACCGGATCAGCGCCGCGACATCCGTCTCGGCGGCGGGGCGGACGACCAGGCGCTCGGTCCTGATCACCGGTGTCACAGGGGGAGCTCCATCAGGGTCACGTCCTCGCCCCAGTGGTGGGCACGAAGATGGGCCGACTCCCGGAAGCCGAGCGAGCGGTAGAGGTTCACCACCTCCTCCAGCTTGGGCGTCGCCTGGACCCAGACCTTGGTCACTCCAGCACGTCGGGCGCGCGAGATGGCGTGCTCGGCCAACGCTCGGCCGATGCCGTTATTGCCGCGCTCAGGGTCGACCGCCATCCGGTCGACCAGGCAGGTGCCGGTCGGGAAGCTGCAGCGGACAACCCCGACGAGGATGCCGTCGGAGACGGCGGTGAACACCTCGAAGCCACCCTTGAGCCAGGCGGCGACCTCTTCCGCGCCGGGCGTCTGGTCCGCGATCAGGCGCTCGTCGAGCCTGCCGCGGAGCCCTTCCCAAGCCCGCGCGTAGAGCCCGGCGATGGCCGCCGCCTCGTCGGCGCCGGCCAGTGCGATGCGAGGTTGGGACCTGAACAGCCTCATCGGACTGTGAGCTAGAGTAGCCGCGCCCGTGGAGCTTCTACAGAAGGCGCGGTCCCTTTACGAGGCCGGAGAGATGCACGATGCGCTGGAGGTCGCGCAGGCCGCCTGCGAGCGCCAGCCGAAGGATGCCGAGGCCTGGTGGCTGCTCGGCTGTATCAGCCGCTACACGGCCATGCCGGCGGCGAGCGACGATGCCTTCCGCCGCGCTTCCCAGCTCTCCCGCAAGCGGCCGGCGCCGGTGCGGATCGAGCCCGATCGGTTCCGGTCGCTTGTCGAGGCCGAGGTCAGGCAGCTCTCCAAGGATGCTCGGCGGCGGCTCGAGATGGCGCAGATCAGGGTCGAGCAGCTGCCTGCCCTCGACGCCGTGCGCGCCGGAATCTCACCCGATGCTCCCACCACGCGCCAGCGGCAGCCGGAGGATGTGTTGACACTTTTCCAGCTGAACCTGGAGAACCGCTCGGGAAGCGAGACGGAGCTCGTCCGGCTCGTCGGCCGCACCCTCGCCCGAGCCTGATTCGCAAAGGCGACGTCCACCCTCCCGTCGTCGGGCCTATTCTGAGTTTCATGATTGGACGACGCTTCGTTGTAATGGTTGTTGCGACACTCATCACGGTCGCCTGCGGAGGGTCGAACTCGGGTGCGACCACCACCACGACGGGGGAGACGATCACCTTCGGCGCGCCCCTCGGGCTCACCGGGTCGCTCACCAAGGAATCGATGCTGACCCAGCAGGGCTACGACCTCTGGGCGGATTGGATCAACCAGCAGGGTGGCATCAACATCGCCGGGGTCAAGCACCCGATCAAGATCAAGTACTACGACGACACCAGCAATGCCAACCAGTCGGCGGTGCTGATGCAGAAGCTGATCACCGAGGACAAGGCGCAGTTCCTGCTCGGTCCCTATGGTTCCGCGGCGACGGCGACCGACGCCGCCATCGCGGAGAAGAACCAGATCCCCATGGTCGAGGCCAACGGGGCCGCCCAGGCGATCTTCAACCAGGGCTACCAGTACACCTTCGGTGTGCTCAGCCCCGCCAACAAGTACCTCCAGGGCGTCATCGACATGGCGGCCACCCTGAATCCCAAGCCGACCAAGATCGCGCTGCTCAGCGCCGACGACAACTTCAGCCTCGAGGTCGCCGACGCTGTCAACCAGTACGCGCCGACCAAGGGGATGCAGATCGTCGTCTACAAGAAGTACAAGAACGGCGCGACCAACCTGGTCGCCGAGGTCCAGGCCGCCAAGGCCTCATCTCCCGACATCGTCCTCAACTCCGGCCACCTGCAGGAGGCGATCGCGATCAACAAGGCGGCCAAGGAGCAGCAGCTGAACGCGAAGATCTTCGCCTACTCGGTCGGCCCCTCGACCCCTGACTTCATCAGCGCCCTGGGCAAGGACGCCGACTTCGTCTACGACGGCTCCCAGTGGACGCCGCAGGTGAAGTACAAGGCGGCCTTCTACCTGACAGTTCAGCAATACGTCGATGCCTATCACAAGAAGTACCCCGGGGCGGGCGATCCGGACTACCACGTAGCCGAGTCCACGGCGGCATGCCTCGCCTTCCAGCGTGCCATCGAGAACGCCAAATCGACCGACCCCAAGAAGGTTCGCGACGCCCTCGCCAAGCTGGACGTGACGACCTTCTTCGGCCAGATCAAGTTCGACACGCGCGGCCTCAACATCTACAAGCCGATGGTCGTCGAGCAGATCCAGAGCGGAGCCCACCACACCGTCTATCCACCGAGCGTGGCGGACACCCAGCCCAAGTACCCGACTCCAGTCTGGGACCAGCGCTAAACCGGGATGTAGGGTCTTGGCCTACATCGTCCAGCTGGTCGTCCTGGGCCTGCTGATTGGCGGGGTCTACGTCGCGGTCGGCGTCGGCTTCGGCCTGGTATGGGGGGTGTTGAACATCGTCAACCTCTCCCACGGGGCCCTTGTCATCGTCGGTTCCTACCTGACCTGGAAGCTCTTCAGCAGCTACGGGCTGGACCCGTTCCTGAGCCTGCCGCTCGACGCGGCCTTGCTCTTCGGGATCGGCTACGCGCTCCAGCGGCTGCTCATCAACCGCGTGATCCGCGCCCCGCTGCTCTTCACCTTCCTGCTCACCTTCGGCGTGAATCTGGTGATCATCAACGTCCTTCTCTTCCTCTTCAAGTCCGATTTCCGGTCGGTGACGCCGAGCTATGCGGGTGCGGGGTTGAACCTCGGTCCACTTGTGCTCCCCTACACCCGCCTGGCGTCCCTTGCGATCGCCCTTCTCCTCGCCGGGATCCTCGGGCTGATCCTCGGCCGCACTCGGACCGGGCTCGCCATCCAGGCCGTGGGCGCCGACCGCGACGCCGCGCAGCTGGTCGGGATCGACCTCCGCCACATCTACGCGCTGACCTTCGGGCTCGGCGCCGCCTGTGCCGGGGTGGCGGGAGGCCTGATCGCGCTGATCCAGGCGATCACCCCGACCGCCGGCGAGCCCTACACGCTGCAGGCGTTCGTGGTTGTCATCCTGGGCGGTCTGGGACGGGTGAGCGCCACGGTCGTCGGCGGCCTGCTCTTCGGGCTGATCGAGGTCTTCGCCCAGTCGATCCCGGGCTCGGGATCGGTCTATGCCAACGCCATCGCCTTCGGCCTTCTCGTCCTGGTCCTGGTGACGCGCCCGCAGGGACTGCTGGGCCGGAAGCCGTGAGCACGCCGGAGCGATCCTCTTACACGACCCGACCCGACGCCTCGGGCCGCCGCTGGCGGCGCATCTTCCTGATCATCGGTGCGGCGGTTTTCGTCTACGCCCTGCTCGCTCCGCTGACCTCGACCGACGCAGCGCAAGCCATCGGCGTGCCGCTGCTCGCCGACCGCCTCTGGTTCCGGATCGCGACGATCATCGCGATGTTCGCGGTGATGGCCTCGGCCTGGAACATCATCGGCGGGCTGACCGGCTATGCGGCATTCGGCAACGTCGCCTTCTTCGGCATCGGCGCCTACACGACCGGGATGTTGATCGCGAAAGCGAAGTGGCCATTCTTCGCCGCCCTACCCGCGGCCCCCCTTGCGTCGGCCGCCTTCGCGACGCTGATCGGCGTCCCGCTGCTCCGGCTCCGCGGCCATTACTTCGCGGTGGCGAGCCTGGGAACAGGCGTCGCCGTGGGCGAGGTCATCCAGAACGTCGACTTCCGAGGACACCCGGTCTTCGGCGGCTCGACCGGTTTGTTCCTGCCGATCGTGGGCCACGATATCACCTACTTCTACCTGATGGTCGGGGCGGCCGTGCTGACCGTGGCGGTGACCTGGTGGGTCCTCCGCAGCCGCTTCGGCTACGGGCTGATCGCCATCCGCGAGAACGAGGAGGCGGCCGCCGTGATGGGCGTCAACACGACCGCCTACAAGGTGTCCGCTTTCGCGCTGGCAGCCGCTCTCACCGGGTTGGCGGGCGGCATCTTCGCGCAGTGGAACGTCTTCATCAACCAGGAGAACGTGTTCCCCATCGAATACAACATCCAGATGATCCTGATGGCGCTCATCGGCGGCGCCGGCACGCTCTTCGGCCCGATCATCGGCGCCGTACTGCTCCAGCTCCTGATCCAATTCCTTTCCGGGAGCCTGCCCATCTCGGCCGACATCCCGTTCGTCCCCGCCGACGCGCGCCCGGTCCTCGCCCAGGTGATCCTCGGCCTGCTGCTCGTGGCAGTCGTTGTCTTCGTGCCCCGCGGGGTGATCGACTTCTTCGGCGGCCAGAGCCGCCTCTCCCTTAACTACCTCCGGCGCTCGCTGCGCGAGACGTCGGTTTGAGCGCGCCGGTCGCGACCGCGCAGCTGGAGCTGCGAGGCGTCACGAAGCGGTTCGGCGGCGTGGCAGCGCTGGACGGCATCAGCTTCAGCTGCCGGGAGGGCGAGATTCTCGGCATCATCGGGCCCAACGGCGCCGGCAAGACGACGCTCCTCAACTGTATCAGCGGAGTCCATCGGTTGGATGCCGGCGATATCCGCTGGCGCGGCGAGTCGATCTCCGGGAGGCCACCCCACCGGATCGCCTCGCTCGGCATCGGACGGACCTTCCAGGTCGTCAAGCCGTTCGCCTCTATGACCGTCCGCGAGAATGCCGCCGTCGGTGCCCTGTTCGGCAGCGCCGAAGCGCACCTGCCTCCCAAGCTGGCCTTCCAGCGCGCCGACGAGGTGCTCGAGCTGGTCGGCCTCGCAACCAAGGCCGCGCTCCCGGTCACGGCGCTGACGATCCCCGACCGGAAGCGCCTGGAGGTGGCACGGGCGGTCGCTACGAAGCCCCGCCTGCTGCTGCTCGACGAGGTGATGGCCGGGCTCAACCACGTCGAGGTCGACGAGGCGCTCGAGATGATTCGCGCCGTCCACGCCACGGGCGTCACGATCGTCTTGATCGAGCACGTGATGCGCGTGATCGTCGGCGTCTGCGAGCGCGCGATCGTGCTCCACTTCGGCAAGCTGCTGGCCGAGGGCGAGCCTCGCGAGGTGCTCCGGGACCGCCGCGTGATCGAGGCCTACCTGGGGGAGCGGTATGCCCGACAGCAGGAAGGCTGAACCTCTTCTCAGCGTCCGCGGCCTGACCTCCGGCTTCGGCGCCGGCCCGGTCCTCTTCGGGATCGATCTCGACATCTTCGAGGGCGAGCTGGTCGCCCTCATCGGTGCCAACGGCGCCGGCAAATCCACCCTCCTGGGAACGCTCAGCGGGCTGGTCCGGGCGACTTCCGGAACTGTCCTCTTCGCTGGTCGCGAGATCACCAACGCCCGGCCGGAGGAGGTCGTCCAGGCCGGCGTCGCCCACGTGCCCCAGGGCAGGCGGCTTTTCAGCACCCTGACGGTCGAGCGCAACCTCCTGCTCGGCGCTTACCTGCGCCGGGACCGCGAGATCCGCTCCGACATCCCGCGGATCGTCGGCTACTTTCCCGCCCTCGCCGACAAGCTCGGCCGCGACGCGGGCACCCTCTCCGGCGGTGAGCAGCAGATGGTCGCCATCGGCCGTGGGCTCATGGCGCGCCCAAAGCTCCTGATGCTCGATGAGCTGTCGCTGGGACTGGCTCCGAAGGTCGTCGAACGGCTGATCGAGGTCGCCCGTGAGATAAACCGGGACGGCACCTCGCTGCTCCTCGTCGAGCAGGACGTGCTGGTCGCGCTGGAGGCCGCCGACCGTGGCTACGTCCTCGAGAACGGCCAGGTGGTGCTGGCCGGGCCGGCGGCCGAGCTGCGCGCCGACCCCGGCGTCAGGAAGGCCTATCTGGGAATTTAGGGCGCGATGATCTCAGCCGGTTACAGGAACCCTTTCGCCCCCTTTCGACTGCCGGCGGTCCTGCTGGCGTTCTTCATCGCCTTCGGCTCCGCGGGCTACGCCTTGATCGAGCGCTGGAGCCTCTTCGACTCCTTCTACATGACGATCATCACAATCTCCACGGTGGGCTTCACCGAGGTGCACCCGATGAACACCCCGGGCCGGCTGTTCACCTCCGTTCTCATCGTCGGCGGCGTCGGTACCATGCTCTATGCCTTCGGCGTGTTCGCCGAGACGCTGAGCGAAGGTCATTTCCTCGATTTCAGGAGGGTCAGGCGGTTGGAGAGGAAGGTGAGGGCGCTGCGCGGCCACTTCATCGTCTGCGGCTACGGCAGGATCGGCACCCAGGTCGTCAGCGAGTTCGAATCCTCCCAGCACGATTACGTCGTCATCGACAACAACCGGGAGGCGATCGAGCGGCTGCGCCAGGAGGACCGGCTTCACATCGAAGCCGATGCTGCCAGCGAGGAGGTGCTGAAAGAGGCCGGCATCGAGCACGCCAGGGCACTCATCAGCGCCGTCGACTCCGACGAGCGAAGCGTCTACATAACCCTGATCGCGCGGGCGATGAACCCCAAGCTGTGGATCGTCGCGCGGGCGAGCCGTGCGGCGTCCATCCGAAGGCTCGAGCTGGCAGGCGCGAACCACGCGGTCTCCCCCTACCTGATGGCCGGCCACCGGATGGCGGACATGGCGCTCGACCCAAGCCTCGAAGACCCCGACGCGACCAAGCCCGCCGAAGACGTCACCCTTCCCCAGGAGGAGCGCGACTGCTGAATGGACGTCTACCGAACGCCCGACGAGCGCTTCGAAAACCTGCCCGGCTACCCGTTCGAGCCGCACTACGCGGACATCGACGGGATGCGGATGCACTACCTCGACGAGGGCCACGGGGACCCGATCCTGCTCCTCCATGGCGAGCCCGACTGGTCGTACCTCTACCGCAAGATGATCCCCACCCTGGCGGGCGCCTTCCGGGTCGTCGCGCCCGACTACTTCGGCTTCGGACGCTCCGACAAGCCGACCGACGTGGCCTGGTACACGTATGACCGGCACACGGCCTCGATCGAGGCGCTGATCGAGCGACTCGACCTCCGCGGGATCACCGTCGTGGTGCAGGACTGGGGTGGTCCGATCGGCCTGCGGGTGGCGACCGAGATGCCGGAGCGCTTCGGCCGGCTGGTCGTGCTCAACACCGGCCTCATGTCGCCCGGGGATGGCTGGCCGACGGAAGGCTTCATGAGCTGGCGGAACTTCGCCGAGCGGGTCGGTCTCGACATGCCCGTCGGCAAGGTGATGCAGAGCAGCTGCGCGACCGAGCTCGACGCCGCGACCCTGGCCGCCTACGAGGCGCCCTGGCCCAACCGCGAGTCGAAGGCGGGCGTGGCGGCCTTCCCCCTGCTGGTGCCGATCCACAAGGGCGATCCGGGAGACGCGGAGATGGGGCGGATCAAGGACCGCCTCAGCACCTGGCAGGTCCCTGCCCTGGTCATGTTCAGCGACGGCGATCCGGTCTTCCGGCCCGAAGTCGGCCGGTGGTTCGCCAAGCTGCTGCCCGGCGCCCACGGCGTGATGGACATCATCAAGGGTGCCGCGCACATGGTCCAGGAGGACAAGGGCGAGGAGATCGCGGACCGCATCCTCGACTGGGTGGGCGCCGAACCCGCCGGGTAGGCTTCGCACCGGCCGGTTCATGGATTCCACCCGACGAGCTCAGCAGGTCGCGCTCGGGTCACTGCTCATCGGAGCTGTGATCTGCGTCGGCAAGCTCGTCGTCGGCCTGCTCACCGGCAGCCTCGGGATCATCAGCGAAGCCGCCCATTCGGGGCTCGACGTGGTCGCCTCCGGGTTTGCCCTGGTCGCCGTCACCACCGCCCGGCGACCGGCCGATGCCGACCACCTCTACGGCCACGGCCGGGTCGAGAACCTGGCCGCCTATACGGAGGGCATCCTCCTCCTGCTGACCGCGGGCGGCATCGCGCTCGAGGCGACCCGGCGGTTGGGCGGCCACGCCAGCGCTGTCTCCGCCACGGATTACGCGCTCGCCGTGATCGCCGCCGCGATGCTGATCGAGGGGGTGCGGGCGGTGGTGCTGCGCTGGGCGGGAAGGGCTGCCGGCAGCGATGCCCTCACCGCCGACGCCCAGAACCGCGTCGCCGACGTGCTCTCCTCGATCGGCGTCCTGGCCGGGCTGATCGGGGTCCGCTACGGCTACCCCTGGGCCGACTCGGTCGCGGCGCTCCTGGTGTCCGGCCTGATCGCGGTGACCGCCGTCCAGATCCTCCGCCACGCCGGCGACGAGCTGATGGACCGGGCACCCGCCGGCGCGGAAGCCGGGCTGCGAGCGGCGATCGCGGCCGTGAAGGGGATTCGTGAGGTCCGCGCGGTTAGGGTCAGGCGGTCGGGCGGCCGCCTGCTTGGCGATGCCCGGGTGGCGACCCGCCGAACGCTCTCGGTGGAGGGGGCGCAGGCGCTGACGAAGCAGGTCGAGGACGCGGTGGCACGGCGGCTGCCGGATGTCGACCTGGTGCTCGTCGTGGAGGGCCAGCTGGAGCAGGCGAACCTGGTCGAGAGGGTGCACGCCGCCGCCAACCGGTTGGGCGCCTTTCGGGACATCCACAACGTGACCATCGAGCAGGAGCGCGACGGGTCGTTCCATCTGACCTTGCACGCCAAGCTCCCCAGCCAGATGCAGCTGGAGGAGGCGGAGGAGCTCTCCTCCGAGCTGGAGGCCGAGCTGCGCGAGGAGCTGCCGGAGGCGAGCCGGGTGGACATCCACCTCGAGCCCCTCGAGCCCGACGTCGTCGCCGGCCGCGATGTGACCGCCAGCCAGACCGAGCTCGCCGACCGGGTGCGGCAGATCGTCGCTCAGGAGCCCGAGGTGGTCCGCTGCCGGGACGTGGAGCTCAGCTCCCGCCACGGCCGGATCACCGCCCACGTCGTGGTCGAGATGGCGCCCGAGGTCTCGCTCGAGCAGGCGCACCACGTCGAGGACGAGCTGGAGCGCAAGATCCTTCTCGCCGAGCCCGAGCTGCAGGAGGTCGTGACCCGGGCGACGGCGCGGGGCTAAAGGGGCAAAGGGGGGCAGGCCCCCCTTTCCAGAAACCCCCCACTCGGCGCCAGGCTTTGGTTTCGATTGAAACACTCATTCGGCCGGGATAAACCCGGCTTACGCGCCGCGTCTAGGCCGGGGGCGTTCCAATGAGGGCAACAGGGCTGCCGCATAGATGGGGAGCTAGGCGCGGTCGAACGCCAGCCGGACGCCGAGGCCGATGAGCACCGTTCCGGTGATGCGTTCCATCCACTGCCGGACCCGCGGAGCGGTGATGAAGTCACGGATCCGGGCGATCAGCAGGCCGTAGACGTTCATCCACGTCCAGCCGATCACGGCGAACGTCGCGCCGAGCAGCAGCAGCTGTGGGGGGAGCGGGCGGTGGGTATCGATGAACTGCGGCAGCAGCGTCACGAAGAGCACGCCCAGCTTGGGGTTGGTACCCGCGCTGATCAGGCCCTGGCGGAGGATCGAGCCCGCCGGCGCCGCGTTAATCCCAGCGAGGAGGTCGCCGGGCTTCTCCCGGCTGGCGAGCCACGCCCGGACCCCCAGGTAGGCCAGGTAAGCGCCCCCGATCAGCTTGAGTAGGTAGAAGAGGGTTGTCGATGCTTTCAGTAGCGCGGCCACGCCGACCGCAGTGGCGGTGACCCAGAGCAGGAGGGCGATTGCGATGCCGGTGGTCGTCAGGAAGACGCCCCTCGGTCCGTGGGCGAGGGCGTTCCTGGTGACCAGGGCCATGTCAGGCCCCGGTGTGACGGCCAGCAGCAGCGAGATGGCGATGAAGGCGAGGAGGAGCGAGCTCACGGGACGTGAAGTGTGGCCGGCGGCGACGCCAAAAGAAAAGGGCCGCGCCTTTCGGCGCGACCCCGGTACACGGCGGAAATTTCTGAGTTACCGAATTTACGAGCGCTTGTTCTCGGTCCGGCGGGCGCTGGCCTTGCCACGACGGGCGGTCGAGCGGACGCTCTTGGCCGCGGTGGTCGCCCTGCTGCCGATGGTTCGCCGGGCGCTCCGGACGGCCTTCTTGACGGGCCGTGCCGGGCGGGTGTGGGTCGTGCCGGGCCGGGTGGGGGGCTCGGTCGCGCGCTCCAGCCGGTTGAGGGTGCCGAGCACCGCCTCGAGCCCGCCGTTGACGAGCTCGAGGGTCCGGTAGGCGACGTCACCGATCAGGTCCTTGCGGCGGGCCCGGTCCTTGATGGCGTGGATGCCGAGGAGGGCGACCTTCTCGGGCATCATCGCGTCGATCACCTCGACGGTGTCCTCCATATAGCCCGCGACGTCCTTGCTGAACCGGCGGTTCACGGCTGCGCCGCGGCGCTCGATCTTGCGCGCCTCACGGACGGGGTGGTTGATCGCCTTGCTGACGTTCTCGGCGACGGTCACGGCCGCCCCCGTGACAAGGTCGGCGCCCATCACCGCGTTTTCGATCGCGTTCTCGACGCCGTTCTCGGCTGTCTCTTTGATCTCGACTGCCATTTGCTGAAAACCCCCAGTTTTGAATTCGTTTCTGACTGTGGGACCATTATGACACAATGCGGCATGGCGCGTCAATGTACGCCGCCGTACCGGTCTGAGAGGGTGCCGTCAGACGGGTATCCCCCAGAGCGCGTACCAGCGCTCCAGGGTCGGCTCGACAGGCAGCTCGGCCTTGCCAAGGGCAGCCAGGCGAAGCTCCTCTGCGTTGTCCCGCTGATGGTCGCCGGTGGGGACGAAGGGGTAATAGGTGCCCTGCTTGTAGCCGTAGATCCAGTACTCGGGTCGCCCTTCCCTCTCGAACCGGAATGCGACGGCGAGGAGGAGGTCGCCGAGGCCCTCCTCGAGGAGCGAGGTGGCGGCGCTGTGGATGGCGGCGATCGCCTCCTGGAAGTCGGTCCCGGACATGATCAGCCAGTCGAATCCGAGGTCGTCGGTCTTGTCCTCGAGCGCCAGGCCCTCGCCCTCGCCCTGGAGCTTCAGCAGGTCGTGCATGTCCTTCTTGAGCTGGTCGAAGCGGCCCGCCGGCAGGCGCTTGAAGACGATGCCGGCGCGGCCCGCGGGCTTGATCCCGGCCGACGCTTCGAGGCCGACGGCGGCGGTGCTCATCGCGAAGAGCTTGTCCTCGTTCGATTTGGGTAGCCGGGTGCGACCGAAGAGGCTGTCCAGGAACCCCATCCGCGCCAGCTGCTACCGGGCCAGGTTGGCTTCCATCTCCTGGAGCTTGGCGAGGCGGTGCTCCAGCGATGGATGGGTCGAGAAGATCTCCGAGATCGAGCCGCGGCTGATGGCGGGGAAGAACATCAGCGTGTTGCCCGCCTCGACCTGGCGCAGGTCCTGCTCCGGGATCCGCTGCATCCGGCCGCTGATCTTCACCAGCGCCGATGCGAGCTTGGAAGGCTGGCCGGTGATGATCGCCGAGCCGCGGTCGGCGGAGTACTCGCGGTAGCGGCTCAGGGTGCGGATGAGCACGAAGCTGATCGCCCAGACGACGATCGAGACCAGGAAGATGAGGACGAAGGAGTTGCCGCGGTCGCGATCGCGGCCGCCCCCGTAGCCGCCGCCGAAGCCGCCCCAAAGGCCCGACTGGACGATGAAGGACGCGACGGTGGCGAAGAAGCTGGCCATCGCCATGACCCGCATGTCGCGGTGGATGACATGGCTCATCTCGTGCGCGAGCACCGCCTCCATCTCCTCCGTGTCGAGGGTCTGGAGGATGCCGGTGGTCACCGCGACCACGGAGTGCCCCGGATCGCGACCCGTCGCGAGCGCATTGGGCACGTTGCTTTCGATGATGGCCACCTTCGGCTTCGGCAGGCCGGTCAGGGCCGCCAG
Organism: Candidatus Dormiibacterota bacterium; assembly: GCA_036564345.1. Lineage (GTDB taxonomy): Bacteria > Chloroflexota > Dormibacteria > Dormibacterales > Dormibacteraceae > UBA6019. The sequence goes on along the minus strand of DATCOZ010000299.1, from coordinate 23,697 downwards.
CCGCCCGACCATGTCGTGCAGCTGGGGCGCCTCCCGCTCGCTGACCTCACGGGCGCCCAGCGAAAGCAGGATCAGCTTGTCGGAGAAGTAGTACTGGGCGAACAGCATGATCCCGGCGATGACGACGATGAACCCGGCCGGGACTCCGAAGTACCAGAGGGCGCCCATGAAGGCGAGGTAGACACAGGCGAGGAGGAACATCGTCAGGATCATCCGGACGTTGAGTCCCCAGTCGGTGCCGATCCGCTTGACCATTTCTGGCTCTACCTATACCCATCCTAAGGGGAGCCAAAAAGTAAGGCGAGACGGGAACGCTGCCCACCTCACCTCGCGAAGTTGTCGAGGGTGCGGAGGTGCTAGATCCAGATCTGCTCGACCACAGCCTTGAAGGGGGTATCCACCTGCATCGTAGTCACCGACTCGGTCATGAAGTCCGCAACTGTCCAGCTCATTTCTCGTTCACCTCGCCAGTGGTCAAGCACTTGAGTCAGTCCTCGGATAGGGATAGATAGAAAGAAGACGGCCGTCGCTGCTTCGTCGTTTATCCCTGCAGAACCTTCTTCGTCCTATCGAAGTCCTCTTGACTGATCTCGCCGGCGGCCAGCCGCTGGCGCAGTGTCTCCAGTGCCTGGTCACCGGTCTGTCCCGGGCGCGAGAATGCCCTGATGACCCAGATCGCCAGCGCGATCACACCACCCCAGAACAGCAGCATCATGCCGGCCATCCAGAGCCAGGTCCAGCCGTCGTAATAGCCCCACATCATTTTGCTCAAATCTCCTACCGGTTGTAAGCTCACCATAGGTCGCCCTGCCGACGTGGTCAGTGGGCGATGGTCCCCAAAACTTCAGGACGAGTGCCTGACGGGTGTATCAGGTAGACGCTAAGGGCTGTCGCGTAATGGGACCTCGAGCGGAGAAGTAGTCGCAGCGGTCGCGCAAAGGGCTTGAGTGGCACACCGGTACCTTGCGACGACAGAGCTCGTGGCCATGCCGACGGAGCAGCTGATAGGCCTCGATCAATGCTTCGAAGTCGGGACCCAACTCCGCGGCGATCAACGCGCTGATCCTCAAACGGCGCGCCGGCCTCCTCTCCTCCCAATCCTCCTCCCTACCTGTCGAAAGCGCGTGGTTGGATCCGTCAAACCCAATCGGATAGGCGCCTCAGCCGCCTCATCTCCACGACTACAGGCGGGCCGGGGTTCGACGGCCGATCGACAACAAGTTGGCCCGTGGCTCCTATGTCCATGTGGACATCGAATGGTCGAATACATACGTGCCTGGTAAAGGACATTTACCGATGACGTGGAAGTTGGAAGCCTCGAAGGAACCGGCGCCCGCGAACATCCGCATCCCAACGCTCCTCTTGTCGTTGCAGGTCCAGGCCGACAGTTCCATCATGTAACGTCGATGGACGAGGTCTGGCGTCTGATCCACCTCGTGGCCGCAGCGTTCTGGCTCGGCGGCATTATCGTTCTTGGCGTCTTCGCGGTGATCGCGGTGCGTACCCTCGACCCGCCGACATTTCGCACCTTCATGGCTCGCGCCGGGCGGTCCTTCGCAGTCGCTTCGGTCCTCGCGTGGCTGCTGATCGCAGTTTCGGGCGCCGCCATGGCATGGCCACGATTGGGCTACTCGCTGTCGACCCTGACGAGGACTGGCTTCGGCCAGCTGCTGGAGGTTAAGACCGGCCTTGCCTTGACCGCAGTTGCCCTGACCGCCGCTCACACCGCTGTCGGCCGTCGCACGGGTTCGAGAGCTGCGATCCTGGCCTCGAGGGCCATCTCCCCGCTCCTCCTGTTGGTAACGCTCGGGATCTTCTGGTTCGCGGTCAGGATGGCCGAGGGATAGTGGAGGCCTCAACCTCTGGCGCGCGCAACGGACGGACGTCGGTCGGCGCCAGGCGTGCGGCCAGGTCCATTACGAAGTTACGTACAGCCGCTTCCGCGATCCGATGCCCAAGGAGAGCGTCACCGAGACCGCCCAACAAGCCCGCCGGCGGTCGATAGCGACACATGATGGAGAGTTGCGTCAGTGGCCGGTCAGGGGAATGGCTGAGCGGCTCGATCTCCAGCTCGCCCTTCATGAGAGGAAAGAGGGCGGCCTGGTTCGCCGCATGCCAGGCGATCGGAAGGTACGTCGCGTAGCCCCGGTCCTCGGCCTGGCCGACCTCGATCTCGACCTCCCTACCGATGTCGAAACCCGCAACCTGGACGTGCAGCCGGTCTCGGAATAGCTCGGTAGCAGTCACGGCATGGTCAGTGGCCGACTGGAAGATGCGGGAGTTCGGCTCGGAGAGAGCGGCGACCACCTCCGGCAAATCCCGATCCACGTATTCCAAGAAGTACAGATCCTTCCACATAACAGGCCTCCTGACGGTTCTTGCAAGTACCAACGATGGATTCTCCAATCCGTCCCCAAAGGACGCAACGCGCTGTTCAGGAGCGATCACCTTGTCGGACGCTAGGCCTACTGACAGTCATCGATCAGGGCCGAATGGCCCGCCGCGGACGGGTCCTATCCCGATCTCGGCAACCGCGTCCCACCCTGGAGCGGGCTCGTTGCCGCGCCCCTGGGCGAAGGTGTTCACCCTCGGCCACGCCCTTGGGCGCTTCGACGCCGGCACGTGAAACCGCCGACCGACCAGAGCTGGCGTTCATCCGCAGGGGTCATTTCGTCACTTTCGAACCGCCGGACGAGGCCTCTGGCAGTTCGAAAATGGACGCCCAAGAGCCCGATTTCTTAAGAGAGACGAATTGGCTCCTGGAGCCACACCTACCGCGAAACCAAGGCGACCGAGTGCCCGATGCAGCCCGGCTGAGGACCTAGCCGAGAAACGCGCCCGGGATCGCCCAGCCGCTGCGGAAGGTCCGGCCCGAGACCTCCTCCGCGTGCAATGCCAGCCAGTGCAGGCGCCGGCCGGGGGCCAGCGGCTCGACACCCAGGCTTCGTAGCCGCGCGCTGATGGGATCGTCGGCGCCGGTGATGTCCTCCAGCGGGCCGGTCACCATCACGCTCCAGCCGATTCCGGACGAGGGGTTGTAGTCGTCGACCTCGAAGCAGGCGGGCGATCCCGGGCCATGCACCAGCTTGCTTCCCGGATCGGACCGGAAGACGATTGCTCCGTCGCCGGCGGCATAGTTGACCGGGAAGATCTTCGGGAGCCCGGCCACCACGATCGCGATCCGGCCGAATCGGTGCGCGTGTAAATGCTCCCAGCACTCGTCGTCGGAGAGCGTCTGCAGCGCCATCGAGGCAGTCCGCTGACCAGCCCGTCCCGCGCCGCCGGCGGCCGAATCGTTCATAGGAATCAAAGCTGCCGCCTCGACACGGCGGTCGGCAGGGCCTTTCGGCCCGCGACCGGTAGGACCAATGCTTCATCGAGGAGCGTGATCCTTCGCGTCCCGCGCCAAAGGCCCCTTCCAACGCATAACAGTCGGCAGTCGCGCCGGCATCCCGATGGTGGCTTGCGGCGGGTGTCCGGTTAACGGCAGAGCCGGGGCCATTCCGACGCGGGCCTGATGGGACCGGGAAACATGAGCCGGAAGCCGGTCCTGCATGCAGAGCGCGGTTTCCCTGAGGCGTGGCTCCCGTGCGCATGCGGACGCCGGTGATAGCCGGTCCCGCTTTTGAGGGGCTGATCGGCCCTGTACCTGGGACGTCCGGATGGCGACCCTCGTAGGAGATGTTCGCGCAGCACTCCGTTACGCTTGCTCATCCGTCCAATGAGGTCGCCGCCGTGGTGGCCGCGCCGAGCCATCCCTGGTCGGTCGGACTCGACGGGGACGGCCGCGAGCTGCTTGCAAAAGTGGGAGTCCGGATCGGGCGGCTGCCAATGTACAAACACGTTCGACTGACCCTGGGTGAGCTACCGTCGGTGATCCCCACCGACCGCGTTATGCTGCCGGTGAGCTGGGAGGCGGTCGGTGGACCTCCCCTTTTCCCAAGAATGGAGGGGACGCTTCACGTGCAGCCGGAGGATGCGGAATCCACCAGGCTCACCCTGAACGCCCGGTACGACCCTCCGCTAGGAAAGCTCGGGGAGTTGATCGATCGCGCCCTGATGCACCGACTGGCCCAGGCAACGATCAAGGACTTCGTCGAGCGATTGGCCGGTAGGTTGGAGGCTGAGCTGGGGCCCAATTAGTCCAAGCGACCGTCGGGCGCTCCCGCGCCACCCGTCCAACGCCTTATTACAGCGCCGAGCCTCCTCGTCCTAGACCCGGTCGTGAACCTGAAGCAACAGCGCCGCTGCAAGCAGGCTCGGCGGCACACTCGGACGGCCCCAGTCTTGGCTGTAGAAAGCCGCCCATCCTTGCGCCTTGAGCGCTTACCAGCGGTTATCCCTTTGGGACAAGCCGCGCCCCGCTACTTTTCGGCCGGACTCCTAGCTGAACTCCACCGCGATGTAGCCGTAGCCGTTGGCGGCCCGAACCCCGGAGGTCCCGACGTAGTGGTAGGGGCCCATGATGTTCGCCCGGTGGCCGGCGCTGTTCATGAACATCGTGTTCAGCTGTGCGTCGTTGATGCCGCCCGACCAGTAGCCGACGTTCTCGCCGCCCTGGCTACCGAGGCCGCAGCCGAGGTCCGCGCTGGCACCGCCTGCGTGGGAGATGGCTCCGGCGTTGGCCATCCGAAGCGCGTTCTGGTAGGCGATGCCGGCCAGGCAGGAGCTCCAGTTGAGGGGGCCCAGGCCGGCGGCGGCGCGGTCCTGGTTGATCAGCGCCTGCTGGGTCGAGCCGACGACGATCGCCGGCGGGGCGGGCCGCGGTGCGGGGGCCGGCCTCGCGATCGGCAGCTGGGCGAGAGGCTGGTTGGCAGCGGGCGACTGGTCGGTCGGCGCCTCATCGGGGGCCGAGGTCGGCGGGAAGACCGTCACCTGGGTGCGGCCGCGCATCGTGTAGGCGTGGGTTCCAACCGGGTCGGTGTGCACGTCGGCAGTTGCCTTGGACACGGTGACGGTGTGAAGGACTGGCTTGTTGACGACGCTGACGTGGCCACCTCCCACGTTCACGCTCAGTACTGCGATGAGGGCCGCGAGCCCTTTGAGTATCGAGGTCATGCCGAGCAAACTGACGCCCTGAAGCTCGGATGCCTGCGCCCGGGCGGTAAGGATCCTTGAAGGTCCACCGACAATCCGACTATGGGGAGTTAACGGCCGCGACGGGCTAAAGAAGCGATAAAGCGGATATCACGTTGGGCGGCAGCTGCGTATATCGATCCGAGATCGCCGCCGAGGCCCACCCAGGCTTCGACGGAACACTCCCGGTCAGACGACTGGGCGCGTTCTCGGTGTGCCGATGATCCGGATCAGGGCGACGACGGCCCAGCCGATCAACAGGTAGATCGCGATCGCGATCAGGGACTCCGGCTCGAGCACGTAGTTCCCCGAGCCGCTGGACTGGAAGATCCCTCGGAACGGCGCCACCAGCGGCCCGGTCACGCCGTACATGAAGCGGACGAAATCCGCCTGGTAGGAGGCCCCGAGCAGCTTCATGAAGAAGCGGATCGCAATCAGGGAGCCGATCACGGCAACGATGAACCAGGTGACCCGCTCGACCCTCGCGTCATACGCCCGAACGACCGTGCCGCGGCTGTAGTGGTCCTCGCGGACAGCCTCGACCGGCCGGACTGTTCGATCTGTCTGGGGGTCGGGTCGGGGATCGGTGGGAACCTCGCGATCGACCCTCTCCCAACTCTCTTCCTCGATAGGTCTCATGGCTTGATGATAGTAGAAAGTCTGATACGTTGACTGACAGACTTTATCCTAGGAGGGCTAGTGGCAACGGCGATCCGCCGGAAAACCCGGGGCGAAAAGCGCGGTGTGAGCAGCCGGGGCCGTGGCACGCGCGCGGACCGCGCGCTGCGCCTGCTCAGCCTGGCCTGCCTGCTGACCGGCCTGGTGCTTCTCGGCAGCTTCGCCTACGGGATGGCCGACGGCGTCCTGCGCCAGCGACAGCTGACGGACGGCTGGAGCCGGCAGCTGGCTCGCGTGCAGGCTCCGGCAGTGCCGTCCGAGCAGCCTCAGCCCGACCTCATGCAGCCTGTCGCGGGCGTCGACTTCGCGGTCCGCGTCCCCCGGCTCGGCTACTACGCGGCGGTCCGCGAGGGGGTCGACTCGACGATCCTCTACAGCGGGCCGGGTCACTACCAGGGAACGCCCTGGCCGGGCCAGCCGGGCATGGTCGCCGTCGCGGCCCACAACGTCTACTGGATCGACTTCCCGGAGCTCTCCAAGGGTGACGAGGTCGATCTCGAGACCCGCTACGGGACCTTCAAGTACACGGTAACGGGGACCCGGATCGTGCAGCCTGACGACCGCACGATCCTCGTCCAGGGGCAGGGCCGCCACCTGACGCTGACGACCTGCTGGCCGACCTGGGCGGGCGCCTTCGCCACTCGACGCTACGTCATCTTCACCGACCAGACCTACCCGGTCCCCCCGACCAACGAACGTCCCGGCAGCTGAACCAGGGCCCCGATTAGCATTCCTCACCGATGGGCCCCGATGCGATTGCGCCGGATGGCTCCAAGATCTATCACCTGGTCGGCGACGCGGAGCGGGCGAGCCTGGTCGAGGTGCGACTCGGCGCCGGCCTCGTCTCCCGACCGGTTCGTCATCGTATGGTCGAAGAGATCTGGTACGTGACCCGCGGTCGCGGGCGGGTCTGGCGATGCGCTCCCGGCGAGGCTGAGGGCGAGACCGTCACCGTCCGGCCCGGCGCCTCGATCCGGATCCCGACCGGCTGGGGCTTCCAGTTCGCGGCCGATCCCCAGGCTGAGCTGCGCTTCATCTGCTTCACGAGCCCTCCCTGGCCGGGCCCCCAGGAGGCGGTCCCGTTGGAGCCGGGGGGCCTGGGGGCGCCGACCGCCTGAAGCCCCGGCACTCGAGCACGGGAAGCCGCGGGTAGCGGGGAAAGGTCCGGTCCGATGCGGAAAGTCCGCAGAGCCAGAACGTCGAATGAGCCCCCGGCAATCGCCGGGCGTGCTCGCAGGCGGCGCAGATCCCCGGGTCCGGGCTGGGCACCTCCATCAGCAACAGTAGATAACATATGCGCGTGCGCTATCAGATTTTCTTGGTGTGCTCATGGTGACTTCGTCACCGGGGAAGCGCCCGATCGATGGTTCAGCAACCTCTTCCGGCCAACAGCCGGGCGGCGGCGGAAAGAAGAAGAAGCCGTGAGAGAAAGAGCTTCGGCAGGTCCCCGAGGCTCCGCACCGAAGGGTGACGGGTTCGACTTCAGGACCTGGCTGGCCGGCCGCTGGGGCAAGGTCGCGATCGCCGCGGTTGCGTTCCTGGTCATCTTCGCCGGCTACGTGTTCTACACGCTCCGCGACCTTCCCGACCCCGGCAAACAGGACGTCCTCGCCAACACGATCACCGTCTACGACCGCAAGGGCCGCGAGATCGAGCAGCGCAACGCGCTCGGCCAGTACCACAAGGTGCTGACGCTGAGCCAGATGGGCAATTACGGCCCCAGGGCCACACTCGCCGCGGAGGACCGCAACTTCTACCACGAAGGCGCCATCAACTGGGGCGCCACGCTCCGGGCCGCCTGGGTCGACCTCACCGCCGGCCGCGTCGAGCAGGGCGGCAGCACGATCACCCAGCAGCTGATCAAGATCCAGCTGCTGACGCCCCAGCGATCGATCCTGCGCAAGCTCCAGGAGGCGGTGCTGGCAATGGGCCTGGAGTCGCGCTACTCGAAGGACCAGATCCTCGAGATGTACCTGAACCGCATCTACTACGGCCACAACGCCTACGGCCTGGGCGCCGCCAGCCAGACCTACTTCAGCAAGGACCCCAAGGACCTGACCCCAGCCCAGGCCGCCTTCCTGGCCGGTCTGATTCAGGCCCCGGTCGCCTACGACCCCGAGGTCCATTTCGACCTCGCCCGGGAGCGCCAGCTCTACGTTCTCCGCGGCATGATCGCCACCCACGCGCTGACCTCCGCCGAGGAGCGGCAGGCGGAGGCCGAGGACATCAAGGGCGAGCTAAAGTACAACCCGGCCGCGCGCCAGTCGAAGGCGCCTCACTTCGTGGACTACGTGATCGCGCGGCTGGAGAGCGACTACGGCTCCGCTGCCGTCCAGCAGGGCGGGTTCAACGTCTACACGAGCCTCGACCTGGACCTCCAGCAGCTGGCCGCCGACTCGGTCGCCCGGGGCGTCAAGGAACTGGCGAGCTACGACGTCAACAACGCCGACTTCCTCGCCGTCAAGCCGGGAACTGGCGAGATACTGGCCTGGGTCGGCTCCGCCGACTACTACAACGACAAGATCGGCGGCCAGGTCAACGTGGTCCTCTCCAAGCGGCAGCCCGGTTCGTCCTTCAAGCCCTACGTCTACGAGGCGGCCTTCAAGGACCGCAAGCTGGCCCCCGGAGGCACCGTCGACGACACCCCGCAGACGTTCCAGGGCAACTACCAGCCGAAGGACTTCGACGGCAATTTCATGGGCAAGATGACGGCCCGCAAGGCGCTCCTTCTCTCCCGCAACGTGCCGGCGGTCGAGACCGGGGTCAAGGAGGGGATGACCAACGTCGACAACCTCGCCCACTCGATGGGCATCAACACCAAGCTCGATCCGGTGCCCAACACCGCCATCGGTGGCAGCGACGTCACTCTCTTCGACCACGTGCAGGGCTTCGCGACCTTCGCCAACCAGGGGACCAAGATGCCGCTGATCTCGATCCTCAAGATCACCGACAGCCACGGCAACCTGCTCAGCGAGACCAAGCCCGGCGCCCAGGATGGCAAGCAGCAGGTGCTGACGCCAGCCGAGGCCTACCTGGTCACCGACATCCTGAAGGACTACCAGAACCAGTGGCACCTGGGCTGGAACAAGCAGATGGCCTCCAAGACCGGCACCACCGGCGCCACCAGCAACCAGACCCGCGACGCCTGGATCCTCGCCTACAACGCCAACATCGCCGCCGGCTCCTGGGTCGGCAACACGGGTGCGAACGGGGCCGGCGGCAACATCAACGCCTACGGCGAGCTGGTCGGGGACACGATCATGCGGTACTTCGTCAACGGCCTTCCGGCGGAGTACAACGGCTTCATCAAGCGGCCGGACGGGATCGTCGACGGCAAGGCCTGCGACGGCACGCCGGACATCTTCCTGACCGGCACCGACCACATGAGCTGCAACGGGCTCGAACCCTCGCCCTCGCCGACGGCCTCACCCTCGCCGACACCGACTCCGATCCTGCCGGTACCCTCGCCGACGAGCGTGCCGTCGGTCCTTCCCTCGCCGACCTCCACACCGACACCGAACCCCGCGCCATCCCCGACGGCAGCGGCAACGCCCTAGCCGCGACTTAGACTGAGCCGATCCTGGACCGGCTCGGCGCCGCGCTGCTCGCGGCCTTCCTTCTGCTCCAACCCCTGCCCGCGGCGGCAACTGGCGACCTGGCGTGGCAGCAGTGGCAGCACGTGCCCGGCGTCTTCGACGTCGCCGGGCCGCTGCCCGACGGCAACCTCCTGCTGGCGACCGAGAAGGGCCTCTACGAGCTGGGGCCGTCCACCGGGCAGCTCTTCGCGGCGCGAGCCGACGTCCCCGCCACGGCGGCAGGGGCGGAGCCCTACATCGCCCTCTCGACCGGACTCACGGTGACCGGGGCAGGCTGCTCGTTTCCGACCCCAGCCCTGTACTTGCTCAAGACCACCTCGCCGCCCACCGTGACAGCCGTGGACCTCGTCAGCGGCGTATCGAGCACCTTCGCCGCCATCCCCGGCGTCGACACCTTGAGCGGGATCGCCTTCGACCGCTTCGGCCGCTTCGGCAACCGGCTGCTGGTCATCGGGCCGCACGCCGGACAGACGGTCGTCGACGCGATCGACTGCAACGGCAAGGTGTCGGTGATCAGCGCGGCCGCCCCCCGCATGGAAGGCGGGATGGAGGTGGCGCCACCCACCTTCGGGACCTTTGGGGGCGACCTCATCGTGCCCGACGAGCTTTCCGGCAACATCATCGCGGTGACCGCGGAAGGAACCAGCCAGGTGCTCGCGCAAAGTGGCCTGCCGGCCGGTGGCGACATCGGCGTCGAGTCGGCCGGCTTCGTGCCCCGCGGTTTCCTGCAGGGCGGCACCGCCTACCTGGCCGACCGGGCCACGGCGGACAACCCCCACGCCGGCACCGACACCGTGCTCCGTGTCACCTCCGCCGAGCTGCGGACGGAGGGAGTCCTGGAGGGCGACCTGCTGGTAGCCACTGAGGGTGGCGGGGTGACGATCTTCATCCACTGCGCTTCCGACGGAAGCTGCGGCAGCGTGCGCCGCCTCGGGCAGGCGACCGCGGCGGCACACGTCGAGGGCCACCTCCTGGTAGTCGCCGACCACCCCGCAGCGGCGCCGCGGCCTCTGCCCGAGGGCAAGCTCGGCACGGCAAGCCGCGGCGGAATCTTTACCTACCTGCCTTACGGCGTGGGCCTGGTCGTGGCGGCGGCCCTCTATCTCTTCTCCCGCCGCCGTCGCCGGTCGCGGACCCGGTGAGCTACGGCGAGGACCTGCTCCGGCGGCTCGGAGCATATGAGCCGGAGAGCGGCATGTACGCCAACCTGGGCATCCGGATCACCGCTGTCGGCGAGCGGACGGTGGAGCTGGAGGCGAACCCGACGGCGGCCGCCCACGGCTTTCCCGGCCCCAACGGGCCGATCGTCCACGGCGGAGCGGTGGCCACCATCGCCGACTGCGCGCTCGCCTGCGCCGCCGTCACCGCCGCCGAGGAAGGCGAGCTGTGCACGACCGCCGACCTGCGGGTCGAGTTCTTTCGCCCGACCGAGCCCGGCGTCCCGGTGCTCGCGGCCGGCGAGTGCCGGCACCGCACCCGCCGTCTCGCCTACTGCTCGGCGACGCTGACCCAGGCCGGCAAGGTGGTCGCCGAGGCGCGGGCCACGATCGCCTACCTGCGTCCGTAAAGTGGCGGCATGGCCTCGCAGCAGGCGCGCGCGCTGGCCGACTCACTGGAGGCGATCAACCTCGAGCTGATCCAGCTCGTCCGCGGCTGCTCGGAGGAGCAGTGGCGGACCGAATGCAACGACGAGGGGACAACCGCACCGTCGCCGTGATCGCCCACCACGTCGGCCACGGCCACCTCCATACCGGGGAGTGGCTGGAAACCGCGCTCGCGGGCCACGAGGTGAACATCACCCTTGACGACATCAATGCCGAGAACGCCGAGCACGCCGCCACCTACCACGACGTCGCGAGGGAGGAGACGATCCAGCTCCTGGTCGAGAACGGCGACCGGCTCTGCGCTCGGATCGCGGGCCTCTCCGACGAGGAGCTGGCGAGGAAGTCGTTTCATCGCGGGGCCGGCCGTGAGATGAGCGTCGCCGCCTATGCCGAGTTGGGCCACCGCCACGTGGCGGGCCACCTGGTCCCCATCCGAAGGGCGCTCGACCTCTAGCCCGCCGGTTCCGGCTGGACCTTGATCCTGACGGGCCCGGCGAGGATCCAACCCACGGCGAGCATCGTGATGAAGCCGCCGATGACGATCGTGGTCACCACGCCGATGCTGCCCGCCAGGATGCCCCCGAGGAGCGAGCCGATCGGGATCGTGCCCCAGACGATCGTCCGCATCGTCGCGTTCATCCGGCCCTGGACGCGGTCGGGGGTGATCGCCTGGCGGAGGCTGACCTGGGTGATGTTGTAGGGCGCTCCGAAGAAGAACTCGACGAAGAAGAGGATGCTCAGGAACACTGGTGCGTTGGTGTAGGCGGCCAGCACCGTCGCCATGATCAGGCCGCCGGAGAGGACGCTCAAAAGCAGGGTGAGCCCGACCCCGAGGCGGGCGACGATCGGGCCCGTCGCGATCGCCCCCAGAAGGGCGCCCACGGCGCCGATCGCGAAGACCAGCCCGACCACGGCGGGGGCCAGGTGGAGGTAGCGGTAGAGGAAGATCAGCTCCACCGCGAAGGCCATGTTGCTGCCGAGGTTCCAGGTTGCTGTGCAGCCGGCAATCTTCCAGAGGGTCGGGTTGCCGATTACGACCTGTATCCCCTCCCACATCTCGTGCCAGAAGCCGGTCTTCCCGGACGCGCTACCCGGACTCGGCTCCGGCTCCGGCTTGCGGATCAGCCAGAGCGAGCCGGCCGAGACCAGGAAGGAGGCGGCATCGAGGTAGATGGCGCGGGCGGCGCCGATCGCCTGGATGGCGACGCCGGCGATGGCGGGGCCCGCCAGCTGGGCGGTCGACCGGCTGACCTCGAGCTTGGAGTTGCCCTCCACCAGGTCGGCGCGATCGATGAGCGCGGGTAGGTAGGACTGGTAGGAGATCCCGAAGAAGACGTTGAAGACGCCCACCACGAGGCCGATCACGTAGAGCTGCTCGATCTGGAGATAGCCGTAGCTGAAGGCGATCGGGATGGTGACAAGCGCGACCATCCGCCCGAGGTCGGAGATGATCATCAGGGGGCGCCGCCGGAGGCGGTCGGCGTAGACGCCGGCAACGAGGCCGAGGACGGGGAAGGGCAGGAACTCCAGCGCCGTCAGCAGGCCGACCTGGAACGGGGTCGCGTGGAGGAGGAGGATGGCCACAGTGGGCACCGCCAGCTGGCTGACCTGGGTGCCCGCCTCGCTTACCGTCTGACCCACCCACAGGCGCATGAAATCGCCATGCCGCCAGAGCCTTCCGCCCAGGGCGCGGTCCCAGAAACCGGCCGTCTCGGGTGCCTCCATCGGAAGGTATGCTGCCATTTCCGTGGAGACCTCTAGCCGGGCACTCTCATGAGCTGGTTCGGGCTGAGCCTCCTCTGCGCCGACCTGGGATTGATCCTCGTGCTGGCCACGTCGCATTCCGAACGGCTCTGGCGCACCTATCGCCGACCGGCCCTGCTCGCCTTCCAGGGGGGGCGTGCTGTTGGCGAGCTGGGTGATCGTCAGCTACGCCGCCCAGTCAGGCCAGCGTCGCTGCTCAACCAGGGTCCGGGCGCTCGGCTGGGCCCCGCCGACACCGCGATGCTCAGCGAGCCGGTCGGGACGCTGATCTTCAACTCGGGCCGGCCCTCACGCTGGTCCTGCTGGCGCTGGCCTTCGAGATGCTGGGGATGGCGCTCCGCTTCCGGGACGGTTCGAGGCGCTTTTGAGTCGCCTACCCCTGGCTGGCTCGCGCAGATCAAGGGCAACCTGATCTAGGATTCGGCGCCGGATGCGAACACTGATCACCACCAGGGGAGCCTTCCACGAGCCGACCGTGAAGACGATCAAGAACCACCTCGGGAAATGCCACGAGGAAGGCTTCTGGATGGACATCGAGGCACCCGACGACGAGGACTACGAGATCCTCACCAAGGCTTTCCAGTTCCACCAGCTGACGATCGAGGACGTCAGGCACGGCGACCAGCGGCCCAAGCTCGAGGAGTACAAGGGCTATTCCTTCATGGTCCTCTTCGAGGCGACCATGAAGGACGAGGCGCTCGACTTCGAGGAGTACTTCCTCTACCTGGCGAACGACTACCTGGTCACCATCCACACCGACCCGCAGCCGCACCTGAACGCGCTGCGCAAGCGGATCGAGGCTCAGCCCGAGATGACCAAGGACGAACCATCCTTCCTCACCTACCTGGTCGTCGACGAGATCGTCGACGCCAACTTCCCGATCCTCGACCAGCTCGACAACAAGATCGACGAGCTGGAGGACACGATCATCGAGAAGGCCGACCCCGAGCAGCTCCGGATCATCTACCGGTTGAAGCACGACATCACCCGGCTGCGCCAGCTGCTCGGCGCCCAGCGCGATCTCTTCCAGCGGCTGATCACCTCGGCTCTCGCTCCGGATGAGCGCGAGATGGGCCTCTACTACCGGGACGTCTACGACCACATCATCCGGCAGTACGAGACGGTCGACTCGCTCCGCGACCTGCTGACCGGCGCCATGGACGTCTACCTGTCGACCGTGTCCAACCGTCTCAACGTCACCATGAAGACGCTGACCGTCATTGCCGCCCTCTTCCTGCCGCTGACCTTCCTGACCGGTTTCTACGGCATGAACTTCGCTTACCTGACAAGCGTGCTCGAGCCTCCCTACATCTCCTTCTGGATCGGCATCGGCACCATGCTCATCGCGACCGCGATCCAGTTCTGGTTCTTCAAGCGCAGAGGCTGGATCTAGATTGGCGAAAACGACGATCCCCGCCCGCAAGGACATCCCCGTCGAGCACACCTGGGACGCCGCCAGCATCTTTCCGACCCCGACCCTGTGGGAGGAGGAGTTCCGCGCCGTCGAGAGCAGGCTGCCCGACCTGGCGGAGTTCCGGGGACACCTGGCCGACGGCCCCGCCACGCTCGCCGACTGGTTCGCCGCCGCCGAGGCGGTCCAGGCCGCCTACAGCCGGGTGAACGTCTACTCCTACATGTTCTACGCGGTCGACAGCACCGACCAGGAAGCGTCGGCACGGCAGGATCGCAGCCGCGGCCTTGGGAGCCGGGTCGACGCGGCGATCTCCTTCGCCGAGCCGGAACTGCTGGCGATCGGCATCGAGAAGCTCCGGGCCTGGACGCGGGCCGAGCCTCGGCTCGCCATCTACCAGCACTACTTCGACATCGTCGAGCGCAGACGCGACCACGTCCGCAGCGCCGAGGTGGAGGAGCTCCTGAGCCAAGCGGCCGATCCTTTCGGTACGGCGGCCTCGATCCACGGCGTGCTGGCGAACGCCGACCTCGCCTTCGCACCGGCCTCCGCCGGGGAAGGTGACCAGAACGAGGTCGCCCAGGGGACGATCAACGCCCTCCTCGCGAGCAGCGACCGTGAAGTCCGCAGGAGTGCCTGGGAGAGCTACGCGGACGCCCACCTGGCGGTGAAGAACACGATGGCGGCCTGCATCGCCGCCGGCGTCAAGCGCGACGTGTTCGTGGCTCGCGCGCGACGCTACGAATCCTCCCTCGACGCCTCCCTCACTCCCAACCACGTCCCGCTCGAGGTGTTCCACAACATGCTGGACACCTTCCGCCGCAACATCCCGACCTGGCATCGCTACTGGGCGATCCGCCGGCGCGCCCTCGGCCTCGACCGCCTCCACGTGTACGACACGCGAGCGGCCCTGACGAGGAGCCAGCAGCCGGTGTCCTACCGGCAGGCGGTGGACTGGGTCCTGGAGGGCGTCGCGCCCCTCGGCGAGGAGTACACCGCGGCCCTTCGCCGCGGCGTGCTGGAGCAGCGCTGGGTGGACATCTACCCGAACAAGGGCAAGCGGATGGGCGCCTTCTCGATGACCGGGCACGGCACCAACCCGTTCATCTTCATGAGCTTCAACGACGACATCTTCAGCATGTCAACGCTCGCACACGAGATCGGCCACTCGATGCACAGCTACTACGCCAAGGCCACCCAGCCGATCGTGTACTCCCCTTACGGGCTGTTCGTGGCGGAGGTCGCCTCCAACTTCCACCAGGCCCTGGTCCGCGCCCATCTCCTCGCCACCAACCCCGATCCGGAGTTCCAGGTCTCGATCATCGAGGAGGCGATGGCGAACTTCTATCGCTACTTCTTCGTGATGCCGTCACTGGCGCGCTTCGAGCTCGAGGTGCATCAGCGGGTGGAGCGGGGCGAGGCCCTCAACGCCGACGCGCTCAACGAGCTGATGGCCGACCTGATGCTCGAGGTCTACGGCGACGAGGTCGAGATTCGGCCGGGCGACCGCGAGCGCATCGGCAGCACCTGGGCCCAGTTCCACTCCCACCTCTACAGCAACTTCTACGTCTACCAGTACGCGACCGGCATCGCGGGCGCCAACTGGCTGGCCGAGCGGGTGATGGCCGGCGAAGCGGGCGCTGCCGAGAACTACCTGGCCTTCATCAAGGCCGGCGGCTCCCTCTTCCCGCTTGACGCGCTACGCCTGGCCGGGGTCGACATGACGCGGCGAGAGCCGGTCGAGAAAGCGTTCGCGGTGATGGCCGCGATGGTCGAGCGCCTCGAGCAGCTGATCGACGCTCGAGTGCCCCCGGACTAGCGGATCAGTCGCCGCTGATCGTGAGGACCGCCCCCTCCGGGCGGGCGGGTTCGATCGCCGGCCCCGTCGCGAGCCGCTGGCCCGAAAGCACGACCCGGGCGGCGGCGACGACCAGGGCCGCGTTGCGGACGGCGATCGTGCCGAGGAAGGTCCCCGTGTAGGGCAGCGGTCCCGGGGTGCCGAAGATGTGCTCGTTCACGTAGAGGACCGGGTAGATCAGTGTCGTGCAGGCGCAGATCACGAGCCAGACGAGGTCGATGCCTTCCACCTCGACGACCAGGGGAAGCGCCCAGATCAGGTACTGGGGACTGAACACCTTGCTGGTCAGGAGAGTGACGCAGACCACCGCCAGCATTCCCCGGCCGAGCTCCAGGCGCCCCAGCCAGCAACGCCAGTAGACCCAGCCCAGGCCGGCCAGGCCGGCGAAGCTCATCAGGGCCATGATCCCGCTGTCCAGCGGACCGACGAGGTTGTAGCTGCTCCAGCCGTGCTCGGTGACCGCGGAGAAGCCGGCGAAGCTCCCGAGCCAGAGCAGGGTGGCGCCCAGCGATTCCACCTGGAGGGGCCTCTCGGCGGCGTAGTAGAAGGTCGAGAGGGAGTTCCAGCCCTCGACCAGGAAGCCGACCGCGAAGCTGGCCCCGACGAGCCCCCCGACGGCTGCCAAGCCGCGGGCGACCGGCAGCCGCCAGGGCCGGTCGTGGAGGAGCAGGAAGCGGCGATGCTCGATCATCAGCACCGGCAGCAAGGCGATCGGGTAGAGCTTGAGAACGGCCCCGGCAGCCAGGAATAGATAGGCGAGCATGAACCGCCGCCGGGTAGCGGCCCAGAACGCCGCGACCGTCAGGAGGGCAGGAAACAGGTCGTAGCGGCCGAGCAGGGCGCCCGTGGCGCCGAGCAGCAGGTAGACCGCGTAGAGCGTTGCGTTATGGCGCGAGCTGAACCTCCGGTAAGCGAAGTAGCCGGCCAGGAAGAGGACAGCCATCCAACCGGCGTAGACGGAGACGTAGTCCCAAATCGGCGGCAGCACCGAGAGGCTGAACACCAGGATGGTGAGCGGCGGGTACTCCACCGGCAGGGCGTGGAACGCGTTCTTGCCGGCCCAGAAATCGATCGCGTAGCGGTGGTAGACCCGGATGTCACCCGCCCCGTAGGGCCCGTGGATCGCGAACACCACCAGTCCCAGGGTGCAGACGCAGAGAAGCGCCGCATCGAGGCTGTCCTCGTTGAGGCGGCGCCTGATCGAGGCACCAAGGGACGCACGGCGAAGGATCACTTCTCTTCCTATCCTGCCAAATGGCAGGGTTGTTTGCACACCCAGGCGCTATCAAGTTGGCTACGCCCCTTTCGGGTGAAGCGCACGGGAGATCGGAGGGGTGTTGCACGTAGCGGCCGATCCTTGGAAGGAACGAACCGGCCTACCGCGTGACCCGGTTGAGTATCGTGGACGCGGTATGCCGAGCGGGACTGATCGCGTGGTCCAGAGGGCGGTGGTCCGGCTGCGGCTGAACGACGCAGAGGTCGACCTCCTGCTGCCGGTCCACAAGACCCTGCTCGAGGTGCTCCGCGAGGACCTCTCCCTGACTGGCACCAAGCACGGCTGCGAGCTTGGCGAATGCGGGACCTGCACCGTGCTCATCGACGGCAGCCCGCAGCTGAGCTGCCTGGTGCTGCCGCTCCAGGTCGAGGGTCGGGCGATCACCACCATCGAGGGCATGGCGGACGGTGCCATCGACCACCCCCTCCAGGCGGCCTTCACGGAGCTGGCGGCGGCTCAGTGCGGCTACTGCACGCCGGGCATGCTGCTGGCGGCGAAGGCGCTCCTCGACTCCACGCCGAGCCCAACCCGCGAGGCGATCCAGGAGGCCCTGGCCGGCAACCTCTGCCGCTGCACCGGTTACGCCAAGATCCTCGAAGCGGTCGAGCTGGCGGCAACCCGGATGGCCCCGAGGTGACCGGCGAGCTCGGCTCGGTGGGCCGCTCCTTTGCCAGGCTTGACGGGTCGGCGAAAGCTCGCGGCCAGGCGATCTACGCCGACGACATCGCCCTGCCGCGGATGCTGCACTGCAAGATCCTTCGCGCCCAGGCGCCCCACGCCCGGATCCTGTCCGTCGACACCTCGACTGCCCGCCGCATGCCCGGTGTGGTCGCGGTACTCACCGGCCGAGACCTCCCGATCCGCTTCGGCATCCTCCCGGTCAGCCAGGACGAGGCCGCGCTCGAGGAGCACAAGGTCCGCTACGTGGGAGACCCGATCGCCGCTGTCGCCGCGGTGGACGAGGAGACGGCCGCCGCGGCCTGCGAGGCGATCAAGGTCGAGTACCAGCTGCTGGAGCCGGTCATGACGATCGAGGCGGCGCTTCGCGAAGCCGCCGACGAGCCCATCCAGGAGGCATTCTCCAAGCGCGCCGACAACATCCACCGGATGGTCAGCTACGAGTTCGGTGACCTCGCCGCCGGCTTCGCGGCGGCAGACCAGGTCCGAGAGGACGTCTTCTTCTTCCAGGGCAACACCCACCTGCCGATGGAGCAGCACTCGGCGGTCGCCACCTACGTGGACGACCGGCTGACGCTCTGGTCGAGCACCCAGGTCGTCCACTACGTGCACCGGGCCCTGAGCCGCGTCCTCGAGCTGCCGATGAGCCGGATCCGCGTGATCGGCGCCGCCCACGGCGGCGGCTTCGGCGGCAAGACGGATCCCTTCGCCCACGAGATCGTCGTCGCCAAGCTGGCGATGGTGACGGGCAGGCCCGTCAAGTGCACCCTCACCCGGGAGGAGGTCTTCTACGCCCACCGCGGCCGCCACCCGACCCTGATGTGGTATCGCACCGGCGTGACGACTGACGGCCTGATCACCGCGATGCACCTGCGGACGGCTCTCGACGGGGGCGCCTACGGATCCTACGGCGCCGCCTCGGTGTTCTACACCGGCACCCTCCAGACGGTCACCTACGACATCCCGGCGTACAAGTTCGAGGGCGTTCGCGTTTACACCAACAAGCCGCCCTGCGGCCCGAAGCGGGGTCACGGCACGCCGCAGGGCAGGTTCGGGATCGAGCTCCACCTGGAGAAGATCGCCCACGAGCTGGGGATCGACCCGGTGGCGCTCAAGCGGCGCAACTTCGTCAAGCCTTTCAGCCGTGCGGTGAACTGGCTGCGGATAACCTCCTGCGGGCTCGAGGAGTGCACCGAGAAGGTCCTCGCCGCTTCGGGCTATGCCCGTCGGGGTCGCAAGCCGGGAAACGGTATGGGGTTCGCGATCAGCTCCTACATGAGCGGGGCGGGCACCGCCATCTACTGGAACGACATGCCGCACTCCGAGGTGCAGATCAAGGTCGACCGGACAGGGGCGACCCTCTACTGCGGCGCGATGGACATCGGCCAGGGATCGGACATGGTCCTCGCCCAGGTGGCCGCCGAGGTGCTGGGCCTGGAGCCGCGCGACATCCGGCTGGTGACCGCCGACACCGATCTCACGCCGGTCGACCTCGGCTCCTACTCCTCCCGCGTCACCTTCATGGCCGGCAACGCCGCCCTGGAGGCGGCGCGGAAGATGCGGGATCTGATCGTCACGGCCGTCGCCGAGAAGATGGGTGTCGCCGATCTCGAGGAGATCGACGTCGGCGGCGGAAGGGTCGGCGAGTTCAGCTTCGAGGAGGCCTGCGTCATCGCCACCACGAAGCTCGGAGCGCTGAGCACGACGGGCTCCTACAAGCCGCCCCGGATCGGCGGTCCGTTCAAGGGCTCCGGCGTCGGGCCGAGCCCGGCCTACTCCTACAGCGCCGCTGTCGTCGAGGTCGATGCCGACGCCCGGACCGGCCTGGTGACCGTTCAAAAGGTCTGGATCGCGCACGACATCGGCCGCTCGATCAACCCGCTGCTCGTCATCGGGCAGGTCGAGGGTGGTGTCTACATGGGGCTGGGCGAGGCGCTGATGGAGGAGCAGGAATTTCGCAAGGGCCTGCACAAGTGGCCCTCCATGCTGGAGTACAAGTCACCGACCTTCCTCGACACCCCGCCGATCGAGACGATCCTGGTCGAGACGATCGACCCGGAGGGCCCTTACGGCGCCAAGGAGGCCGGCCAGGGCCCCCTGCTGCCGGTGATCCCGGCGGTGAACGCGGCCGTCTATGACGCCCTCGGCATCTGGGTCGACGAGACGCCGATCACCCCCGAAAAGGTGCTTCGCGCGCTCGAGGCGAAAGCGAAGGGCAACCCCCCACGGCAGGGTCCGAAGGTCTTTCCCGCGGTCCCCTATCCGGACCCGATCCGGGTCGAGCCGCCGAAAGAGGACGACCTGCGCGTCGGTGCCGAGCTCGAAGCAGCCTTCGCCCAAGCTTCGCAGGACTGAGTTGCTCCGCCTGCCGCGACTCCGCTACCTGCAGCCGGCGACGGCGCGCGAGGCCGCCGCGCTGGCCGCCGAGCAGGGCGAGCTCGCGATGCTCGTCGCGGGCGGAACCGACCTCTTTCCGAACCTCAAGCGGCGCCAGTTCGAGCCCGAGGTCCTGGTCCAGGTGCCGCCCCTGCCCGGCATCCGCCGCGATGACGGCCACTTCGCGCTGGGCGCGACGGTCACCCTTGCCCAGGCCGCGGCGGATCCCGAGCTGCGGGCTGCGCTGCCCGGCTTTGCCCAGGCGGCCGGCCTGGTCTCCTCGCCACCGCTGCGCAACGCCGGGACGGTGGGCGGCAACCTCTGCGTCGACACCCGCTGCAACTACTACAACCAGACCTTCGAGTGGCGCAAGTCGATTGGGTTCTGCATGAAGAAGGACGGCGACATCTGCCTGGTCGCGCCCGGCAGCCCGCGTTGCTGGGCGGTCTCCTCCTCGGACACGGCGCCGGTGGCGCTGGTCCTCGGCGCCACGGTGGAGCTCGCCGGTCCCGACGGCAGCCGGGTGATCCCTGCCGCGGCCCTCTACCGGGACGATGGCATCGAGTACCTGGCAAAGCAGCCCCACGAGGTGCTGACCACGATCAACCTGCCGGTCGAGGAGGGGGTCAGGACCGCCTATGTGAAGCTTCGCCGCCGGGGGTCCATCGACTTCCCGATCGCCGGTGCGGCGGTGGCTCTCAAGCTCGACGGGGACATCGTCGTCAGCTGCAGGGTCGCCCTCTCCGCTGTAGCCTCGCATCCGCTCGAGGTCCCGGCAGCGGGCGAGTTCCTGGCCGGCAGGCGGTTCGACCAGGAGGCGATCACCGCCGCCGCCGAGCTCGCCGCCAAGCCGGCGAAGCCACTCGACAACACCGACTTAACCCATTTCTGGCGCAAGAAGATGGTCCGGGTGGTGGTCGAGCAGGCGCTGGCGGCCGCCGCGCAGACGATCTAAGCGGCAGTCGAGATGGCTGGTCGGGCGCCGATCGGGAGGATCGCCGGCTTGCGCGCGTTGATCCGGTCGAGCACGGCGAGCGCGGCCCAGAGGATGACGATGCCCACGACCTGATAGTTCGTTATCGACTGCCGAGGGGTCACCAGGAAGAGGTTGACGAGCACGCCAGTGATGGGGAATGCCAGCTCGGCCAAGGTCGCCATCGCGGCGGGCGTGCTGGCCAGGCCGCGGTAGTAGAGAAGCATGGCGAGCAGACCGGGAAGAAGGGCCAGGCCGAGATAGAGGGGCGCGTCCTCCGGACGATAGACCGTGAAGCCACTGATGCCGCTCTCCAGGTAGAGAAGCACCGCCAGGGCCGGAAGCGCGGTCGTGAAGCGAAGCCCGGTCAGCGCCGTAAAGCTGACGTCGGCCAGGGCGTAGCGGCCGAAGACGGTTGCCGCCCCCCACAGCGCGGCGGCGCCGAGCGCGAATAGGGCGGCGGCGATGTGGAAGTCGGCCCAGGCGTTCTGGGGTCGGAGCGGGTCGGGAACCGCGATCAGGTAGGCGCCGACCAGCGCCACCGGCACCAGCGCCCAGGCCGCCGGCGCCATCCGCTCCCGCAGCCAGAGACTTGCAAGGAGGATCGCGATCAACGGCTGCGTCTTTTGCAGCAAGAGTGTCTCGATGAAGTGGCCGTAGCTGAAAGAAAGGGTGAAGAGGACCGTTGCCAAGCCTGAGGCGCCGACGCCGATGGCGACGATCGCGGCCCACTGGCGACCGGTGAGCCGGCCGATCTGATGGCGCGCCAGCCATAGGAGCGGAACGGAGCAGACGACGAGGATCAAGTGCTCCATGAGCACCAGCTGAGTCGCCTGGATCAGGCCATTGCTCGAGAGGTGGTGGAGAAGGGGCACCCGGAAGAGCGTGTCCGTGCCCCATAGCATCGCTGCGACGGCAACCATGACCACGGCAAAACGGTCGGCGACGCGGCTCACGAGGCTATTTAACTCGGTCGCCCCATCCGGGATTCCGTCGGAACCGCGACTGGACCTTCACGGTCCGCTGTGGCCAGGTGCTGGAGGCCTTGGAAGCTGCTCTGGCAGGGGTCGGCGACCCCGCCCGGGCCGAGGTGCTGGGCGGGACCGCGACGGACGTCTACGGGCTAGGTTGAGCGGACGGGCTCGAGGATGAAGACCGGGATCTTGCGGGTCGTCCTCTTCTGGTAGTCGGCGAAGGCGGGCATCATCTGGGCTTGGGCGTCGTAGAGCCGGTCGTGCTCCTCACCCTCCGCCACCCGGGCGCGCGCCGGGATGGTCTCGCCGAGGACTTCGAGCTTGACCTCCGGGTACGCCACCAGATTGTGGTACCAGTCGGGGTTGGTCGGCGCGCCGCCCTTGGACGCGATGATCACGTAGTTGTCGCCATCCCGGGTGTAGACCACCGGGGTCTCCCTGACCTCACCCGACTTGGCGCCGGTGTTGGTCATGATCAGGACGGGGCGGCCGACGAAAGGGCCCGAGGTAGCCGTGCCGGCGTTGGCGCGGAGGTCCGCAATCAGGTTCTGGTTGAAGTTGTTGAAGCGATCGCTCGCTGTGCTGCTCATGTGGTTTTGAACCCGAGCGCCGGCGATTAACTTCCGTGTCGCAGCCCGCAAAGCATTCCACTTGACGCGCACCCTGGCGGTGTCATAATCCCCCCGGGGCGCGTCGTTCCCAACACGCACGCAACGGTTGTCTTTGCTGGGGGTTGGTGGATTGAGTCAAGTGCCTTCTGCGACGTCCTCGTCGGGTGGGACCGGCAGCGGTGCCGGTGGCCGCCATCTCGCCATCCCGTTTCGACTTCCGTTCTGGGTCCTCTTCATCGCCGGCGCTGGGTTCAGCGCCTGGCAGTGGCGCAGTCAGGTGGACGTGGTCATCTCGGCGGGCGCGGCTGCGTTCGTCGGGCTTCTGGCGCTGATCGCGACGTCCGCCCGCGGGCCGCGGCGCGGGGGCGCCTTAAGCTCTTGGGCGCGCTGCTTCATCGCCGCTCGTTCCTCGGCCGAGAATCCCTCGGACCTCTTGTCGATCGCGGTGCTGCTCCTGGCGGACTTCGGCGTGGCCTTCTTGCAGGTTTCCTCTCAGCCATAGTTGCTTCAGCCTTTCTGGGGCGACTGCATGAGACCGATGAGGTTGCCGTCGGTGTCCTTGGCGATCGCCACCAGCTTGCCGCCGCCGACGTCTTTCACGTCCTGCTGGACCTCGGCTCCCGCATCAAGCAGCGACTGCAGGCTGGTCTTGACGTCCTTGACCTCCCAATACGGGATCGGTCCGGTCAAACCCTGGCGGTGCCCGTTCGGGTCGAGGCCGATCTCCTGGTCGCCGACCTTGAAGCCGACGTAATAGGGCGCATCCGCATAGGGCTCCGCACCCAGCAGCGCCTTGTAGAGCGTCTTGGCTCGCGCAATGTC
>DATCOZ010000278.1:0-2735 GCA_036564345.1 Candidatus Dormiibacterota bacterium | reverse complement strand
GACTCCCAGACGCGGGGAGCTTTCCTGGCCTGGGGTCACGTCGACCTTATCGCCGCTGACGGAGGCCGCTTCTTTGAGCCTGCGCTGGCCGCCAACTCCGGCCTGCGCTTGTCGCTGGCCGGGGTGCAAGCGGGCGTCGAGCTGCCCAGCTCGGTGACTGATTTAGACCGCAACAATGTCAAGCCGTTGGTCGTGCTGGTCGGGTTCGACCCGGCCACCCAGAGCCACTTCGGCAGCTATCTGCTTCTCGACGGGAAGACGACCATGGGACAAAACCTGGCCCCAGACGAGGTGCTGATATCTGCCTCTCTGGCCAACGCCCTGGAGGCTCGTCCGGGTGACCGACTCCGAGTCTCGATCGGTCCCCAGCAGGTGGTGGAGTTCCGCCTTGCGGGCATCGCCCAGGCCCAGGGACCTGGCGCCTACACACTCCGGCCCGCTCTCTTCTCTCCACTGGCCAACCTCCGCCCGCTGATCGGAGACCAGGGCGTCAACGTCATCAGGCTGTCGGCTCCCGGCTACGGCATGACCGAGATGGATCAGGCCCACAATCTAGCTCCGCAGGTGCGGACTGCCTTGCAGGCCCTACCCGGCGGGCCCGTGCTGCGCGTCCGCGAGGTGAAGCGTGAAGACTTCGACGCCCAGGTCAAACAGGTCGATGGGACTCGAGGTATCTACACGGCGCTTAGCCTGTTCATCGCCCTCGCCGGGGCAGCACTGGTGGTCAACCTTGGCCTCGCCCTGGCTGAAGAGCGGAGGCCTCGTCACGCCGTGCTCCGAGCTCTTGGACTCGGCCGGGCCGGCATGGTCGTGCTGTCGGTGCTGGAGGGGGGCCTGTACACCTTGGCAGCCGCTGTGGTGGCCCTTGTTCCGGGTGCCCTCGTCGGCCTCGGCCTCGTCGCGTTGCTGTATGTCCGGACTCAGAGCGTGGCGGTGGAGAACCGCGCCGCGCCCGTGCAATACGCCATCACTCCGGGTTCGCTGGCCCTCTCAATCGCGATCGGCGGCTTAATCGTGCTGGTCACGCTGTTGGCCACGTCAGTCCGGAGCTCCCGGATGCAGATCTCCTCAGCCATCAAGAACCTGCCCGAACCAACACGTCAGCGAAAACGAACAGTCTGGAGGACGGCTCTGATGGCCGGCCTCGGCCTGGGTTCGCTCGCAGCTCTGGTCGTTCCAAGCCCGCAGGTCAAGATGGCGGGTGGGGTAGGCCTGGTGATCATCGCTGCGGCGCTCGTCGGCGGCCGGATCTCAGACCGCTTGCGGGCGACCCTGACCGGGGCGGCGCTGACCGTGTGGGCGGCGGCCAACGTGGCCACGATCAAGGACGTTGCGACGCCGGAATCAGGCGTCGTGATCGTGCTTGGCGTGGTCACGGCGGTCTTCGGGCTCAGCCTGGTCGTGGCTTCAAACCTGCGTGTTCTCGAGATTCCTCTGGGCTGGCTTCAAGGAGGGGCCCGGGCCACACTCAGACCCTCCTTCGCCTATTTGACTCGGCGGCCTCTCCGAGCAGGCCTGGGCATCGGCGCCTTCGCGCTGGTTCTGACCCTGATGACCATGACCTCCGTGCTCGTCCCGACCGTCGACAGCCAATTCCGCAATGGCCTGAATGAGTACGACATCCGCGTCAACGCACCGACCCAGCCAGGCTTGTCGCTTCCAGATTCGGTGCGTCCCCGCATCGCGCGCGAGATTGCGATGCCGACCCGGCCCTATCGCGGGGAGGTGACCGCCCAAGGTATTACTACCAAGGATGAATACGTGCCCCTTTATTCGCTCAGTCGCGCCCAGCTCGCGGCCGGACCGTTCCAGCTTGTCGGCCGGGAGAGTCGCTTCAAGAGCGATGCTGAGGTCTGGCAGGCCCTTGCCGACGACCCCCACCTGGTGGTCTCGCCCACATACCCAACTCCCGGCATGACCATTACGTTGGTGGGACCGGACGGACCAGTCCAGTTTCGCCTGGCTGGCGTAGTGAAGACCATCGGGCTCTGGGGCCTGGCCGGCTCCGAAGCTGCAATGGCACGCTTCGCGACCCTGCCGATCGGAACCACCATCCTGGCCAAGGCCGCGCCGGGCGCCGACGCTGCGGCTGTCGCTCGGCAGATTCAGCGGGAGGTCTTCAGCCAGGGCGCGGAGGCGACGACCGTCAAGGAGATGTACGACTCGTCATCCAGCGCTGGCCAGGCATTCACCGACATGATCCGGTTGGTGATGGGAATCGGACTGCTGGTTGGGGTGTTAAGCCTGGGCATCCTCGCTCTCAGGGCAGTTGTCGAGCGCCGCCGCACGATCGGCATGCTGCGCGCTCTGGGCTACCGTTCGCGCCAGGTGCTGGCCGGGATGGTCTCGGAGGCGCTGATCACGGCCACCTGTGGTGCGCTCGTCGGGATCGCGGTCGGGGTACCACTCAGCGCCGTCATGACGAACGGCTATCTGCCCGGGGCCCGCCTTGAGATCGATGGCTCATCGCTGGCGCTCATCGTCGGCCTGCTTTACCTGGCGGTGCTGGCGGTCACGATCCCGCCGGCCCTGCGCGCCGCCCGCCTCGCACCAGTCGACGCCCTGCGTCTGGAGGACTGAGATGCGTATAGCTGTTGGGGGCTCGATCGTCCAGGCCATGCGCCTCCGCAAGGTCTACCGGGGCGCCAACGAGGTCGAGGCCCTGCGCGGTATCGATATCGAGGTCGAGCGAGGCGAGATGGTTGCCATCGTCGGCCCCTCCGGCTCCGGCAAGA
>DATCOZ010000156.1:0-11840 GCA_036564345.1 Candidatus Dormiibacterota bacterium | reverse complement strand
CCGGCAATCTCGACGCGGTGACAACCGTCGTCGAGGCGGCTCCCGACATCTACAACCACAACACCGAGACCGTCCCCAGGCTCTACCCGAGCATCCGGCCCAAGGCCGTTTACGCGAACAGCCTCGGGCTGCTGCGTCATGTCAAAGCGCTGCGGTCCGAGATGGTCACCAAGTCGGGCGTCATGGTCGGCCTCGGCGAATCGTCCGAAGAGCTGCTCGCGGTCTTCCGCAACATGCGCGAGCACGACATCGACGTCCTGACCGTCGGCCAGTACCTGCGGCCGACCCGCAAGCATGCCGAGGTGCAGCGCTTCTACCGTCCCGAGGAGTTCGCGACATTGCGCGAGCAGGCCCTCGCGATGGGTTTCCGCCACGTCGAGTCGGGCGCCCTCGTCCGCTCCTCCTACCACGCCGATGAACAGGTCCCGACCCCGGGTCAGAAGCTGCTGGCTGGGTAGCGTCCCCTATCGCCAGGCGTGGGACCTGCAGCGGTCCCTCGTCGAGCAGGTGCGCGCCGGCGAGGCGCCTGACACCCTCCTGTTGCTCGAGCATCCCCACGTCTACACGATGGGTCGGAAGGGAACGGCCGAGCACCTGCTCTGGGACGAGGCGGAGCGCGAGCGGCGCGCGGTCGACCTCGTCTGGTCCGATCGGGGCGGTGACGCGACCTATCACGGGCCCGGCCAGCTGGTGGGCTATCCGATCTTCGACCTCGCCCGGCACGGCCTCGACCTCCTCGTCTACCTGCGAACGCTGGAGGCGTCGCTGATCGACTACCTGGCGGAGCAGGGACTGGTGGGAGCCGCCGTGCCCGGCCTCACCGGTGTCTGGGTCGGCGATGCCAAGGTGGCCGCGATCGGCGTCAAGTTCAACGGGGGCGTGGTCAGCCACGGCTTTGCGCTCAACCTGACCACCGACCTCGAGTACTTCGAGGGCATCGTCCCCTGCGGTATCGCCGACAAGAAGGCGACCTCCGTCGAGCATCTCAAGGGGAGCCGCCTGTCGACCGAGACAGCCGCTCGTGCCTATGCCGATCGTTTCGCCCGCGCCTTCGGCGTCGAGCTCGACTGGACAGCGCGGCTACCGGAGCTGGTCGGAGCCTGAAACCCCGGGCCGGTCGGCCCGCATCGAACGGATGCTCGCGCCGGATTTGGTAGAATTCTCCAGTTTCGTGCTCCCCAGCCGGTCGTCCCCGCGCGTGCGCAAGCAGGCCGGTGCAATTTCGAGGTGTCCACTACATGAGCAGCACTACTGAACTGATCCCCCTGGCGACCATCGTGCCGCCCGCCAACCACGAGGTCGGCGGCGGTTTCGACGCGGTCGTCGATGGCGAAGCGGTGCGGGTCCGCGCGGTCCTCGAGCGGACGGTCGTGGTGGAGCACCCGAGCACGGGGGATCGCAGCGTGGTGCGCAAGGACCTCTGCATGGTCGACCCGGGAGCCGTCATGTTCGTGCCGGGCAACCCGAGCGCCGGGGTGGGACCGCGCCAGTGGCGTCGCCTGCCCGGCAAGCCGCCCCAGCCCTAACCCGGCACCGGCCGGCAACCGGCCGGTTTGTTTTCCACTTGGATGCTCTGGCGTTTGCGGTAGTGTCGCTATCATCTTTTCTAGTAGATGCACGCTCATCTCCGCTCCCCTTCCAGCCGTGTCCTCGCCATCTGGATCCTGCTCCTGGCCGGTGCGCAGGTGGCCGATGTCATCACCACGGGGGTCGCCATGGCACACGGAGGAGTGGAAGCCAATCGTCTGGTTGCCGCGCTGCTCAGCCACGGCGGTTTGTGGCTCGTCTTCGGACTGAAGCAGCTGCTCGTCGCCGCGATGGCGATCGCCTGCCTGGTCCTGAAGCGGTACGCCGAGGCTCACCCTTCCTTCCAGGCCCGCGCCGCCCACAGCTTCGTCTGGCGCGCGATCCAACTCTCGGTGATCGGCCTGGTGCTGGTCGCCGTGCACAACACGGCACTGCTCGCGCAGATCGCCTAGGACGTGCCGCGCCTCATGGGCTGACCTCGCCGACCTGGGCCGCCCGGAAGAGAAGCAGGATGGCGGCGATCAGGCCGAGGGCGAAGACCGCCCAAGCCTGCTGATCGGTGCTGAGGCCGCGGAGCTCCGGCACGCGCGCCGCGTAACCCAGGATGTAGCCGAGCGCGCCCATCCCGCCGACAACCACGACAAACCGGCTGACAAATCGCCGCGCCATCATCGCGCCGATCAGGTTCGCCGAGAAGGCTGAAGCGATCGTTAAGCGAACCTGAAGGGCGGTCCGGTCGGTCCTGGAAATGAGAAAGCCCCGGAGGGTGACCGGGGCTTCTCTGCGGAGGAGAGGTAACTCCCATCCTCGCGCGCAAACGTGAAGCCAGCCTAAAGAGGCGTTTTCGGTGACCAGAGAGCCGCTCTGCTCAGAAGGCTCTGCGGTTGGAGCGGGACTCCGGTTGGGAGCCCGCCGCCGCCCGCTGCCGATCGAAGCCGACCAACAGCGCCTTCCAGGCGCCGCGGAACTTATCGAGCAGCTCGAGCAGCAATACCAATACCACTATCACCTAGTCTAACGCAAGCAGGCGAACGAATCCTGCGGCTGCCACTCCCGGGCAAGCCCTTGACGCGCCTCTCCGAGCGGGTTAGGCTCCCGCAACCGTGCTGCGAACAGCCATCGTCCTCCTCGCGCTCCTGCTGAGCACGGCCTGCGGCGGCTCGTCGCCGTCGAGCCAGGCCCCGGCAAGCACGACGAGCCCCGCGTCGAGCGCGAGCCCAAGCCCGACCCCGACGCCGACGGCGAACCCCGCGCTGATGATCTTCGATCGGAGCCAGGCGCTCATGCTCACCCTCGGCTACACGGTGAGCCGGCAGTGGCTCAAACCCCAGCCGCAGACGCTGGCGCCCGTCCAGTGGAAACCGGGCCAGCCGCCGGAGATGACGATTGTCGCCATCGACTCGCCCGTCTACTCCTTCTCGTCGACCACCGACACCTCCCCCCGTTGTCCCAACACGATCTGCTACGTGGTGCGGGTCGCCGGGACACAGCACGGCTCTCCCTCTAGCTGCAGCCCGCCGGTGCTGATCAGCGCCGACGTGTACATCGACGGAACGACCTTCCGCAACCTCAGCCGCCACGTCCTGGGCACGGGCGGAGGTGGCAGCGGCTGCCAGCCGGTCGACCTCGAGGGCTGGGACAGCATCACCTTTTCCTGAGGTCGTCCTCCGGCGTCGTGGATGGCCTCCGCGGCCGGCCGCAAGTCACGGCGCCGCCGTGCGTTTTGTGGAGTGGGGCGGCCCACCGAAAAACCCTTCCCTCTCCAAGTAGGTAGGCCGCCTCATCTCTAGTAACGATCGAAGCCATCGGTTGATCGTCGCCCGGGTCAACTGACGGAGAAATGACTCCGCCCAGGCATAACGTGCCTTCGTGCACGCGACGGCAGCCGCGGATCAGGCGCGACGCCGAACAGGCGGCGCTACCCCAGTCATGCCGGAGTCACACGCCAGCGAGCACCTGGACTCGGTTTTGAGCGGCCGGCTTCGACAGGCCCTGGTGCTCACGGGGATGATCCTCGCCGTCGAGCTGGTAGGTGGAATCCTCTCTGGGTCCCTGGCGCTGATGGCCGACGCGGGCCACGTGACCACTGACGTCCTGGCGCTCGGCCTCGCCTGGTATGCCGTCGAGCAAACCAAGCGGCCGGCAGACGAGACCAGGACCTTCGGATACCACCGCGCCGGCATCCTTGCCGCGACGGCAAACGGTGCGACGCTCATCGCCCTGGTCTTTGTAATCGCCTTCGAAGCCGTACAGCGCTTCGCCCATCCCCAGCCCGTCCAGGGCGGGATCGTGATCGTCTCCGCCCTCGTCGGCGTCGCGGTCAATGGCTACATCGCCTTCAATTTCCGGGGGCAGGGCGGCAACCTGAACGTACGAGCCGCCGTCCTCCACGCCGTCGGTGACATGATCGCTTCGATTGGCGTGATCCTCGCCGGCGCGATCATCCTCCTCACCGGCTGGACCTTCATCGATCCGATCGTCTCGATCTTCATTGCCGCATTGATAGGTTGGAACGCCTTCAGGATCGTCCTCGAAACCGTGAACATCCTGCTGGAGGGCACACCACGAGGTCTGGATATGAGGACCGTTCGATCCGAGATCGCAGCTGTGGATGGCGTCCTATCGGCTCACGATGTCCATGTCTGGTGCATCTCGTCCGAGCACACAGCCATGAGCTGCCACATCGTGGTCGGTGAGCAACCCCTTGCCGCGGCAGAAGGCGTCATGCGGGCAGTGGAAAGCGCGATCTGCAAGCGCTTCGACATCGGTCACACGACAGTGCAGTTGGAGTATCTGGAGCCGTGCACTGGGGACGCGGACCATCTGTCCGAGCACAATCACCCGCATCTGAGGTTGGCTCGCCTTGCACTCTCCGACCGGCGCCGAACTCCCTTCTCCCGGCGCCGCCGCCAGCCGCTCAGGCCAGCCTCCATAAAGTAATAGACCCGCTCATCCCTCTGGCGAAGCACGCTGAGGTCCCCGAGCTTCAGGTCGCGGGCTGGTGCCGAGGGCCAGAGTTGAACTGGCGACACGCGGATTTTCAGTCCGCTGCTCTACCGGGCTGAGCTACCTCGGCACACGGCGTCCTATTCTACCGACGCCCCTCGCCCGTCTCGGAGGCGGACGTCACCGCCTGCTCGGACCCCAGCCAGGCGTCGGAGTGCAGCCAGCGCTCCCACATGCCGGCCGCAAGGGCCTTCGGGTCGCGGCGGACGCCGAAGCGCTCGAAGTGGCGGGCCAGGTTGGCGAGATCCCGCTGGAGCAGCGAGTACGCGTTGCGGTTGAAGCGCGGGTCGATCGCCTGCGGGAAGTCGATCACGACCGGGCGGCCCCGCCAGAAGAGCACGTTGTACTCGGACAGGTCGCCGTGGACGACGTCGTTGGCCAGCCAGAGCTCCACCTGGGCGACCAGGAAGTCGAAAATCCGGGTGGCCTTGGCGGGGTCGTCGAAGCGGATCTGGCGGAGCTGCGGTGCGGCCTCATCCTGATCGCCGATCCAGGCCATCAGAAAGGCGCTGCTGAGCTGGGTGAGCGGCCGCGGGACGTTGGCGCCCGCCCGATGGAGCGCTTCCAGGGTCTCTTTCTCCCGGCCGATCCAGGCCGAGAAGAGGACCTCCCGGCCGTGGTCAGACCGCCGCGCGATGGCGGCCTTCGTCCGCCGGCTCATCGCCCGCATCCCGCCCTCCCAGTAGACGGCGGCGTTCTTGAATCCGCGCTGATGCAGCGAGCGGTAGACCTTGGCCGCCGCCAGCTCCTCGCCGGTCCGGGCGCCGGCGCGACACAGGTAGACGGTTGCTTCCTTGCCGCTCTTCACGGGCCGGATCACCTCAGTGATCCATCCCTCGTCGAAGAAGGGTTCCAGCACATCGATCGACAACTTCGGGTTCTCCTTTCGTCCAGGCGCCGCGCAGGTGCGGCTGGGCATACGGCAGCAAGCTCGGTGGCTGCGCGCTGGGAACCCGTGAAAAACAAGAAAGCCGCTCGCGAGGAGCGGCTCTGTGGCTGAGTCGAAAGCCGGTGCTAGACCGTCTCCCCGAAGGTCGGCTGGGCGCCCAGGGCGCGGATCGAGCAAACAATCGCCATCTGGACACCTCCTCTTCGAACCAAGTGCGCTGCCGACTTGGGCCGGCCGTCTCCTGAAACGCAGGCGCCACAGTACCACATCGCCGGATCGCCGCCACACTTAACCCCTGGTGGGAAAGGGGCTCGTCATCCTGCATCTCGACGGCCTCGGCGCCACCGCCCTGGAACGGGCGCTGGCGGCGGGCCAGATGCCGTTCGTGCGCCGCCTCATCGACGGGGAGGGCTACCAGATCCAGCCGTATCGCTGCGGGGTGCCCTCGACGACCCCGTACGCGCAGGCCGGCATCCTCTACGGCGACTCCTCCGAGATCCCCTCCTATCGCTGGTGGGACAAGTCGATCGGCGCCGTGGTCGGCTTTGGCTCGGGCGGCACCTTCGAGCTCGTCGCCGACCGCTACTTCAACGGCCGGACACCGCTGACCGAGGGCGGCGCCTGCATCGCCGCCCTTTACCGTGCCGGGGCCGTGGATCGTTTCGGACCCGACTACGGTGAGCACCACGGCGACACCGACCGGCAGGTGATCGTGCCCTTCCTGACCAACCCCCAGGTCGTCTACCACTGGCTCCGCCACGGCGGAGGGGCCGCCTTCGGCGTCCTCGCCGAGTATGTCTCGGCACGCATCGCCCGCCGGCCGGTAAGCCCGGCCTACGTGTTCGCCGACCTCTTCCACGAGTGCGTCGTGCACCACCTGACGCGCTTCGCGACCAGGCAGGCGATGGCCCAGGGCCTGCCCGTCATCTACTCCTGCTTCTACACCTTCGACGAGGCGGCCCATGCCTTCGGGCCCGAGGACGAGTGGAGCCGGCGCATCCTCCGGCACCTCGACCACACCGTCGACTGGGTCGCGCGCAGCCGCAGCGGCGCCGGGCCGCGCGAGTACGAGCTGCTGATCCTCTCCGACCACGGCCAGGTCGATTGCCGGCAGTTCAACGCCGGGGACGGCGAGAACCTCGGCGCCTACCTGGCCCGCTGGCTTCCCGGCTATGAGGTCACCGAGCATCGGGGTGGCACCTTCGGGCCGGCCGAGGGACCGATCACCGGGCACATCGCGATCACCTATTCGGGCGGGCTTGCCCACCTCTACTTCACCGACCTATCCGGCCGCCTCAATCGGACCGATCTCGAGACGCACTTCCCCGGACTCGTTCAGCGCCTCGCCAACCTGGATCGCATCGGCTTCGTGATGGTCAAGGACGGCCGCTCGGGCGGGATCGTGCACGCCCACGGCTCGCACCGCCTGAACGCCGAGGCGGCGCCGTTCCTGGCCCACCTCGACGAACCGGGGGTGCTGACCCGGCAGCTCAAGCGGCTGAACTCGTTCGAGAGCTCGGGCGACCTCGTCCTGTTCGGCAGCTTCGAGGACAACCGCCAGTTCAACTTCGAGAACCAGGTCGGAGGCCACGGAGCGGCCGGCGGCGAGCAGGCCCACCCGTTCGTCCTCGCCAAGCGGGAGTGGGCACTGGAGACGGCGAGGATCGAGTCCGCGGACCAGCTCCACCAGCCTCTGACCGACCTGGTCAGGCGGCTGGCGAGCGGTTAGGCGTTCGGCCGGGCCGGTTCAGGCGCCGAGGAAGACTTTGATGTCCGCCGTCGGCCCCTCGGCCAGGGTCGCGAAGGCGGCCGGTCCCTCCTCGAGGGGCAGGATGCCCTTCAGCTCGCCGATCCCGGCCCGGCCGTCGGCGAGCCATTCGAGGGCCTGTCGGAAGTCGGCGTCCGAGTAACCGAACACCCCTCTGACGGTGTGGTTGCCGCGGATCACGGCGTGCCAGGGAAGCGGCGTCTGGTCCTGGTGGAGGCCGATGAAGACGGCCGTGCCGGCAGGGTTGAGGAGCTCGATCGCGAGGCGGCGGGTCTCCTCCGCTCCGGCCGCGTCAATGACCAGGTCGACGCCCGGCTTCAGCTCGCCGCCGGAGGCGAACGCCTCGTGTGCGCCGAGCCGAAGGGCGTGGTCGCGCCGCGTGGGATGGCGCTCGAGGATGGTGACCAGCTCGATCCCGTGGAGGAGGGCCGCCTGCATGCAGGCGAGCCCGATCGTGCCGGCACCGATGACGACGGCGGCGGCCGCGCCCGCGGGTGCACCGCTTCGGATTGCGTGGACACCGTTGGCAAGCGGCTCGACCAGGGCACCCAGGCGCGCGTCCATCCCGGCCGGCATCTCGAAGAGGCAGCGTTCGGGGACGGCCACGGTGCCGGCGAAGCCGCCAGCCACGCCGACGCCGACCAGGAACCGATCCGGGCAGAGGTTGCGATCGCCGCGGACGCAGTAGCGGCAGTGGCCGCAGCCGACGATCGGGTTCACGGCAACCCGCTTGCCAAGCCAGGATCGGTCCACCTCGGAGCCGACCGCGGTGACGGTCCCCGCGAACTCATGGCCCATGACGAGCGGCGGCACCCGGTTTGACATCTTGCCCAGGTAGCCTTCGATCTCGGAACCGCAGATGCCGGCGGCCTCGCTGCGAACGACGACCTCACCGGCTTTCGGCGCCGGCTCCGGGACATCGTCGACGGTCATCTGGTTGGGACCGTGCCAGACGAGCGCTTTCATGCCCTGTCGAGCTCCATGACGAGTGACTCTAGCGGGTCGATTCGGTTTCAGAAATGGTGGGCGGTGAGGGAGTCGAACCCCCGGCCTTCTGGGTGTAAACCAGACGCTCTAGCCAGCTGAGCTAACCGCCCGTCGTGGCGGGCGACGTCCGCCCCCGGGCCAAGCGGAAGTTTAGGCGGCACCCTTCGCGAGAAGATCGAGGGCCTGGTTCAGCTGGGTGTCCTTGCCGTGCCCTAGCTCGGGCTTGCTGGCGTCGAACATATCGTCCGGGTTGGCCAGCGTGGCCGAGACGCTCGGCGTCAGACCCTTCTGCTCGACGCTGCTGCCGTCGGGAAGGAACCAGTGGCGGATGGTCAGGTGGAGGTCGGAGCCGTCCGGCAGCGGGAAGTCCTGCTGGACCGAGCCCTTGCCGTAGGTCACCGTGCCGACCAGCTTGGCCCGGGCGTGGACGGCGAGCGAGCCGGCGACGATCTCCGAGGCGGAGGCGCTGTTGGTGTTGACGAGCACCACCAGGGGCAGGCTCGGATCCGGTGGGGACCCGGTGACGTTGCGGCGATCGACGTTCCCGCTGTGGTCTCGCAGCTCGAATGCCTCGCCCTCGCCCACGAACTGGCTGATCACGTTCTGAGCGGCGTCGATGAAGCCGCCGCCGTCGTCGCGGAGGTCGAGGACGACCGACTTCTCGGACGGCAGGCCGCTCTTGAGGGCCCCGTCGAAGTCGGTCGCGGTCGAGTCTCCGAAGCTGTAGATCCGGATGTAGAGGACGCCGCCCTCCAGCTTGGCCGAGCGAACCGAGGGGATGGTGATCGGCTCGCGCAGGACTTTCAGGTCCTGCCGCTGTCCGCCACGGTCGATCGTGATCATCACCGAGGTACCCGCCTGGCCGCGGATCAGGCTGGAGGTCTGGTCGGGGCTCTGGCCGTGGACGTCATGCCCGTCGATGCTGACGATCAGGTCGCCCGGCTTCATCCCCGCCTTGGCTGCCGGCGAGTCGGGGAAGACGCTGTTGACGACCGGGTAGTCGGTGCTCGAGGTCACCTCGATGCCGATGCCGATGTACTGGCCGGCGTAGCTGTTCAGCTGACGCTGGTACTCGGCCGGGTCGAGATAGTAGGAGAAGCGGTCGTTGAGGCCGCCGACGAGCCCCCGAACGGTGCCGTGGGAGAGGTCGGTGTAGCTCGGCTTCGGGTTGTAGTAGTTGTTCTGGATCACCCGCAGCGCGCGGTCGAAGGTGGCCTGGTCGAGTCCCTGGTGCGAAGCGCGGGTTGCGATAAGCGGTAGCTGGTCGGGGTAGGCCTGGTCGGCGTAGACACCGGCCAGGGCGCCGAGGACCAGCACGGCGACGAGGACGCCGGCGAGCCCGAGGGCTCGGCGGAGCCTCAGCACCCTAGATACGCACAGGGGTCGGTGTAGCTGCCGTTGTAGAGGATCTCGAAGTGGAGGTGCGGACCGGTCGAGTTGCCGGTGCTGCCCTCGAAGGCGATCACCTGGCCGCGGACGACGAGCTGGCCGCTCCTGACGTTGAAGCCCGCCAGGTGGCCGTAGAGCGTCGAATAGCCGTTGCCGTGGGTCAGGATCACGTAGTTGCCGTAGCCGCAGCAGGTGCTGTAGACGCTGGCGACGCCGTTGTCGGCGGCCATCACGGGCGACCCGTAGGGCTCGGCGATGTCGATCCCGCTGTGGAGGTGCTTGCTCGGGCAGGCGGGCCAGTACATCTCGAACGGGTAGTTGCTGCAGCCGTAGTACTGGCTGATCCAGTGCGGGTTGAGGGGCCACCCGAACTGGCCGGTGCCGCCGCCAGACCCGGACGCCTCCGCCGCATAGGCGGCCTCGTCGGCGGCGACCTGGGCGTTTATCTCGGCCTGCTGGGCCGCGAGCGCATCGGCCTCGGCCTTGTACTGGGCGTCGAGCTGCTGCTTGAAGGCGAGCGCCGCCTGCTGCTGGGCCTTCAGCTGCAGTAGCTGGGCCTTCTGCGCCTGCTGCTTGACGAGCAGGGCGGCCTCGTCCGCCCGCTGCTGCGTCAGCTGGTCGTTGAGAGCCTGGATCTGCGCCTTCTCGAGGCGGAGGTCGTCGAGCAGCCGGTGATCGGCCTGGATGATCGTCTGGGCGGTGATCAGCCGGTCGATGAGCTGGTTGAAGCTGGTCGACGAAAGGGCCAGGGCGAGGTAGTTGATCGAGCCGTGCTTCTCGATCGAGCGGACCCGGTTGTCGAAGAGGGTCTCCCGGATCTGGAGGTGGGCCTGGCGCCGCGTGATGTCCGCCTCGGTCAGCCGGATCTTGGCGTCGAGCGCGTCGACCTGGGCCTGGGTGCTGTCGATCAGCGCCTGCTGGGCCGTCAGCTGCGCGCTCAGCTTGTTGATCAGCGCGAAGAGGGCGGTTATCTGCTTCTCGACGTCCTTGATCTGGTTCTGGATGTTGGCGAGCGCGTCGGCGTTCGCCGACTGCTGGCCCTGGTCGTGCTGGAGCTGCTGGCAGATGTAGTCATTCGGCGCGCACTGGACCGCCTGGACCGGGGTCGCGGTTGCTCCGGTGACGAGAAGCGGTAGGGCGGCCAGGAGCGCAGCCAGAGTCTTTTTCAAAAGCAACGGAGCTTAGATCCTCACGAACCGGCGAACGCCGATGTAGCTGCCCAGGGCGCCGAGCACGGCGCCGGCGAGCAGGACGTCGCGGGCGAGCTCGGTTACGAACAGCGGGTCGTAGCCGAGCGGTATGAAGAAGAGGTCGGAGTGGAACTTGTCGACGAAGGGCCGGTAGGCGAGCAGGAGCAGCCCGAGGGAGATGCCGGCGGCGAGAAGGCCGGTCAGGATGCCTTCGATCACGAAGGGCCCGCGCACGAACCATTCGGTCGCCCCCACCAGCTTCATCACCTCGATCTCCTGGCGCCGGTGGTAGACGGCGGTCCGGATCGTGTTCATGACGATGAAGACGGAGACGACGAGCAGGATCCCGAGGATCACCAGGCCGGCCAGGTTCACCCACTGGGAGAGCCGGAGCATGCGGGTGATGAACTCGCCCTGGTAGTCGGTGGGATCGTTGCGATCGGCGCCCCGCCACCGGCTGGCGATGTCGTTGATGGCCGAGACGTCGGCCAGCCTGGCGACGTGCACCTCGAGCTTGGCTGCCAGCGGGTTGCCTTCGATCTGGCGCGCGATGTCGGCGTTCTGGGGATCGGCCGCGAACTTGGCCAGCGCCTCGTCCTTCGTGATCAGGCGCACCTCGGTCACCCGGGGATCGGTGCGAAGCTGGTCCTCGAAGTCGTAGACGGTGCTCACCGGGGTGCCGTCGGCGATGCTGATCGAGATCACGCTGACCCGCGACTTGTACTGGTCGAGGATCCCGGCGAGGGTGTGGCCGACGAGCAGGTTGACGCCCGCCATGGCGAGGATCAGGGTGATCGTCCCCACCGCGGCTAGGCTTACGGCGGCGTTCCGCCAGAAGCTCTGCCAGGCGGAGCTAAGCGCGAAGACCAGATGCCGCCAGAGTCTCATGGTATCCACCCGCCCGATCGTCCCTGACGACCTGGCCGTTGTCGATCGCAACCACGCGGCGGCGCAGCAGGTCAACGATATCCCGGTTGTGAGTGGCCATCAGGACCGTCGCCTTTGCCTGGTGGTTGATCTGCAAGAAGAGCTGCATGATCTCCCAGCCGGTCGCCGGGTCCAGGTTCCCGGTCGGCTCGTCGGC
>DATCOZ010000245.1:0-6415 GCA_036564345.1 Candidatus Dormiibacterota bacterium | reverse complement strand
GGCTTGCGAAGGTCGGTTGCCAGGGCGTGCGCGTAGCCGACGTCGCGAACCCAGGCCAGCCCCGCCTGCCTCCGGTAGCTCTCCGCCGGGACGAGAAGCGGACCGCCGTCCTCGACCCGCTGCAGGTAGGCGGCGATCCGCAGGGTGTGGTCGGCGGCGCCGATCACCGCCGGCGGCCGGATCACCGTCCAGGGAAAGCCGCTCGTGCGCGCCAGCACCGTCTCGCACCAGCGTTTGCCTTCGCGGTACTCGATCGGTTCCGGCGGCGCCTCACCCGCAAGGGCCACGAAGTCCTCCTCGCGGGCGGGCCGGTCTTCGAAGGTGTCCGGGTAGACGCCGGTCGAGGTGAAGATGTAGCGACTTCCCCGGAAGTGGCGGACCACCGCCTCCACCTGCGACGGCTGGTACGCGGCGAGGTCGAGCAGGACGTCCGGCCTGACCTCGCCCAAGACCCTGGCCAGCTCGGCCTCATCGGTGCGGTCGAAGGCGACATGGCTCGTGAAAGTCCCGTAGGGACGCGGCGTCCGGCTCGCGGCGATCGTCTCCACGCCCCGCCGCATCAGCTCCTTGCAGGTCGCGACCCCGATGAAGCCGGGCCCGCCCAGCACCAGAGCCTTCACACGAGCGCCTTCACGCAAGTCGCTCCAGCAGCTCCGCCAGCGACAGGTCGGCGAGCGAGTCGAGGCGCAGGTCGGCCGCGCTCAGGTCAAGGCCGGCCGTCATCGGGTTGGGGATGGCGACACAGCGCATCCCCGCCGCCTTGGCGGCAGCGATGCCGTTGGCCGAGTCCTCCAGCGCCACGGCGTCCCCGGGCGCCACGCCCAGGCAGGCGCAGACGGACAGGTAGAGCTCCGGGTCGGGCTTGGTGTTGGCGACGTCGTCGCGGCAGCGCACGCACTGGAAGTCTTGCAGCCCGAGCCGTGCCAGGTGGCCGGTGACCCAGGCACGCGAGGAGCTGGAGGCTACGCCCAGCCCGAGCCCGAGCCCTTTTGCGGCCGCGACCGTGCCGCGGACCCCGGGCAGGATCTCGAGCTCGGCGATCATCTCCTGGTGACGGGCCCTGCGCCGGTTGAGCACCGTCTCCCGGTCGAGGTCGTGGCCAAGCTTGGCGACCAGCTCCTGGTAGGGGTCGAAGTAGCTCGCGCCGCGGCCGATGACGTCGCCCCAGACCTCCATCGTCAGGTCCTGGCCGTGCTCCAGGTAGAGCTCGCGCCAGGACTGGTAGTCGGGCCGTTCGGTCTCCAGGATCAGCCCGTCGAAGTCGAAGACGAGGGCGCGGATGCTCAGAGCTCCCGGTACTCCGTCTCCACGTCGACCTCCCCACTCCCCAGCCGGCGTGCCAGCTCGGTCGCGAGGACGACCGAGCGGTGCCGGCCGCCGGTGCAGCCGAAGGCGATCGTCAGCTCCTGCCGCCCCTGCGAGCGGTAGGCGGGGATCAGCCCCGCCATCGTCCGCTCGAGGTTGTCGAGCAGCTCGCCGGCGGCGGGCTGGGCGAGCACGTAGCGGCGCACCGCGGGGTCCAAACCGGTCTGCGGCCGGAGCTCCTCGACCCAGTAGGGGTTGTCGAGGAAGCGGGCGTCGACGACCCAGTCCGCCCCGGCGGGGAGGCCGTGCTTGTAGCCGAAGGCGACGCAGCGCACCAGCAGCTTCTCGCGGGAGCGCAGCCGCCGGGCCAGCGCGGGCAGCTCAGCCACCGCCACCCGGTGATGGGCCCGCGCGTGAGAGCCCTCGGGAACCCCGTCGTCGGGCCCGACATGAACCAGCTCGTACTTGGCGCCGGCGGCATCGGCGGCCTTGAGCACGGCGCTCGCATCGCCTTGCAGGAGGACGACGCGATCGGCGACCCCTCCCCGCTCTGCGGGGAGGGCAGGGAAGGGCGCCTCAACCGTGAATCCCGCCTCGGCGAAGGCTCTCACCGCCTCGTCCAGGTCGCTGCCGCCGACGAAGACCAACCGGCTCACACCAGCTCCTTCAAACGCCGCGCGACCGGTTCCGGTATCCCGAGGCGGACGATCTCCTCGACGTCCGCGTCGCGGATCGCCTGGACGCTGCCGAAGGCGCGCAGGAGGGCCTTCTTACGAGCCGGCCCGATCCCCTCCACGGAGTCGAGCGGCGAGCTGAGCGCCTTCTTGGAGCGAACCTTGCGATGGTGGGTGATCGCGAAGCGGTGCGCCTCGTCGCGCACCCGCTGGACCAGGAACATGCCGGGCGAGTCGTGCTCCTGGACGATCGGGTTGGGCTCGTTGGGAACGAAGATCTCCTCCCGCTCCTTGGCCAGCCCGAAGGTCGGGATGTCGGCGAACCCGAGCTCCTCGAGGACCTCCAGGGCGGCGTTCAGCTGGCCCTTTCCGCCATCGATGAGGATCATGTCGGGCCGGCTCGAGAAGGAGCGGTCGGCGACCTCGGCCGAGTCCTCCCGGCGGAGCGCCGACTCGAGCCGCGCCAGGCGCCGGCGGAGCACCTCCTGCATCATCGCGAAGTCGTTGGGCCCCGGCGTGTACTTGATCCGGAAGCTGCGGTAGTCCTCGCTCTTCGGCCGGCCCTCCTCGAAGACGACCATCGCGCCCGTCGCGGAGTCGCCCTGGATGTTGGAGATGTCGTAGCACTCGATCCGGTGCGGGGGAGCGTCGAGGTCGAGCGCGTCGGCCAGCGCCTGGAGCATGGGCTCGGTCCGGGCTCGGTCGTAGTCCCACTGGATGCGGAGCTGCTTGAGCTCCTCCCGCGCCGTGTCGGCGAGCTGGTTGAGAAGCTGGCGCTTGCGCCCCTTCTGGGGGACCGCGAGGGTGACCGGGCCAGCGCGGCGCTGCTCGAGCCAGGCCTCGACCTGGTCCGCCTCGTCGATCGGGCCGGGGAGCACGATGGTGCGCGGGATGTGGGTGGCGCTCGAGTAGTAGCGGACCAGGAAGGAGCGCAGCAGCTCGGCCTCGGCCACCTCCAGCTCCCCCTCCAGGGGATGGCCGTCGTGGCCGACCATCTTGCCGGAGCGGACATAGGCGACCTCGACGAAGACGTCGTTCGCCTGCCGGGCGTAGGCGACCAGGTCCTGGTCGTCGCGGCCGCGGGTGACCACCTTCTGGCGGTCGGCGATCTTCTCGACCGCCCGCAATTTGTCGCGGTAGCGGGCGGCGTTCTCGAAGTCGAGCTTCTCGGCCGACGTCTCCATCCGCCCGTGAAGGTCGCGGGCGAGGAGGTCGGAACGGCCTTCCATCAGCATCGCCACCTCCCGGATCCGGGCCCGGTAGTCGTCGCGGCTGATCCGCTGCTCGCAGGGCCCGGGGCAGCGCTTGATGTGGAAGTCGAGGCAGACGCGTCCCTGCCGGAAGACGTCGTCGGAGCACGTCCGGAAAGGCAGCAGCTGGCGGATCGACTTGACGGTCTGGCGCAGG
The DNA here is from genome assembly GCA_036564345.1 of Candidatus Dormiibacterota bacterium. Taxonomy (GTDB): domain Bacteria; phylum Chloroflexota; class Dormibacteria; order Dormibacterales; family Dormibacteraceae; genus UBA6019. Next base: position 3,029 of record DATCOZ010000245.1, on the reverse strand, counting down.
CTCTGGGCGCTCGTGTAGGGGCCGAAATAGATCGCGCCATCGGGGTGGATGCGGCGCGTGTAGTGGACGCGGGGGAAGTCCTCCCGCATCGGCAGCTTCAGGTAGAGGAAGTTCTTGTCGTCCTTGAGCCGGATGTTGAAGCGTGGCCGGTAGTGCTTGATCAGCTCGTTCTCCAGCACCAGCGCCTCGACCTCGTTCGCCGTCCGCATCACCTCGAAGTCGTGGATCCGCTTCATCAGCTCCGCCTTCTGACCCTGTGGCGCTGTGAAGTAGGACCGAAGACGGCCGCGCAGGCGAAGCGCCTTGCCGACGTAGATGACCTTGCCGGCGCCGTCGCGCAGCAGGTAGCAGCCCGGCGCCTCGGGCACCGCGCGAAGCCGCTTGCGGATCGTGTCGGTCTCTATGACTGTCATGTTTCGGTTGGCAACGTGAATTGTCCCATCCGCGTTCTTCCCACCTAGACTGCTGCCTCAGATGGAGCAGCCGCACGAGCAGCCGATGCCCCCGCCGCCGGCGGTCCGGACGCAGCCGTCCACGACACCGGCCACCTTCAGCGGGGAGACCAACACCCTCGCCCTGGTGAGCCTGATCAGCGGGATCGTCTCCTGGTTCGCGCTGCCCCTCATCGGCGGCGTCGTCGCCGTCGTCACCGGCCACCTGGCCAGGCGGGAGATCCGCCGCACCGGCGAGCAGGGCGAGACCTTCGCCACCGTCGGCCTCGTCCTCGGCTATCTGCACCTCGCCGTGGTGCTGCTCATCGTCGTGCTCGTCGTGCTGGTCCTGGTCGGGACCTTCGCCGCCGTCAGCACGATGACCTCCGGGTAACCGGCCCGGCCGAAAGGTGGAACAGCAGCCGCCTGCCACGCTGCCGGCTCGGAGGAACACCCTGGCCGTTGTCAGCCTGGTCAGCGGGATCGTCTCCTGGTTGCTGGTGCCGCTGGTCGGCGGCATCGTCGCCGTGGTGACCGGGCACGTCGCGAAGGAGCAGATCCGCCAAACCGGTGAGGAGGGAAACACGCTCGCCACCGCCGGCCTGGTGCTCGGCTACCTGCACCTGGCGTTCCTGCTGCTGCTCGCCGCCCTTTACCTATTCGTTGTCTTCGTGTGGGACAGCGCCAACCTGGTGACCCCCTAGGCCCCGCCTCCCGAACCGTCTGCTCAGAAGTGGATGCCCTTCATCAGGAAGGCCATCGCGGCCCCCTCCGGGGACATCTCCTCCATCTCCCGCGGCTTCGGCGTCCCCTTGCCACGGCCGTTCTTGCCGTCCTTGCCCGCCCCGTCCCTGGCGGCGGAATCGGGAAAGACGTGGTAAGCGCCCGTCATCACGAGGTGGAGCAGGCCCGGGGCGACGACGTCGACCGTCTCGGCCAGCTTGCCCAGTCGCGTCGAAACCTCGGGGACACGGGTCAGGACGGCGGCGAGGACCATCTCGGCCGCTTCGTCGGAGGAGATCGTCGGGAAGTTTCTGTACATCCCGGTCGGCGCGATCATCGGGGTCCTGACCAGCGGCATGTGGATGTTGGTGACGGCGATGCCGTCGTCGGCGACCTCCGGGCCGAGGCAGCGGGAGAGCGCGGCCAGGGCGCTCTTGGAGGCCACGTAGGCGCCGAAGCGGGGCGGGTAGGCCTGGACGCCGATGCTCGAGATGTTGATGACGTGGCCTTCCCTGCGCTCCTTCATGCCGGGCAGGACCGCGAGCAGCACGCGCACCGCGCCGAAGTAGTTCAGCTGCATCGTCCGCTGGAAGTCGTGGAAGCGGTCGAGAGAATCGTGGATCGAGCGCCGGATCGAACGGCCGGCATTGTTGACCAGGATGTCCACCCGCTTGCGGTCCTTGAGGATTTTGGCTACGACGCGGTCGATCGCCTCCAGGTCGGACAGGTCGCAGGGATAGACGTGCGCTTTTCCGCCGGCCGCCTTGATCTCGGCGCTCAGCTCCTCGAGCTTCTCCCGGGTGCGGCTCACCAGGACGACCTCCGCTCCGTGCCGGGCCAGGGCGGCGGCGGTCGCACGGCCGATCCCGCTGGAGGCGCCCGTAACCAGCGCGACCTTGCCCTCGAGCGCGGTGCGGAAGTTGGGCGGGGTCGGGGCCTGGGGGTCGAGGTGACGCTCGTAGTAGTCCCAGATCTTCCATGCGTAGGTGTGGAGCGGCGGCACCTCGATGCCGCTTCCCTCGAGCGCGGCCTCGGCGTTGCGGCAGGTGAAGCGAGTCCGGTTGGAGGCGTAGCTGAGCGCCGGCTCGGGGACGTTGACGCCCTCCAGGACCTGCCGCTTGACGGTCTGGAACACCTTCCAGCTGTCCAGCATCGCGGCCAGCTCGCCGGGCAGCAGGGCGCCTGCCCGGGAATCGATGCGGAGCGTGAACTGGGGTGCGTGCGCCGCCCGGCAGAAGGTGTTGAGGGTGTCCCCGAAGCTGTTCGGCGAGGGGTCGACGAGGTGGAACGTCTGCCCGTCGAGCCCCGGTTTGGCGGCGATATGGGCGAGCGCCCGAGCCACGAAGTCGACCGGCACCAGGTTCAGCCGTCCGCCCTCGACGCCGACCAGCGGCACCCACGGCGGCAGCGCGTCGCGGAGCCGCTGGATGATCTTGAAGGAGTAGTAGATGCCGTCGACCCGGTCGGCCTGGCCGTCCTCGCTGGAGCCGATCACGATCGCCGGGCGGTAGACCCGGATCGGGACCTTCGCCTCCTCGCGGACGATCTTCTCCGCCTCGTACTTGGTCCGGTAGTAGGGCTGGCTGAGCTCCTGGCCGGCGTCGAAGGCGTCCTCGCCGAACTCGCCCTTGAACGACCCGCCGGCGACGGCGATCGAGCTCACGTGATGGATGCGCGCCGCCTTGATGGTGTTGGCGAAGGCGACGACGTTGCGGGTGCCCTCGACGTTGGCGAGCTGGTTGGCCGCCTCCGAGGCCTCCAGGTCGTAGACCGCGGCGAGGTGGAACACCTCGGCCCCGACCAGCCGCTTGCGGTCGGCCGCGCTCACGCCGAGGCCCTTCCTGGCGATGTCGCCCTCGACCGCGGTGATCCGCC
>DATCOZ010000241.1:0-7460 GCA_036564345.1 Candidatus Dormiibacterota bacterium | reverse complement strand
CGCCTGCTGGCGGCCCGCGAGCTGGGCGTCGACCCGGCGCTGGTCGATGTCGTCGAGGGCGACACCGACTCCTGCCCGCCGGGCAGCGGGACCTTCGTCAGCCGCGGCGCGGTCGGCGGCCTGACGAGCCTGGTCGAAGCGCTCCGCGAGGTCGCGGAAAAGGACATCGCTCCGGGGCTCGACGTCACGCGCAGCGTGGACCCGACGCAGGTCTATCCGAGCGGTGCCCACCTCGCCCTGGTCGAGGTCGACGCCGTCAGCTGCATTCCCCGCGTGCTCGCCTACCACGCGGTCGAGGACTGCGGCGTCGTCGTCAACCGTGACGCGGTCGAGGGCCAGGTTCGGGGTGGCATCGCGATGGGCCTGGGAGGGGTGCTGCTGGAGGAGTTCGTCTACAGCGACGACGGCCAGCCGCTCAGCTCGACGCTCCTCGACTACCTCGTGCCGCTGGCGACCGACGTGCCGCCCAAGATGACCCTGGAGCACATCGAGTCACCGAGCCCGCTCACCGCGCTGGGCTCCAAGGGGGTGGGGGAGGGCGGCACCATCGGCGCCTTCGCGGCCATCGCCAACGCGGTCGCCGACGCGGTGGCTCCGCTCGGCGTGACGCTGACCGACATGCCCTACTCGCCGGACGCGATCTTCACTGCGATCGCCGCGGCGCGAGCCTCGAATGGCTGAGCGCCCGGCCATCGAGCTGGGCAGCCGGAGCAGCTGGTCGCGGGTCTTCACGGTGGAGGACGTCCGCCAGTTCAGCGAAGTGTCCGGCGACCGCGGAGTGCACCACGTCGAGCTCGACGCCGAGGGCCGCCTGATGGTCCAGGGGCTGCTCACGGCGACCTTGCCGACCAAGCTTGGCGGTGACCTGAACTACCTCGCCCGCGAGATGCTCTTCGAGTTCCTGCGCCCGGTCTTCACGGGCGATCAGATCGACTGCGTCAGCACCACGACGAAGGTCGAGCGGCAGCCGGGCCGCACTTACGCCGAGTTCGCGATCAGCTGCACCAACCAGGCCGGCAAGGAGGTTCTCCGGGCGAGCACTAAGGGCATCATCCTCGATTGAGGGGGGACGTCCCCCCTGTCGGCCGTGCTCGGCAGGCCTCCGCGCAGCCTACCCCCCTGGACTGAGGTCGGAATGTCCGCCGGCGAAGCCGTTGACGCGCTCCTCCAGCGAGCGCTTCACCGCCGGCCACTCGGTGTCGATGATCGAGTAATGAGAGCTGTGCCGGTAGCTGCCGTCGGGCCGGATGCGGTGGTTGCGCAGGTCCCCCTCGTACTTCGCGCCGAGCCGCGCGATCGCCGAGCGTGAGCGTTCGTTGAGAGAGTCAGTCTTCAGGTAGAGGCGGATGGCGCCCCAGTCCTCGAACGCATGAGTCAGGAGCAGCAGCTTCGCCTCCGGGTTCACGACGCTGCCCCAGGCAGCCCGGCCGTACCAGGTCCAGCCGACCTCGACCCCTTTGTGGGCGGGCGCGATGTCCATGTAGCGGGTGCTGCCGACCGCGCGCCCGGTCCGCAGGTCGACGACCGCGAAGGCGCGCTCGGTCCCCGCCGCCGCGGCGGCGAGCGCAGCCTCGATCCAGCTGTCGAGGTCCTCGCGGGTCGCGACCTGGACCGGCAGCCAGCGCCAGATCAGGGGATCCGAGGCGGCCTCGGCCAGGTCGTCAGCGTGCCGGCGATCGAGTGGCTCGAGGCGGATGTGGGGGCCTTCCAGCACGATCGGCCCGAACTCGCTGCGATCCATCGGCACAAGTAAAAACGAAGCGCCGCCCCGGGGGTAGTTCGGAGCGGCGCGAATGCGATGGACTCGAGGAGGCGTCCGGGCGCACATCTCGTCCGCCTCTTCCTTTCAATGGAAACAACGCACGACTTGCGGAATCGATTCGCTTTTAGTTGTAAATGCTCTGGGCGGCCGCGAGGCCCGGCCTAAAGTAGCCGGGTGGCCCGCCCCAGCACGGTTTTCGTTTGTCAGGGCGGAAGGCCGCGCGCAGGCTTTGCCGAGCACGGCCGATCGGGGGGACGTCCCCCCTCCAGATACCACGGGGACAGCTGAAACTTGGCTCGCCCCAGCACGGTTTTCGTTTGTCAGGGGGGGAGGCCGCGCGCAGGCTTTGCCGAGCACGGCCGATGGGGGGGACGTCCCCCCTCTAGATACCACGGGGACAGCTGAAACTTGGCTCGCTCCAGCACGGTTTTCGTTTGTGGCGATTGTGGAGGGGAGTCGCTTCGCTGGGCCGGCCAGTGCCCTCACTGCCAGGCCTGGAACACCCTCTCCGAGTTCAAGGTCGTCGAGCCCAGGCGCGGCCGGGAGGCGGAGCGCGCCGGCGGCCCGTCGCGTGCCGTCGCGCTGACCGAGGTCCGCTCCGACGCGGCTCCGCGCCGGGTCCTCGAATGGGGCGAGCTGAACCGGGTTCTGGGCGGCGGCATCGTGCCCGGCAGCCTGGTCCTGATCGGCGGCGAGCCCGGGGTGGGCAAGTCGACGCTGGTGATGCACCTCGCCCGCCAGGTCGCCGCCGACGCTTTCGTGCTCTATGCGACGGGCGAGGAGTCGGTCCAGCAGGTCGCGCTGCGGGCCCGGCGGCTGGACGCTGTCCACGAGCGGCTGCTGGTGCTGGCCGAGAACGACCTCGAGACGGTGATCGACGCGATCCGGGAGGCGAAGCCAGGAGTGGCGATCGTCGACTCCATCCAGACCATGACCGACCCCGGCCTGGAGGCGGCGGCGGGCACCGTCGGCCAGGTGCGGGAGTGTGCCGCCCGTCTGATGCGGCTTGCCAAGGAGACCGGCATCCCGGTCTTCCTCGTCGGCCACGTCACCAAGGAGGGCTCGCTGGCCGGCCCGCGGGTGCTCGAGCACATGGTCGACACCGTGCTCTACCTGGAGGGCGACCGGCAGCAGGAGTTCCGGATCCTGCGGGCAACGAAGAACCGCTTCGGCTCGACCGACGAGATCGGCATCTTCTCGATGGGCGAGGCGGGTTTGGAGGAGGTCGCCGACCCGAGCGCGAGCCTGGTTTCGAATTCCAGCTTGACAGCCGGTGGTACAGTCGTATTGGCAGCGGTTGAAGGGACCAGGCCGCTCCTCGTGGAGCTGCAGAGCCTGGTCGCGGGAACCTCGTTCCAGATGCCTCGGCGGAGCGCCACCGGCATCGATCCCAACCGCCTTCACATGATCGTGGCCATCCTCGAGAAGCGCGGTAGCTTCGCGCTGGACAGGTCAGACATATTCGTAAACGTGGCCGGCGGTTTCCGCATCGTGGAGCCGGCGGCCGATCTCGGGCTCGCCCTGAGCATCGCCAGCAACCTCCGCTCTGAACCCCTGCCGGGGGGAACGGTGGTGATCGGCGAGCTTGGCCTCACGGGCGAGGTACGCCGGGTCACCCAGCTCGATCGCCGCCTCCAGGACGCGGCTCGGCGGGGCTTCACCCGGGCCATCATCCCGTCCGGTGGCAAATCCACCGGGCGCTATCCCGGTCTCGACCTGGTCGAGGTCCGCAACCTGGCGGAGGCGATCTCCGCCGGCTTTCTTACCCACATAGCACCCGGCACCCAGCGAATTCCATTCCCGATCAAGGACTCATAAGGAGGCGTTTCATTTCCATGCGTTCCGAAACCTGGGCCCGCAGCCTGGGGGCCGGGCTCGGAGTGGTCGGCGGTTTCATCCTCGGTTACGCGATGATCAAGCAGGGGCACATCCATGCCCCAGGCAGCCTCGTCATCCTCACTCTCACGACCCTCGAGGGTTTGATCTTCAGCTACCTCGGCGCGCCTTACCTGCTGGCGGGCTGGCGAAGGGTCAACTTCCAGCTCCGCACCACTCCCCTCCCCGACCTCGTCACAGGTCTTTTCGGCCTCATCGTGGGACTGCTCGTGGCGGTCCTCGTCGGTTACTTCGTGCGCGACTTCCCGCCCTACGGCGTTCCTCTGAGCGCGGTCCTCGCCTGCCTACTCGGCTACACCGGCGCCAACCTCGGCTTGACGCGCCGGTCCGAGCTCCTCGGGCTGGTCGGCGTCGCACGCCCTGACCCGGTCACTGTGCGGCGGATCCGGGGCGCCCTGCTGGACACTTCGGTGATCATCGACGGCCGCATCCTGGACATCGCCCGGACCGGCTTCCTCGACATGCCGCTGATCGTTCCCCGCTTCGTGCTCAAAGAGCTGCAGCAGGTGGCGGATTCGGGTGAGACGATCCGCCGCAACCGCGGCCGCCGCGGCCTCGAGGTGCTGACCGAGCTCCAGAAGGAGCCCGACATCGCCGTCGAGTTCCGCGACGACGATCCGCCGGGCGAGACCGAGGTCGACTCCAAGCTCGTCCGCCTCGCGCTCAAGTCCAACCTCGCCATCCTCACCAACGACTTCAACCTGAACCGGATCGCCCGCCTGGAAGGCGCCATCGTGCTCAACCTGAACGAGCTCACCAACGCTCTCAAACCGGTGGCGATCCCGGGCGAGGAGCTGCTCGTGGCGGTCGTCAAGGAGGGCAAGGAGGTCGGCCAGGGCGTCGGCTACCTGGAGGACGGGACCATGGTCGTGGTCGAGAACGGCCGCCGCTTCCTGAACCAGACCGTCAGCGCCACCGTGACCTCTGTGCTGCAGACCGCCGCCGGCCGGATGATCTTCGCCTCGCCCGCCAACGGAACCGCCCCGGGGCCCTCGACCCGGCGCCCGCGACGGGAGTCCCCGTAGCCCGCATGGAGGTGGTCGCGATCGTCGCTGCCGGCGGGCTCGGGACGCGCCTCGGCCGGGGCAGCAAGGCCCTCCTCCAGCTGAACGGCAGAACAACGCTGGCGCGCGCGGTCGAGCTCTTCCTGTCGCTCGACGAGGTGACCCGGATCGTGGTGGTGGCCCCCCCGGCGCGGATCTCCGCCGCGGAGGCCGAGGTCGCCCAGCTCCGTCCACCCAGGCCGGTGGAGGTCTGCCCCGGCGGCGAGAGCCGCCAGCAGTCGGTGCGTGCCGGGCTGTCCCGGGTCGCCGGCGCCGACTACGTGCTCGTCCATGACGCGGCCCGGCCGCTGGCGACCGCCGCCCTCTGCCGCCGGGTCCTGCGGGCGGCGATCGAGTCGGGCGCCGCCTTTCCCGGGCTGCGGCCCCGGGACGCGGTCAAGCGGGTCGAGGGCCAGCGGTTGGTCGAGAGCCTCGACCGGAGCCGGATCGTGCTCGCCCAGACGCCCCAGGCCTTCGCCTACGGGGTGCTCCTGAAGGCCCACTTCGAAGCACACGAGACCGGCCTGGAGGGGGACGACGACGCCCAGCTGGTCGCCGCCACCGGCCACCCGGTCATGGTCGTCGAAGGCGAGCCGGCGAACCTCAAGCTGACCACCGCCGAGGACTTCGACGTGCTCGAAGCTCTCCTCCGCGAGCAGGAGGCTGTCTCGGGGGGGGCGAGTCGGGAGAAGGGCTTCGCCCGGCCGGCTCATCGGGGGGTGCTCCCCTCCCGATGAGGGTGGGCATCGGCTATGACGCGCACCGCCTCGTCGAGGGCCGGCCACTGGTCGTCGGCGGTGTGACCATCGACCACCCCAAGGGCCTGGAGGGCCACTCCGATGCCGACGTGCTGGTCCACGCGATCATCGACGCCCTCCTCGGCGCCGCCGCGCTGGGGACGATCGGCGAGCACTTCCCGGACGGCGATCCCAACTACGAGGGCATCTCCAGCCTCGAGCTGCTCTCGATGACGGCCGCCCTGGTCGAGGACCACGGCCGGACCATCGTCAACGTCGACTCGGTCGTCATCGCCGAACGGCCCCGGCTGCAGCCGCACCTGGCCCGGATGGCCGGCGCCATCGCCGAGACGCTCGGCCTCGACCAGGACCTCGTCGGCGTCAAGGCGACTTCGCCGGAGGGCCTCGGCGCCCTCGGCAGGCAGGAGGGGATCGCGGCTCAGGCCGTCGTTCTGCTCGAATAGACGCCTCGTGTCGACGCTTCGCTTCCACAACACGGCCGCCGGCCGCAAGGAGGACTTCGTACCGCTGACGCCGGGCCGGGCAACCCTCTACACCTGCGGCCCCACGGTCTGGAACTACGCCCACGTCGGCAACTTCCGGACCTTCCTCTTCTACGACCTGCTCCGGCGCCACCTGCTCGTCGCCGGTTTCCAGGTCGACCACGTCATGAACCTCACCGACATCGAGGACCGGATCATCCGGCTGGCCGGCGAGCGGCACACCAACATCCGGACCTACGTCGAGCCTTACGAGAAGGCCTTCCTGGAAGACCTCGCCACCCTTCGCATCCAGACGCCGGAGCACACCCCGCGGGCCACCGAGCACGTCCCCGGGATGGTCGCCATGGTCGGGCGGCTGCTGGAGACCGGCCATGCCTACCAGGCCGACGGCGACGTCTACTACCGGATCGCCAGCTTCCCGGCCTATGGCGACCTGGCCCACCTCGACCGCTCCGGGCTCAGGGCCGGCGCCCGCGTGTCCCAGGACGATTACGACAAGGAGTCGGTTTCGGACTTCGCGCTCTGGAAGGGCGAGGCGCCGGGCGACGCCGAGGTCGGCGCGACCTGGGATGCGCCATTCGGGCGCGGCAGGCCCGGCTGGCACATCGAGTGCTCGGTGATGAGCCGTGACCTGCTCGGGCCGACCCTCGACGTCCACGCCGGCGGCATCGACCTGCTCTTTCCGCACCACCAGAACGAGGTGGCCCAGTCGGAGGCGGCCAACGGCGTCCCGCTCGCCCGGCAGTGGCTCCACTCCGAGCACCTGGCCGATGCGACGGGAGCCAAGATGTCGAAGCGGCTGGGCAACATCGCCACCCTCCGCGACCTCCTCGATGCCGGCCACGACCCGCTCGCCATCCGCTTCTTCCTGATGGCCAACGCCCACTACCGAAGCAAGCTCCGGATGGACGAGGAGGCGATCCGGGCCGCCGGCGAGCAGGTGCGCCGGCTGCGCGACTTCTCGCAGCGCGTGGACCGCTTCGAACCCGCGGCCAGGGGGGCAGGCCGCGCGGAGGCTTTGCCGAGCACGGCCGAAAGGGGGGACGTCCCCCCTCAATTGGATGACGCGGCGCTGGTGGCCTCGCTCGCGGCGGCGCGCGCTTCCTATCGCGCCGCCCTCGACGACGACCTCAACCTGCCGCAGGGCGTAGGGTTCCTCTTCGACGCCGTCCGCGAGAGCAACGCGGCGATCGACCGGGGCGAGGCGGGTCCCGCGGCCAAGGTGGCGATGCGAGCCCTCCTCGATGACTCCGACAGCCACCTGGACATCCTCCGAGGGGGAGAGGTCGAACTTGAAAAGGAAGTCGAGCGGCTCATCGCCGAGAGGGAGGCGGCCCGCGCCGGGCGCGATTTCGCGCGGGCGGACGCCATCCGCGAAGAGCTCCGCGCCCAGGGCATCCTCCTCGAGGACGCCAAGGAAGGCATCCGCTGGCGTAAAGCCTGAGCGGCGCCCGCCGTCCCGCCGGGAGGAGCGGCCGAAGCCCCGGCCCGACCGCGCGCGAAGCCGAGAGGGCGCTCC
>DATCOZ010000012.1:0-9240 GCA_036564345.1 Candidatus Dormiibacterota bacterium | reverse complement strand
CCTCGAGCGGAGCTTCACGATCTTCGACGAGGACGACACCCGGGCGGCCCTGAAGCGGGTGCTTGACGGCTTCGGCCTCGACCAGAAGCGCTACCCGCCGTCGCTGATCGCAAACGCCATCTCGAACGCCAAGAACGAGCTCCAGGGCCCCGAGGGCATCCCCAACCGGAACTACTTCGACGAGATCGTGCGGCGCTGCTACGTCGACTACCAGGCCCTGCTCAAGCGATCCGGCGGGCTCGACTTCGACGACCTGATCCTCAGCGTGGTCCGCCTCCTGCAGGACAACGGTGAGGCGCGCAAGTACTGGCAGGACCGCTTCCGCTACGTCCTGGTGGACGAGTACCAGGACACCAACCGCGCCCAGTACGTGCTCGTCAACCTGATCGCCGCCGAGCACCGCAACCTGGCGGTGGTCGGCGACGACGACCAGTCCATCTACGGCTGGCGGGGCGCCGACGTGCGCAACATCCTCGACTTCCAGAAGGACTACCCGGACGCCACCGTGGTGCGGCTGGAGCAGAACTACCGCTCCTCGCAGGCGATCCTCGACGCCGCCCACAGCGTGATCCGCCACAACGAGGACCGGGCGCCGAAGAAGCTCTGGACCCAGCGCCTGGGCGGCGAGAAGGTGACCGCCGTCCAGACCTACAACGAGATCGAGGAGGCCGAGTTCGTCGCCGACGAGATCGACCGCCTGAGGCGTGCCGAAGGCCGCAAGTACAAGGACTTCGCCGTCCTCTACCGGACCAACGCCCAGTCACGCGGCTTCGAGGACGTCTTCGTCCGCCGCCGCATCCCCTACCGGCTGGTCGGCGGCGTCAAGTTCTGGGAGCGGCGCGAGGTGAAGGACCTCCTGGCCTACCTCCGGATCCTCGCCAACCCGGCCGACTCGGTGAGCTTCGCGCGGGTCGTCAACGTGCCCCGCCGGAAGATCGGCGGGGTGACTGTCGACCGCCTCGTCGCCTTCGCCCGCGATCACGACCTGCCGATCCTGGAGGCGCTCGAACGGGCCGCCGAGGCAGGAGTGCCGAAGCCGGCGCTGGTGCCGATCGAGCAGCTCTTGAAACAGCTGAAGTCGCTCCGGGCGTCGGTGGGCGCGATCCGGCCGAGCGAGCTGGTCGACCTCGTGATCGAGGTCATGCAACTGCGCGCGCACTACGAGGACGGGACGCCCCAGGGCGAGGCGCGGATCGAGAACCTTGCCGAGCTGCACGGCTATGCCGAGGAGTTCGATCCCCTGGATCCCACCGACGGCCTCAACGAGTTCCTGGCCGAGGTGACCCTGACCTCCGACGTCGACACCTACGACGAGAAGGAGGAGGGCGTGACCTTGATCACGCTCCACATGGTCAAGGGGCTCGAGTTCCCGATCGTCTTCCTGGTCGGCCTGGAGGAGGGTCTGCTGCCCCACCAGCGTTCGCTGGAGGAGGACAAGGGGATCGACGAGGAGCGGCGCCTGATGTACGTCGGGATCACCCGCGCCCGCGACCGTCTCTACCTGACCTGCGCCTTCCGGCGGCACATCTTCGGCCAGGCGGCCGCGGGAATGCCGAGCCGCTTCCTCGGCGACATCCCGCAGGCGCTGATCAGCGCTCCCCGGGAGGGCCGCGCGCCGGCGGCGCCACCGCCCCGCCACGAGTACCGGCAGCGGCTGATGGAGCGCCAGATCGAGGCCGCGCCGGCCCCGCCGCCGGTGCAGCGCTTCAGCGACGGCGAGCGGGTCCGCCACCCGAGCTTCGGCGACGGCGTGGTGATCAAGTCGACCCTCACGCGGACGGATGAGGAGCTGGTGGTGAAGTTCGACAGGGCCGGCCTGAAGATCCTCTCCGGGGCGCTCGCCCCGCTCGAGAAGCTGGGCGCGTGAGCAAGGGCTCGCCCAAAGCGCGCCTCGAGGAGCTGCGAGAGCTCGTCCGGCGCTGGGATTACGCCTACCACGTCCGCGACAATCCGGAGGTCGCCGACGCCGCCTACGACGCCGCCTACCTGGAGCTGCGGCAGCTCGAGGAGCAGCATCCCGAGCTGGTCACGCCCGACAGCCCCACCCAGCGCGTCGGGAGCCAGCTCGGCGAGCAGTTCGCGAAGGTCCGCCACCGCTCGCCGATGCTGTCCCTCCAGAACGCGTTCGACGAGGAGGAGATCCGGGCCTGGGACAAGCGGGTCCGCGCCGTCGCCGGGGACGCTGTCGGGTATGTCGGCGAGCTCAAGATCGACGGCCTCGCGATCAGCTTCACCTACAGTGACGGACGCCTCATCCGCGCCGCGACCCGCGGCGACGGCATGACGGGGGAGGACGTGACCGCCAACATCCGGACCATCAAGAGCGTCCCGCTGACGGTGAAGCCGCTGCCCGGCCTACCTGCCGAGTTCGAGGTCCGCGGCGAGGTGTACTTCCCGCTGGAGGCGTTCGAGAAGCTCAACGAACAGGTTGCCGCAGCCGGCCGGGAGCGCTACGTCAACCCGCGCAACACGGCAGCCGGCAGCGTCCGCCAGCTCGATCCCAACGTGACCGCCTCGCGCAACCTGCAGACCTTCATGTACACGCTCGACCCGGCGGGCCAGGCCCGCTCCCAGTCGGAGGTCCTCGACGGGCTCGAGAAGATGGGCTTCCGGGTCAACCCGCACCGCCGCCGCCTTGCCGGCATCGACGAGGTCATCGCCTTCCACCAGCACTGGCACGACCACCGCCACGAGCTCGCCCACGAGATCGACGGGATCGTCCTCAAGGTCGACCGGCACGACCTCCAGCAGGAGCTCGGCTTCGTCTCCCGCAGCCCGCGCTGGGCGATCGCCTTCAAGTACGCCCCGGAGGAGGGCGAGAGCGTCGTCGAGGAGATCTCCGTCTACGTCGGGCGGACCGGGGTGTTGACGCCGGTGGCTCACATCCGCCCGCTCATCGTCGGCGGCGTGACAGTGCGCAACATCACTATGCACAACGAGTCGCAGGTCAACGCCAAGGGCGTCTACGTCGGCGCCGAGGTGGTCGTTCGCCGGGCAGGCGACGTGATCCCCGAGATCGTGTCGGTGAAGGAGCCTTGCCCGGGCTGGAAGATGCCCGAGCGCTGCCCGGTCTGTGGCGGCGAGGTGGCCCGCGAGGAGCCGTACATCGCCCATCGCTGCATCAACCCCTTCTGCGCGGCGCAGCGGATGGAGCGCCTCCGCCACTTCGCTTCGCGGCTGGCGATGAACATCGAGGGCCTCGGCTATTCGACGGTCGAGCAGGTGCTGGAGAAAAAGCTGGCCGAAGAGCCGGCCGACCTCTACCGGATCACCGCCGAGCAGTGGCAGGAGCTCGAACACTTCGGCCCCAAGTCGGCCGAGAACATGGTCGCCCGGCTGGCCGCCGCCCAGAACCCGACGCTCGCCCGGCTCCTCTACTCGCTCGGCATCCCGCAGGTGGGCGAGGCGACCGCGGAGATCCTGGCGGCCGAGCTCGGCTCGCTCGACCGCGTCCGCAACGCCTCTGAGGAGGAGCTCCGTTCGGTGGAGGGCATCGGCCCCAGCATGGCGGTCGAGATCCGCCACTTCTTCGCGGGGCATGGGGGAGAGCTGGTCCAGCACCTGCTCGACGTGGGCGTCCAGCCGGAGGAGGCGGCGCCCCGAGGTGAGGGGCCGTTCACCGGCAGGACATTCGTCTTCACGGGCACCCTGGAGACGATGACCCGGCCCGATGCCGAGGCGCTCGTGCGCTCGCTCGGGGGCAAGGCCGCAGGCAGCGTCAGCGCGAAGACCGATTACGTGGTCGCCGGGCCGGGGGCCGGCTCCAAGCTCGAGAAGGCTGAGAAGCTGAAGGTGCCGGTCCTCTCCGAGCAGGAGTTCGCCGAGCTGGTCGAGCAGCCGGCAGGCTGACGCGTGGACGGGCTCGAGCGGCGACCGGTCTCTGTGCTTCGGATCGGCTTTCCGGGCTTCGCTGCGGTGGCCGACCAGCTCGACGGGCCGGCCGCCACGCTGCGCTTGGGCGAGCTCCTGGACCTGGTCACCGAGGCCGTCCTGAAGAACGACGGGACCGTCCTGCTTTACGACCAGGCGGTCCTCCTGGCGGTCTGGAACGCGCCCCATCCGCAATCGAACCACGCCCGCTTGGCGCTCCAGGCGGCGGAGGCGGGCATGCGTGCGTCGGCTGCCGCCGTGAAGGGATCCGACCTCACCGTCCGGGGCGGTCTCGCGACCGGCGAGACACTGGTGGGGATCGCCGGGAGCCGGATTCGGAGGACCTACGGGGTCTTCGGCGGGCTGAGCGAGGATGCCGACCGCCTCTACTGGAACGCCGGCCGCAATCGCCTGGCCGTCTCGGCGCGGGCCTGGCAGGAGGCGGGCCGGCTGCCCTACGCCGGCCACCCGGACCCGGTCGTGCTCGCCTTCTGAGTCGCGTGTTCGCGTGTGGCCCGGGCCGGCGGTCGACCCGGGCCGCATTTCGTTTACAACTGGATGTGGCCGAGGCGCTCCATGGCACCTAGCTGGTCGGCAACGCCCCAGTGCTCGACCATCTTTCCGTTCTCGAACCGGACGACGTCGAAGACGTCGGTCTTCATCACGACGCCGGTCGGAGGGCGTCCCGCGAAAGAGCCGAGGTTGGTTCCGCCGCCGCGCTGCCGCGCCCAGACCTTGTCCCCGTCGACGACCACCTCGTCGATCGTGATCGCGAAGTCGGGGAAGGCGCTGCGCAGGTAGCGGATCGTGCGCTTGACGCCCTCCTGGCCCGATTCCGAGCCCCGCTGGTGCTCGACTGCGTCAGGCGCCACGAGCTCGTCGACGACCGCCAGGTTGCCCTGGTTGAACCCCTCGTCGATCAGCCGCCGGTAGAGTGCCTCATTGCTGTTCAGTTCCATTTCCGCAACTCCTCTTTAAATTGACCCGAGTGAGACTCGGATGATTCGTGTGATACTAGGATAGAGTCGTGGCAGAAGTCAAGCCGAGAAAGCAATACCAGTCGCCGCTGCGCCAGGAGCAGGCGCGGCACACCCGGTTGCGCATCCTCGACGCCGCCGAGAAGCTCTTCGCGGAGCGCGGCTACGGCGCCGCAACTGTGGACGGGATCGCCTCGGCGGCCGGTGTTGCCACCGACACCGTCTATGCGACGTTCGGCAGCAAGCGGGGAATCCTCCACGCACTGATGGACGTGCGGGTTGGCGGCGACGACCGGGACGTGGCGGTGATCGATCGCGAAGAGCCCCAGGCGGTTCGCGCCGAGCGCGACCAAGGGCGGCAGCTGGAACGCTTCGCCCGGGACATCGCGTCGATCATCGAGCGCGCCCGCCCGGTCGACGACATCATGCGCGGCGCCGCCGCCGTGGATCCCGAGGTCGCGG
Organism: Candidatus Dormiibacterota bacterium; assembly: GCA_036564345.1. GTDB lineage: Bacteria > Chloroflexota > Dormibacteria > Dormibacterales > Dormibacteraceae > UBA6019. The sequence continues at coordinate 3,931 of DATCOZ010000012.1, read as the reverse complement.
CACTGCGCAGGAGCGTCCAGGAGCAGCGCTACGGAAACCTGCGTCAGTTCGCCGGCTGGCTGGCGGCGAACGGACCGCTTCGCGATGGGCTGACCGAGGATGAGGCGGGAGCGATCATCTGGACGCTGACCAGTCCCGAGGTCCACGGCCTGCTCCGGGTTGAGCGAGGCTGGCCGCCGGAGCGCTATCTGTCCTGGCTCGAAGAGACCCTCAAGCGGTCGCTCTTGACCTAAGGCGGCATTGCCACCAGGTCGCCATCGGCGGCCCACTCGAGGCGCCAGCCCCCTTCGTGTACGAGCCGGTGGTGGCGGCGGCAGAGAAGGACCAGGTTGCTCGCCTTCATCTCGCCACCGTGGGCGCGGTGCCGCAGGTGGTGGCCGTCGGTCCACTCCGGGGGCCGGTCGCAGCCCGGAAAGCGGCAGCCGCGGTCCCGCGCCACCAGTGCGCGCCGAAGGCTCGGTGGCACCGTCCGGGTGGCCCGGTCGACGCTTAACAGCCGATCGTCGCCGTCGATCGTGACCACCGTGAGGGAGGCATCGCAGGCAATCCGGAGGGCCGTCTCGCCCGGTATCACCCCGGCACGGCCGAGCTCGCCACCTGGCGCCGGCTGCGCGCCGGTGAGGGTTTCCGAGCGGACGATCAGGGAGACGTGGGGCCGACCGCCGGCCGCCTCCATCCGCTGCCGGGCTAGCTCGACCAGGGCGTCGGCTCGGCGTTGGGCAGGTGACCGGGTGTCATCAGCCGCGCGCGGCGGGAGCAGGGCTTCGAGCGCGGCCAGCAGGCAGGCGCCGCCCTCACGGTCGAGATGGCCGTCAATCCGGAAGACGCCGTCCAGCAGCGGGCTGATGAAGAGAGCGCGACGCTCGTGCTCGTCGTTGGCGTCGCGGCGCGCCCTTTCCGGTGCCAGGTAGTGCTTGAGGTGGTCGGCGGCGATCTGCAGGCGCTGCGGGTCGAGGCGGGCCGCGGCTTCGACGAGGATGTGCTCGGCGCCCCGCATGGCCCCGGCGCCGATGCTCTCGGCAGTCCGGGTGATGACACGGGCCTGCTCGTAGCCGACCTCGCCGCGGCCGAAAGCGGTGGCCGTCTCGGGTAGCTCGGCGAGGTGCCGAGCCATCGCCACCCGCTCGGAGCTCGCGGCGCCCGACAGCCGGCAGCGATGCCGGAGCCAGGAGGTCGTGCTGATCGCGCCGTCGAGATGGCAGCCTTTGCGCCGGTCGAAGACGGCCAGGCGGCGCGCGAACTCCGCCTCGACCCGATCGGCGGCGCGGCGAAGCTCGACCAGGTCCTCGGCCAGGGCGGCGTTGTGCAGCTCTTCGACCGCCTCGACCGCGCAACCGTCGAGTGCGGCGTGGAGCTCGGCGAGTGGCGCTGGGGTGACCATCGTCGGCGCGAACATTTGTACGAATTTTAGGGTTTCGCGTGCGCGCGCGCGACCCTGTGGCTCGTTAATAAACGAACTAAGCTGAGTAGCAAACCTTCTAGGAGGACTATCAAATATGCCGCGACCGGAGGCCTGGAGCCCCAAGCGCAATCGCCAGTACGAGCACATCAAGGAAGGCCTCCTCGACCGCGGAGCCAAAGAAGGCAAGGCGGAGGAGATCGCGGCCCGCACCGTGAACAAGGAGCGGGCCCGGGCCGGCGAGGCGGCGGACCCCAGCCGCTCCTCCATCGACGACATCTCCTCCGGTCGGCGCGGCGGGCTCCGGTCGCACTCGGGCTCGAAGGGGCGGACCTACGACCAGCTCCGCAACGAGGCGCGGCAGCACGGGATCAAGGGCCGCTCGAAGATGACCAAGGCCGAGTTGGAGAGGGCCCTTTCTTAACCAGGGTGCTTGGGCCTGCGAGCGGGCGCCGAATACGCTGGCCAGCGCCAGAAACCCCCCTGGGTGGGTGGTTTTGGGGGAGGGCCCGGAGGCCTCTCAGTAAAACTTCGGTGGTTTTTGGTGGACGGTCAAGAGGCATGGCGGTGAACTTCGGGTGTCTTTGGGGGAGGGCCAGGAGGCCAATCGATAAACTTCGGGCGTGACCCTCTCCCGCGAACAGGTGCGCCATGTCGCCTTGTTGGCCCGGCTCGGGCTGAAGGACGGTGAGGAGGATTTCTACGCTGAGCAGCTCTCCCGGATCCTCGAGCACATCGACCGCCTGAGCGAGGTCGACACCGAGTCGATCCCGCCCACCGCTCAGGTGGTGGAGGTGCGCAACGTGATGCGCGACGACGAGCCGCGGCCAAGCCTGCCCCAGGAGACCGCGATCGCCAACGCGCCCGAGGCGAAGGACGGCTTCTTCGTCGTCAAGGCGATCCAGGAGGGCGATCCCGGGTGAACCCCGAGCTTACCGGGCTGACGATCGCGGAGATGCACGGGCGCCTGCGCCGCAAGGAGGTGTCGGCGGTCGAGCTGCTGGAGGCGCATGAGGCGCGCATCGACACTGTCGACGGCCGTGTCAAGGCGTTCCTCAGGCGCACGCCCGAGCTGGCTCGGAAGCAGGCGGAGGAAGCCGACCGGAGGCTTGCCGCCGGCACCGGCGTGCACCCGCTCACCGGCATCCCGGTCGCGATCAAGGACGTGTTCTGCACCGAGGGCGTCGAGACTACGGCGGGCTCCAAGATCCTGAAGGGGTTCATCTCGCCCTATGACGCAACCGTCGTCGCGCGGCTCCGCAATGAGGGCGCGGTCTTCCTCGGGATGACCAACTGCGACGAGTTCGCGATGGGCAGCTCGACCGAGAACTCCGGCTACTGGCCCACCCACAACCCGTGGGATACGACCCGCGTCCCGGGCGGGAGCAGCGGCGGCAGCGCGGCAGCCGTCGCCTCCGGCATGGCCTGCTTCGCGCTCGGCAGCGACACCGGCGGGTCGATCCGCCAGCCCGCCGCCCTCACCGGCACGGTCGGCTTCAAGGCGACCTACGGCCGGGTGAGCCGCTACGGGCTGATCGCGTTTGCATCCAGCCTCGACCACGTCGGGCCGTTCGCCCGCAGCGTTGACGACTGCGCCACCGTCCTGAACAGCATCGCCGGCCACGACCCCCTCGACGCCACCTGCTTCGACCGGCCTCTCGACCTGAGCGAGGTGGGCCGCGACATCCGCGGCCTCAAGCTCGGCCTGCCGCGGGAGTACTTCGAGGTGGCTGGCATGGAAGAGGGCGTCAAGCGTTCGGTGGCGACCGCGCTCGAGGTTCTGAAAGAGGCGGGCGCGGAGCTCGTCGAGGTCAGCCTCCCGCACACCGACTACGGGCTCGCCTCCTACTACATCGTCGCCCCGGCCGAGTGCTCGTCGAACCTGGCCCGCTACGACGGCGTGAAGTACGGCCTCCACGACCCCACCGCCGACGGCCTGCTGGCCAATTACCTCAACACCCGGCGGGAGGGCTTCGGGGCCGAGGTCCGCCGCCGCCTGATGCTCGGCACCTACGCGCTCTCGAGCGGCTACTACGACGCCTACTACCTGAAGGCCATGAAGGTCCGCACGTTGATCAAGCGGGATTTCGACGAGGCGTTCACGAAATGCGACGCGATCGTCAGCGCCACCTCGCCGACGGTCGCCTTCAAGATCGGCGAGAAGTCGGGCGACCCGCTCGCCATGTACCTCTGCGACGTCCTCACGCTGGGAGCCGACCTGGCCGGGCTGCCCGGCCTCAGCGTCCCGGCGCAAGCGGCGGATGGTCTGCCGGTCGGCCTCCAGGTCATCACGCCCCAGTTCCGCGAGGATGTCGCCCTCCGCGTCGGCCGCGCCTACGAGATGGCGAGCGGCGTCCTCGCCCAGGTCGCCGCGCTGTGAGCGCTGTGGTCGGGACCGACTGGGAGACCGTCATCGGGATGGAGGTCCACGTCCAGCTGGCGACCCGCTCCAAGATGTTCTGCGGCTGCGGCACCGACTACCTCGGCAAGCCGCCCAACAGCAACGTCTGCCCGGTCTGCCTCGGCCTGCCG
>DATCOZ010000151.1:0-2189 GCA_036564345.1 Candidatus Dormiibacterota bacterium | reverse complement strand
GCGGCAATGGTCGCCTGGCGCTCGAGGTCGCTCTCGAGGCGTTTTCTGGCCAGCTCCAGCAGCACCTCGACGCGGCCCGCGGGCCATACCACGACTCCGTCGTCATCGGCCACCACGACGTCGCCCGGGGACACCGCAACGCCGGCGCAGCGCACCTCTCCACCGACCCGGCCACCACCGGCCTTGCCGGAAGCGACCGGCGTCACGCCGCGGCACCAGACCTGCAGCTCGAGACCGCGCAGCGCGGCGACGTCGCGAACCCTGCCGTCGATGATCACCGCTCGAAAGCCGTGGCCCGCGATCGAGGCGGCCATCAGGTCGCCGATCGTGGCCCGATTGGATGGTCCGGCCGTGGCCACTACCAGCACCGGCCCCGGGTCGGGGCCGCGCCGGATCGCCTCGCGCAATTCCAGGTTGTCACCCGCCGCGACGGCGACGGTGGTCGCGTAGCCCGCGATCTGCTGGCCGTCCCGGATGGGCAGCGGCCCGTCCATCGCGCCCTCCCCTCCCATCGCGTCGGAGGCGAGGGTCGAGGTCAGCCAATCGGGCAGCACGATCACAGTTGCCATTTTCGCTCGCCGGAGGCCCTGAGCCGAACGGCAGGCGCATCGCTACTGTTGTCCTGCAAACCAATGGACAAACCAGTCGCGACCGATCTCGTGATCTTCGGCGCCTCCGGCGACCTCGCCCGCCGCAAGATCATCCCCGCCCTGCAGAGCCTCAACGGCAACGCCGGGCGCCTCCGGATCCTCGGCGCCGGCCGGACCGAGATGAGCCAGGAGAAGTTCCAGGAGATCGTCGCCGAGGCGACCAGCAGCCAGGACCTGGCAGCCGGCGCCGAATGGGTCACCCTCGACTACGACGCGCCGGCGAGCTATGCGGGGTTGCGGCGAGCGATCGGAGAAGGCAAGTCAGTCGTCTTCTACCTGGCGACGCCGCCGCAGACCTTTTCCGGCATCCTCGACGCGCTCAGTGAGGCGGGCCTCGCCGGCCGCGACCTTCCCGGCGAGCACCGGATCGTGGTCGAGAAGCCGCTCGGCCAGGACGCGCCCTCGGCAAGGCGGCTCAACCAGCAGCTCAAGGATCTCTTCAGCGAGGACCAGGTCTTCCGGATCGACCACTACCTGGCCAAGGACACCGTCCAGAACGTGCTCGCCTTCCGCTTCAGCAACTCGATCTTCGAACCGGTCTGGAACCGGACCATGATCCAGTCGATCGAGATCACCGCCGCCGAGGAGATCGGGATCGAGAAGCGCGCCGGCTACTACGACCGGATCGGGGCGGTCCGCGACATGGTCCAGAACCACGTCCTCCAGGTCCTCGCGCTGGTCACCATGGAGCCGCCGACGACGTTCGACCCGGCCGACATCCGGAAGGCCAAGCTGGAGCTGCTGCGGGCGGTCGAGCCGCTCGAGGCGAACCACGCCGTGCGCGGTCAGTACCAGGGCTACCTCGAGGAGCACGGCGTGGACCGTGACAGCACGCGGGAGACCTACGCCGCCGCCCGTGTCTCGATCGAGAACTGGCGCTGGGACGGGGTGCCGATCTTCGTCCGGACCGGGAAGGCGCTCCGCCGCCAGGTGACCGAGGTCGTCGTCCGCTGGCGCGATGCGCCCCAGCTGGCCGTCGGCGGCCGCCGCCAGCGTCCGATCCCCACCCTGCTGGTGATCCGGATCCAGCCGGACGAGGGGATCACGCTGCGGATCGGCGCCAAGCGCCCGGGTCCACGCTTCGAGATGGTCCCGGCGGGGATGAAGCTCGAGTACCGCCGGCTCGCGCGGGCACCGCTGCCGGACGCCTACGACAACGTGCTGAGCGAGGTGCTCGCGGGCGGCCACACCGTCTTCCCCGGCGGCAAGGAGATCGAGCGCTCCTGGGACATCGTGGACCCGCTGATCGAGACCTGGGAGTCGAGCGGCCACCCCGAGAGCTACGAGAAGGGCACCTGGGGACCAGGCGCCGCCGACGACCTGGTGAGCGGCAGCGGCGGCCGCTGGGTCAACTCCGGAGACGAGCCGGGGACGTCGTAAGAGTGAGTACCCTCCCCGCTCTGCGGGGAGCGAAGGGTGGGGCTGTTCTCAGGCCTCTGTATTGCCCCACCCTGCCCTCCCCATTAATGGGGAGGGTGAGACTTACGCGGCATGATCGGCGGCTGGGCGCCGAAGCGGCCCTTGATGCAGAGGTTGCCG
>DATCOZ010000185.1:0-10504 GCA_036564345.1 Candidatus Dormiibacterota bacterium | reverse complement strand
TGCCCCCAGCACGGACCCGAGCAACCAGCGGCCGAGCGGCAGGCTTCGAACGTAGGGACCGAGGACGTCGCTGAAGAAGACGACCGACTCCTCCTGGCTGAGCTCCACGGAGGTCACCCGTTCCTCCCGCTTACCGACCTTTATGGTCGCCTCTCGGGCGAGCCGCAGGTTGCGGACCCAGTTGACGTCGCCGAACGGGCTCTGCACCCAGCGCCTGCCGCCGATCTCGACCACGGCGATCGGGGTGGTGCGGGGTTGGCCGCTCTGCCGGCCGCGGATCGTGATCAGCGAGTTCGGGCCCAGCGGGAGCCCGATCCGAAGCAGCTTCTGGACAATGGTGTTGAAAACCGCGACGAACGAAGGGGCGCGGGTCATGGTTTCGGCACGGGCGGCCATTGTGGGAATTCCTCCTGACGGGGTCGATCCAACGTTACCGCCCTCAGGATAGCAGGTCAATCAATCAGTTGCTTGACTGCCTTTCGGTGTTTGCCTTCCAGCCCGAGCCAGCGCTCCAGCTCGCGCATCGCCAGCTCGGTCCTGGGCGCCGCGGCGGCGGGTAAGGTCATCGTGGTCAAGGTCGCGACAACCAGCGCCGCGGCCTCGTCGCTGTCGACCTCCGCTCGCAGGTGTCCTTCCTTGACGCCCCGGCGGAGGAGCCCCCGCATGGTCGTATGCCAGGCGTCGTTGGTTTCGCGCAGCAGAGCGGCGATCGACTCGTCGCGTGCCGATCGAAGCGCAAGCTCAGCCATGACGGCACCGAGCTGAGGCTCGTCCTGGAGGAGCTTGCGGACCGCTCGGAGGTGGTTGCGGAGCTGGTCCACCGGCGAACCGTGGGGCGCCAGCGTCGAGCGGAAGCGGCCCATCGCGTGCTCGAGGACGCCCCGAATGAGCGCCTCCTTGGTCGGGAAGTAGTAGTGGAGGGTGGCGATGTTGACCCCTGCCTCGGCAGCCACCTCCCGCGTCCGCAGGCCCTCGAAACCGTGCTCGGCGACCTGGTGGAAGGCGGCGAGGACGAGCTGCTCTCGTCGCCTCTCCTGGATGGTTGCGACCGGCATGGGTGGCTAATTAAACACTTGATTGGGAGGCCGTTCGATGCGAAACGAGCTGTCCGTGGTCCCTTTTAGGCGCCGGCAGCGTCCTGGCCGCCGGCCATGGCGCCGATGATGAGGAATGGCTCCGCCCCGGTCGCGACCGCCTCGGGCAGCGGCTCGTCCGGCGACTCGTCGGACAGGTCCTCTTCGCACGCGAAGAACCTCACCATCGGCCGGCGCTTCTTGGTGGTGTGATCACGGATGGTCCCCCGAAGGGCCGGGTAGGCGGCTTCGATCGCGTCGATGATCGAGCGCTGCGTCACCGGACCCTCGACGTCGACCTCGAGCTCGCGGCCGGCCTGTGCCAGGGTCCGCAGGTTGCCGGGGAGAACGACGCGGATCACGGCAGGGTCTGCACCTCCACCGACACGACAGGGGGAAGGTCATGGACGATCGCCTTCCAGCTGTCGCCGGCATCAGCCGACGCGTACACCTGTCCGCCGCTGGTTCCGAAATACACGCCGCAGGAATCCAGCGAGTCGACAGCCATCGCGTCGCGCAGCACGTTGACGTAGCAGTCGCTTTGCGGGAGGCCCTTGGTGAGAGCCTCCCACTCGTTACCGCCCGACCGGCTGCGGTAGACGCGCAGCTTCCCGTCCGGAACGAAATGATGCTGGTCGCTCTTGATGGGGACGACATAAATGGTTTCGGGCTCGTGGGCGTGCACGTCGATCGCGAAGCCGAAGTCGGTCGGCAGGTTGCCGCTGATCTCGTGCCAGGTGTCCCCTGCGTCATCGCTGCGCATCACGTCCCAGTGCTTCTGCATGAAGAGCACCTTCGGACGCGACGGATGCATGGCGAGGCGATGGACACAATGCCCGACCTCGGCGTTCGGGTCGGGGATCCCCTCCGAGTGCAGGCCGCGGTTGATCGGCCGCCAGGTCTTGCCGGCGTCGTCGCTGCGAAATGCGCCGGCGGCGGAGATTGCGATGAAGATCCGCTCGGGATTGCTCGGGTCGAGGATGATCGTGTGCAGGCAGAGCCCGCCGGCGCCCGGCTGCCAGGAGGGCCCCGACGGCTGCGTCCGCACCCCGGTCAGCTCCTGCCACGACTGGCCGCCGTCGACGGTGCGGAAGAGGGCCGCGTCCTCGACGCCGGCGTAGACGGTGTCCGGGTCGTTCAGCGACGGCTCGAGGTGCCAGACGCGCGCGAACTCCCAGGGATGCTGTGAGCCGTCGTACCACTTATGGGTGCCGGCGTCACCGTCGTATTTGAACTCGTTGCCGACCGCCGCCCAGGTTCTGCCGCCGTCGTCGGAGCGCTGCAGGATCTGACCGAACCAGCCGCTCGACTGCGAGGCGTACAGCCGGTCGGGGTCCGCCGGCGAAGCGTTCAGGTGGTAGACCTCCCAGCCGGCAAAGTGGGGACCGTCGACCTCCCATCGCTCTCGCTTCTCGTCCGAGGTCATGACGAAGGCGCCTTTCCGAGTGCCGACCAGCAGCCGTACTGTGCTCATCCGCGTTCCTCTCTATTCAACCAAGGAGTGGTCGAACAGAGTAGCCGCTCACCCACCCCGTTGGCAGCCGATGTATTATCCGACCGACAGTCGGTCGCTTATTTGGAGACAGCCTTGGCCCGCACGGTCAACGCGACAGCCCACGCCATCCGGCGCGAGGCGTTCCTCGACGTCGCCCAGCGGCTCATCCAGGCAAAGGGCTATGAGCAGATGAGCGTCCAGGACGTGCTCGACGAGCTGGACGCGTCGAGGGGCGCGCTCTACCACTACTTCGATTCGAAGGGTGCCCTGCTCGAAGCGGTCGTGGTGCGGATGGTCGACGCCGCGACCGCCATCCTGGAGCCGGTCGTAGCCGACCCGGCGCTGCCCGCCCTCGCCAAGCTCGGGCGCCTCTTCTCGGGTATCGCCGGCTGGAAGGCGGAACGGATGGAGCTGGTGCTGGCCCTGTTGAAGGTCTGGTTGTCGGACGACAACGCCCTGGTGCGGGAGAAGTTCCGGCAGCACCTGGTGGCCCGCCTGGCGCCGCTGCTTGCCATCATCATCCGGCAGGGCAAAAAGGAAGGAGTGTTCTCGGCGAGCTCCCCCGACGACGCCGCCCGCGTGCTCGTGTCGCTCATGCAGGCCGCCAACCAGGTGGCCAGCGAGCTCTACGTCGCTCACCAATCCAAAGCCGTCGAGTTCGAGGTCGTGGAGCGAACGTTCGACGCGTACAACGAGGCCTACGAGCGGATCCTGGGCCTTTCCGCCGGGTCGCTGCCGATCGACGGCAACGTGCTCCGCCTGTGGTTCACCTGAAAGGGAGACGGAATTCCCGCAAAGAGGAGATGCCAATGACCGCCATCATCAAAACCGACAAGCTGACCAAGGCCTACGGCTCTCACCGCGGGATCGTCGACCTCGACCTCGAAGTCGCCGAGGGCGAGGTGTTCGGCTTCCTGGGGCCCAACGGGGCCGGCAAGACGACGACCATCCGGACGATCCTCGACCTGATCCGGCCGACCAGCGGCCGGGCATTCGTCTTCGGAATCGAGTCGAGCGCCGACCCGGTGGCCATCCACCGCCGGATCGGCTATCTGCCCGGCGAGTTCAGCCTCTACGACCGGCTGACCGGCGGCCAGACGATCCGGTACTTCGCCAACCTTCGGGGCGGCGTCGATCCCGCCTACCAGGCCGCGCTGCTCGAGCGCTTCGATGTCGACCCGTCACGTCGCTTCAGGGAGTATTCGAAGGGCAACAAGCAGAAGATCGGGCTCATCATCGCCCTCCAGCACAAGCCGGAGCTGCTGGTCCTCGACGAGCCGACCTCGGGCCTCGACCCACTCGTCCAGCAGACGTTCTACAGCCTCCTGCGAGAGGCCAAGGCTGAGGGCCGGAGCATCTTCCTCTCGAGCCACATCCTGGGCGAGGTCGAGCGAACCTGCGACCGGGTGGCGATCATCCGCGACGGACGCCTCGTCAAGGTCGACCGCGTCGAGGCTTTGCGCGACCTGGCCCACCACCAGGTTGAGCTGCGCTTCGCCGGTTCGGTCCCCCAGGCCGAGTTCGAGGGCCTGCCCGGCGTGAGCGAGGTCACCGCCGAAGACCATGTCCTCCGGATGCGGGTCGCCGGCCCGATCGCGCCGGTGGTTCGGGCCGCCGCCCGTCACGAGCTGCTCGACTTCGTCAGCCGGGAGCCGAGCCTGGAGGACACGTTCCTGGAGCAGTACGCCAAGGAGCCGCTGGCGGCTGCCGAGGTGGTGAATCGATGACGACCGAGGCAGCTCGGCTTCCCGTCCCCATCTCTCCCTCGCGGGTCTCGCCCTGGAGCCGCGTCTACGGTTTCGGCAGCGTCTACGCGAAGACACTCCGCGACTCGCGCCTCGCAATCCTGATCATGTCCGGGCTGCTCAGCGCATTCGTGCTCGGCGCCGGGGCGGACTATGGCAAGACCTACGCGACCGCCAAGGCGCGGGACGAGTTCGCCAACCTCATCCACTCCTTGCCGGCGGCTCTGGCCGGCATCTACGGCGACCCCTCGCCCGCCAACCTCGGAACGCTGGGCGGCATGATCGCCTTCAAGGACGCCGCCTCGATCGCGGTCACCGCCGGCTTCTGGTCGATCTTCGCCCTTTCCTCGACGCTCGCCGTCGAGTCCCGCCGCGGAAGCCTCGAGCTCGTCCTGGCGACCCCGCTCGGATCTCGCCGGGTCGCCCTCGAGAAGCTCGCCGCGCACGTGACCGGTCTCGTGATCGTCCTCGCGGTGCTCGCGGTCGTGTCGTGGCTGACGGGCGCCATCTTCGGCACCCTGCCCGGGGACCACATCTCAGCGGTGGCGGCGATCGGGTTCTCGGTGTGGGTTGGCCTGATGGCCCTGGCGTCGGGCTCGGTGGCGTTCGCACTGGCCCCGGTCGTCGGTCGCAACAGCGCGGCGGGGATCGCCGGCGCGGTGATGCTCGGCGGGTACCTGCTCCACGGCTACCAGGCGTCCGTGCCCGCCTTCGCCACCTGGGCCAACGCGACCTGGTTCGGCTGGACCGCGCGAGACCAGCCGCTGGCCGGGCAGTTCGACTGGCCGTCGCTGTTCCCGGTGGCCCTGGTCGCCCTCCTGCTGTTCGCTGCCGGCCTGGAAGCCTTCGCGCGCCGCGACCTCGGGGATACCACCGTGCTCCCCTGGCTCCGGTTCCCGGAGATGACGCTCGGCCTCCGCGGCCCCCTGGGCCGATCGTTCGGCGAGCGACTGCCGATTGCCCTGGCCTGGGGGGTCGGGATCGGCCTCTTCGGCCTCGTCATGGGCTCCGCCGCCGGGTCGTTCAGCACCACCCTGGCGAGTGCGTCGCAGAACACCCTGAGCCTCTTCCACACCCTGTTTCCGAAGATCGACCTGACCACCGCCGGCGGGTTCCTGCAGCTCACCTTCGTGGAGATCGGCTTCATCATCGTCGGCTTTGCCGCGGCGACTTTGATCAGCGGCTGGGCGTCGGACGAGTCAAGCGGCCGGCTCGAGCTGCTCCTCACCGCCCCGCTGGCAAGGCTCCGGTGGGCGCTCTCCTCAGGGCTCGGCGTGCTGGCCGCGATCGCCATGCTGACCGCCGTCGCCGCCGTCGGGATAGGCGCCGGCGCGGTGAGCGTCGGCAGCGACGTTGCGACCCCGGTCCTCGGGACCCTCGTGCTCGGGCTCTACGCCGCCGGGCTGGCCGGCATCGGACTCGCGGTGGGCGGCCTTTGGCGCCCCTCGATCGCCGCTGAAGCCGTGGCCGCGGCGGTGATCGTGACCTTCCTCATCGACCTGCTCGCGCCGGCGTTGAAACTGCCCGACTGGGTCCACCAGCTCGCACTCACCGCCCACCTGGGCCAGCCGATGATCGGGAGCTGGGACTGGGTCGGAATCGCGGTCTGCCTCTCCCTCGCCCTGGGTGGGCTGGCCCTTTCCAGCTGGGGGCTGAGCCGCCGGGACGTCGCGACCTGACGCCGTCAGGCTTTCAGTACTGAGCCGACCTTCGGGTCCGATGCGGGCCGGGAGCGGCCGGCTCAGCGCCGGTCGCGGCGGCGAGCAGCACCGCACGAAATCGGTCGTGCTCCCTGCCGGACAGCTGGTGGAAGGAAGCGGGCGGTTCGAGGAGGCGCTCGATCAACTCCTCTCTCACCTTCTTGCCCGTCGCGGTGACGACCAGCACATTGACGCGCCGGTCGGCCGGGTTGGCGGTCCGGAGGACGAGGTCGGCCTCCTCGAGGCGGTCGGTCGGATCCACCACCGTCGACGGGTTGCACTTGAGGCGCGCCGCCAGCTCTTTCTGGGAGACCGGATGGTCGGGATCGAGCTGGACCAGCGCCCAGGCCGACACCGGTGACAGGCCGGCGGCCCCGGCGACCTCGGTGATGCGCTCCTCCCAGCCCTGGAAGGACTCAACCACCAGCGCCCAGAGCTCCTGGGCTCGCGATTGATATCGGAGCCCCGGGATGAAAGCCTCGGACACGGGCGCCAGTCTACTGCCGTATCCATCGAACCGGAAATAAGTGGAGTGCCAAACGAGTTTGGAAGTGAACGATTAGGATGCTCGTCCGCACTCACCAAGGAGGTTGTCAAAAATGGGCACCTGGACCTTTGATCCCTACCACACACAGGTCGAGTTCTCGGCCAAGCATCTCGGCATGATGACGGTCCGCGGCCACTTCAGCGAGTTGACGGTGACCGGCGACATCGACGTCGAGCACCCGGAGCGATCGACCTTCGAGGCGGTCGTCAACGTCGCCAGCATCCGTACCCACAACGCGCAGCGTGACAAGGACCTCCTCTCCTCCAACTTCCTCGAGGTCGACAAGCACCCGACGATCACCTTCAAGAGCACGAAGATCGAGCCGGCCGGCAGCGACCGCTACACGGTGACCGGCGACATGACCATCAAGGGAGTCACCAAGCCGGTGACGCTCAACGCCGTCAAGTACGGGGAGTTCAACGACCCGGCGATGGGCCACCGGATCGGCTACGCGGCCGAGGGTGAGATCAATCGGAAGGACTTCGGCATGAGCTTCGAGGCCATGCTGGACGGCAAGTTCATCGTCAGCAACGAGATCAAGATCAACATCGAGGGCGAGCTCGTCGAGGCCAAGGAGACCGCCGACGCGACCGCCAGCTGAGCCGGTTCGCCGCGATCGGCGGGGAAGCATCGCCGGTCCCGCCGGTTGCTTCAGTTGGAGAAACCAATGGAGGTGCGGCTCGTGATCGGCAAGCTGCTGGCCCTGAAGACCCTGGTCACCGCGGATTCGCCCCAGCCGGCCCACGCCGAGGTTGAGCACGCCCACTGGGACGCGGAGACCCACACCTGGTGTGCCCACCCCCAACCGGCGGCCCGGGCGGTTGACGCTAGTGTCCCGCCCCCAAAGTTCGCAACAAATGTCTGGGTCGTCGCAAGCGACGGCCGGCCGACGCTTCGGGCTCATCCGCCAAGGACGCCGATCTCGGCGCCCCTGGCGGCGATTTTGCAACGAACTTCAGGGGCAGGACACTAGTTCGCCGTGATCGAGCCGAACAGCCCATTGGACTCGTCGTTCGGGCCTGCCGTGAAAAAGAGCGTGTTCGTCGGGCCGTTGCTCACGCTGCCGTGGCCGAACTGCAGCGCCCACAACCCGTCAATCGCCAGCGGCTGTCCGTCCGTCCCACGGAGCTCGCCGCGGTGCTCGAATCGGCCGTTCGCCAGCTCCTCGTAAGCGTTGATCTGCCCGTCACCGAAGTTGCCGACGAGCAGGTCGCCGCTGAAGCGGCCGAAGTTCGCGGGCGCGATGGCGAGACCCCAGGGTGCGTTCAGCTGGCCGCGCTGTGCGACGCGCGAGAGCAGGACCCCGTCCCAGGAGTAGACATCGACGAAGCCGAGCCCCTGCCCGTGCACCTCGTCCGTCGCCTCGGCGTCCTGCTTGGCATAGGTGACGAAGACGCGGCCGCCGGCGGCCTGGATCCCAAAGGGGGCGAAGCCGGAAGGAAGCTCAGGGTCGACGAAGGAGTCCCCGCTGGAACGAAGGCTGAAGGCCGCGTCGTAGACGTCGACCCGGCCGTTGTGGAAGTCGGTGGCGAAGAACCTGTCCCCCGCGGGAGTCGAAGCGAAGGCGAGTCCCTTGTAGACCGAGCCCGCCGCCGAGCGATCGGCAAGCACGACGGTCTGGTTCCCCTGACTAGGGTGCCAGCCGCGAATCTGGCCCGCCTCGGTTGCGAATACGAATACCGCCCGGGACGTGAACGACCAGAAGACAGTGCCGGTCGGGTGGATGGGGACCTGGACGACCAGCGGGACGGTCGACCCGTCGGCCCGGTAGAGCGTGGAGAGGTTGGTTCCGTTGTCGGCGACCCACCATGGCGTCGCCGGCCCAGCGGTCAGCCCCCAGCCGTTCACGAGGTTTGGATCAGTGTTCGGTGCGGCGCCCGGAACGTTGGAGACGAGCGGGTGCGCACTGTAGGAGTTGTCCGGGGCTGCGGCGGCGGGCAACGAGAGAACCGCCATCGCGGCCACTACGGCCAGAGCTGACCCTAAAACCTTCCGCATGATCTCCTCCTTCGGGTGTGCGGCGCGCAGGGGGCGACCAACGCCGTTGACCGACAGGACACCTAATCCCCGCCTGCTGTCGGAGGGACTACCCGAGGTGGTTACCTTTCAGGGCTCCGGCCGGCGATCTCAACGGCCGCGAAGGAACCGCGCCGCCACAGGAGACATCTAGCGAGAGTCTATGCATAATGAGAGTGACTTCCAATAATGAGCACCAACCAAAAGGGAATCACTCGCATGAATGGACTGGGAGCCCGCCGCTGGTGGGCGCTGGGCGCGATCACCCTCGCCGTCATGGCAGCCGGCCTCGACGCCACGGTACTGAGCCTGGCGCTGCCGACCCTGACCTCCGCGCTGCATGCGTCGGAGTCGCAGCTGCAGTGGTTCGTTACCGGGTACACGCTCGCCCTCGCTGTGGCGATGCTGCCCTCCGGGCTCCTCGGGGATCGCTTCGGCCGGAAAAAGGTGATGCTCATCGCGCTCGCCCTCTTCGGGCTGGGCTCGGTGGCCTGTGCCTTCTCGACCACACCCGAGATGTTGATCGCGGCACGCATCGAGCTCGGGCTGGCCGGTGCCGCCCTGACGGTCATGGCGCTGTCCGCCGTAACCGTTCTCTTTCGGGAGGATGAGCGCCCCCGGGCGATCGGGGTCTGGTCGGCCGCCAACTTCCTGGCCCTCCCGGTCGGGCCCATTCTCGGCGGCTGGATGCTCGCCAACTTCTGGTGGGGCTGGGTGTTCCTGATCAACGTCCCGGTAGTTCTGGTCGGCTTGATCGCCATTGCCCTCCTGCTGCCCGAGTCCCGGAGCGCTGAGCGCCCCGGACTGGACATCGCCGGCCTGCTCACCTCGAGCGCCGGCCTCTCCTCGCTGATGTACGGCCTGATCCAGGCGGGCGAGAACGGCTGGGGAAGCGCCAACGCGATCGTGCCGATCCTGGCCGGTGCGGTGCTGCTGGTCGTCTTCGCTCTCTGGGAAGACCGACTCACAAAGCAGCCAGGAGGCAAGCCGCTGATCGACGTCGGGCTTTTCCGTTCCGGTCCCTTCACCTGGGGCATCCTCCTGGCGGGTTTCGCCGTCTTCGGACTGTTCGGCGCCCTCTTCGGACTGCCCCAGTACTTCCAGGCGGTGCTGGGAACCAATGCCCAGGGCTCAGGCCTGCGACTGCTGGCCCTGATCGGCGGCATGGTGGCCGGCGCCGTTCCGGCCGACCGCGTCGCCGCCCGCATCGGCCCCAAGTTCACGGCCACCCTCGGCTTTGTGGTGCTCGCCATCGGCATGGCCGCGGGTGGGACGATGACGGTCGGGTCCAGCGACGCTTTCATCGTGGCCTGGACGTTCACGGTCGGAGTCGGCGCCGGCATGTGCCTCTCGACCGCGGCGTCCGCGGCCCTCGGTCAGCTTTCGGCCGAGCGGAGGGGAGTCGGATCCGCATTGATGCAGACCGTGACCAAGCTCGGTCCGGCGTTCGGAGCCGCGATCCTGGGCTCGGTCCTCAACTCCACCTACCAGGCCCATCTGCACCTCAGCGCCCTGCCGGCGCCTGCCGCGGAGGCGAGGAGGCGAAGCGTCTTCGGCGGCATCGCGGTTGCGCAGCGCCTTCATTCGCCCACGCTCCTCGACTCGGTGCGGACCGCCTTCGTGGCCGGCATGGACAACGGGCTATTGGTCTCGGCGGCGATCGCCCTGGCCGGCGCGGTCCTCGCCCTGGCCTTCCTGCCAGGACGGGTTGCCACGGCCCCGCGGGTCGAGGCTGCGATGACGAGAGCAGAATATGAGCCTGGTGCTCGAGGCTGATCCACCGCGGCCAGGGCTGCGGGAGCGCAAGAAGGCCAAGACGCGGGCGGCGATCCAGGAGCACGCGCTCCGCCTTTTCGCCGAGCGCGGCTACGAGGCGACAACGGTCGGCGAGATCGCCGAAGCCGCCGAGGTCTCGCCCAGCACCTTCT
>DATCOZ010000138.1:0-6478 GCA_036564345.1 Candidatus Dormiibacterota bacterium | reverse complement strand
AGCTCGTTCTTGGCGTTCGAGATGGCGTTTGCGATCAGCGACGGCGGGTAGCGCTTCTGGTCGAGGCCGAAGCCGTCAAGCACCCGCTTCAGGGCCGCCCGGGTGTCGTCCTCGTCGAAGATCGTGAAGCTCCGCTCGAGGCCGAGGTTGGGCGCTTCACGGCGGAGGATGCGCACGCAGGTGTGGTGGAAGGTGCCGACCCACATGTCCCGGGCGATCTCCTCGCCGACCAGCTGGCCGACCCGCTCGCGCATCTCCCTGGCCGCTTTGTTGGTGAAGGTGACGGCGAGGATCCGCTCCGGCCACGCCTTCCGCTGCGAGATCAGGTAGGCGATCCGGGTCGTCAGCACACGGGTCTTGCCGGAGCCTGCGCCCGCGAAGATGAGGAGGGGACCGTCGGTGTGCTCGGCTGCCTCCCGCTGCTGCGGGTTGAGGGCCTCGAGCACGGCGGACAGGGCGGGTCGGACGGCTGGGGTCTGGGTCACCGGCTGAGAAGTTTATGCCTCCTCTTTTGACGCCCGGCCGACCCCCGGTCGATCGTGGAATGGCCGGGTTCCGCTGTTAGACTCGTTCGGCTTCAGATGGCCAGCATCGACCCCACTCTGAGCCGCGACCGGCTCCTCTACGAGGTGGCTGCGGACCTCACCTCGAGCCTCGATCTGGACGAGGTCCTCCGCCGCGTGCTCGACAAGGTCATCGACCTGATGAACGCGTCCCGCGGCTACGTCGTGCTGGTCGAGGAGGGAATCCTCCGGGTCCGGGTGGCGCGCAACGAAACGGGCGTCTCGGAGGGGACCGAGTTCTCCGGCTCGCACACCTTCGTCGAGCAGTGCATCCGCGACAAGCAGCCCCTGTTGACGACCGACGCGGTCACCGACGCGCGGTTCAAGGGCCAGCAGTCGGTGATCCTGCGCAACCTCCGCTCGATCATCGCCGTGCCCCTCCTGATCCGGGGCGAGTGCATCGGGGCCGTCTATGTCGACAACCCCTTCAAGTCGGGCATCTTCCAGGAGGCGGACCTCGGCTTCCTCCAGGTGATCGCCCACCAGGCGGCCATCGCGATCGACAACGCCCGCCTCTTCTCCTCCCTCAAGCAGAGCTACGAGCACTCCGAACGGCTCCGCAAGACGTTCGAGCGCTACGTCAACAAGCAGGTCATGGAGCGCGTCCTCAACGATCCCAAGGGCGACTTCCTCGCCGGCGAACGGCTGAAGGTGACGATGCTGGCCTCCGACATCGCGGGCTTCTCGACCCTCTCCCAGGAGATGGAGGCGGAGGACCTCGTCCACCTCCTCAACCAGTACTTCCGGCAGATGGTCGACATCGTGCTCGACCACGGCGGCAACATCGACAAGTTCCAGGGCGACGGGCTGCTGGTCGTCTTCGGCGCCCCGGTCCCGGTCGAGGACTCCGCCCACCAGGCGGTACGGGCGGCAACCGACATGCTGGCGGCGGTGAAGGAGATGAACATCCCCCGGGCCAGCGTCGGCGACCCACCATTGGAGGTTGGCATCGGCCTCGACAGCGGCTACGTGGTCGCCGGCAACATCGGCTCCGAGCGGCGGCTCGAGTACACGCTGATCGGCGTACCGGTCAATAACGCGAGCTACCTCTCCAAGCGGCGGCCGGCGGGAGCCTTCCTCAGCCAGAACACCTATCGCCAGGTGGCCGCCGAGGTACGGGCGACGGCACAGGCGCCGATGATCCTCAAAGGGGCGACCAAGGCGACGCCGATCTACGCCCTCGACCCTGACCAGAGCCCGGGCGTTCCGCTGGTGGCGCCCGGCCCCTAGGCGGGCTTGGGCTTGTCCGCCGGGGAGCCCTTCTCGGTGTAGCTGCGGGCGCGGGCTGCGACCCCCGAGGGTGTCGTCTCGCTCTTCAAGAGGTACTCGCGGGCTCCCAGCCGCAGACCCCTCTCGATGAGCGGCGGCTCGCCGTAGTTGGAGAGGATGAGGACGGGTATGTGGCGGGTCCGGTCGTCGCCCCGCATCGCCTCCAGCACGGACATCCCGTCCAGCTTGGGGAGGCGGATGTCGAGGAAGATCAGCTGCGGCCGCTGCTCCTGGGCGATCCGGAGCCCCTCCTCCCCATCGCCGGCGACGGTGACCCGATAGCCCTCCATCTCGAGCTTGAGCCGGTACATGCCGGCCACCGCGGGATCATCCTCGACCAGCAGGATGTGGAGCGAACCGACAGCCATCGCAGCAATTATGTACGCGCCGGGGTGTAAGACCAGCAGAGGTCGTCGGCGATCCGTTGGCCTTTTGTCGACGCTCCGTTTGCGACAAGTCGCGCGCTTGACACCACCACCCTGTTAGATGGCAGTTGTCGGGCGCCAGTGAACAGGCGAGCGACCAAAAACTCACACTTCCCCCCTCGGGAGCCGCAGTCCAGTGACTGCGGCTCCCATTGTTTTCAGGGGTGTGCCGGCGCAGGTGTGCCGGCGCAGGGATTCGAACCCTGGACCATCGGCTTAAAAGGCCGCTGCTCTGCCAGGCTGAGCTACACCGGCACCTTGCCGACTGATCGTACCGGCCGGAGCAGGCGCCCACGTCGGACGAGGCGCGGGAGCCGGCGGGCGAAACCGCCGGCGCCCTTCGGTCGAACGGTTCGGCTAGCTCGTCGCGATGTCGCCGCGGTTGCCGCCCCGGTCGTCCGACGCGTTAACCCAGTTGTGGAAGGCGAGGTCCTGGTCGCCGTTGGCGTGATAGGCGAAGTAGAAGCTGCATGTCCCCACCCCGGAGAGGCAGCTGTACTGGGCGGCCGGGCCGAAGACCGCCACGATGAATCCGGTGGTCGACGAGCCGCAGACCTCCGCCACGTCGCAGCCGGCGGGGTTGAAGGTACCGCTCGTGACGGTCCCGGACAGGATGCCGTGGAAGTTGCCGGTGTTGTCAGCCGTGATCGCCGTGCCGTGCGGCGAGCTGGCCTCGCAGCCGCCAGGGCTCGCACCTGCGACGGTCACGAACTGGCCTTCGATGTACTTCTCCGTCACCTGCCAGGTTGCCGGACCTGTCTGCTGGACGAAGAACTGCCGCTTGTAGGTGTCGGCGGCCCAATCGTTGCCACAGGTGCCCGAATCGGTCGAGGCGCTGTTGTAGGGCCCGAAATGGTTGCCCTGGCTGTCGCCCTGCCCGTCCTCCGCCGCCGCCGCCGTCGGCACCAGTGCGAGCGCGGACGCCACCAACCACAGCACAAACCATCTCTTCATAGCCATTCCACCTCTCCAGAACCCGAGCGAACGGAAACCGTCGTATGGTGGTTTCCGCACAACACCGCTGTCAGGCTACGCTCTTGTGCGGTTTTTGTTGCGCAATGCTGTCGGCTTTGCGACAGGGACCCTTTGACGGAAAGGTTCGGGGACTTTCGCCGTTTCGGGCGTTACGTTCACGTACCCCTGAACAGGCCAGGTATCTGACCGCCGCGTTCCCGGGCAGCGATTCCGGGCAACCGGCCCGCTCGCAGGTGACGCTTTTCCCCTCTCTCCCGGGGCCGTGGAACCCAGCATCGGGTTCCGCGGCCTACTTTTTCAGTCCGCCCAGCCGAGGATCTCGGCGAAGACCGGGATGTGGTCGGAGCCGGGTAGGTCGAGGCTCCAGGACTCGTAGCGGAGGGGCCGTTCGCAGCGCAGGAAGATCGCGTCGAGCTTCTGGCGCGCCGGGACGCGGCTGCGGTGGGTCCACTTGATGTCCGTGGTGAGGTCTTCGAATCCGGCCTCCTCGGCCGCCGAGCGGAGCCTCGTCCAGCGTGGGCGGGGACCCATCTTGAAAGTGTTCAGGTCGCCGGCCAAGATCGTGATGTCGGCTTCGTCGCGCGTCGTGAGGTCCTCCAGGATCCGGTTGAACTGGTGCAGCTTGTGCTGGTAGCCGAGCACGTCGAGGTGCGCGACGTAGAGCCGGATCGCCTGGCCGGCGATCCAGCAGTCGAAGACGAGCGCCATCCGCTGCTGGAGCGGCATCACGCTGAGCAGGGTGCGCTCGGTCCGGGAGAGGCGGCTCTCCGCCCGGCCGGGCAGCCGCAGCGTGTCCTTCTCGAGGATCCGCACCCGGCGCGAGTTCCAGACCAGGGCGTTGGCCTGGACGTGCCCCTGCAGCACGTGGGTCTCGACCTGCAGGTGGCGGAAATCCGGTCCCAGCCGGCGGGCGATCGTCTCGGCATCCTCCCGGCCGTCGTGGATCGACGCCTCCTGGAGGGCGAGCAGGTCCAGCGGGGCGAAGTCCTCGGTCGCCTCGATCGACCCGACGACCTGGTCGAGCTCCAGCCCCAGGTGAAGGTTCCAGGTGCAGAGCCGGAGCTGCGGCGATGTTGTGCTGGGGATGTCGACAAAGGTAATAAGGTTTGTCGAGCAGAAACAAAGGCGTGGGTAGTCCGCCGCTTGCCCTCGCCGCGGTTGCCGAGGGCCGGAGCACCGGCAAGGTCGTGATCCTGCCCGGCGGCTAGCCCGGCGGGTGGTAGGCGGCGCAGAGCATCCCGAAGTAGGTCGGGTGCTCGTAGGAGAGGAACTCGCCCTTCCAGCCCTTGTTCTCGATCGCGCCGGCGAGCATGAGCATCTGCCACCAGCTGTCGGCGGCGGCGGCCCTGACGAGATCGGGGTCGAGGTCCACGAGGTCGCTCAGCCGGTTGGCCTTGACGATCTCGACGACGCGGTCGTCGAACACCTTCGATTCGGGCCTGAAGCCGTAGGGGCCGGTCTCCTGGTGGCCGTGGCCGTGGTCACAGCTGGCGACCAGCGCGACCCGCTTGCCGGCCGCGGCGGCCTCCGAGATCGCCCGGCCCGCCTCGACGTGAGCCTCCGGGGTAAGGTCCCGCGCCGGCGAGACGACGACGACCGGGACCGGCGGCTCTGCCCTTCCGCCCATGAACCAGAGCGGGATGAGGACCGCCCAGTCCATCGGGTGGACGGACTCGTGTGGGTTGTTGCCGCCGAAGCTGATGCCGACGACGGGGATGCCCGCCGCGCGAAGCCCTGCCTTCACCTTCTCGGCCAGCTCGAGGTCGACGGCCGCCTTGAGCGTGATGCCGGGCGCACCCCAGTCGGAAAGCCCACCGGCCAGGCTGCCCGCGGTCACGACCGCCATGGCGCCCTCGACATGGACGTTGTGGGGTGTGAGCACGATCACCGCCTCCGGTCGCGCGCTTGCGCAGCGCCGCTCCAGCTCGGCCATCGCCGCCTGCGTCCTGCCCGCCTTGGCGTCTTCCTCCAGCGCCACCGCGCCAGGGATCGCGGAGCTGCCGTGAGGGGCGATGGCGGCGAAGACGAGGCCGCTCACGAGCGGGGCGCCAGCACGGCCTGGGTCTGCGTCACCCGGCCGACAAGCCGATCCTGGTCGTCGTAGAGCTCGGTGTCAATCACGATCGTCGTCCTGCCGACGTGGAGCGGTCGCGCCCGCGCCTCGACGTGGCCGGAGCGGACGGCGCGCAGGAAGTTGGTCTTCGACTCGATCGTGCTCGTGCCCGCGCCCTCGGGAAGGTTGAGGACCGCGCAGTAGGCTGCTATCGAATCGGCCAGCGCCATCAGGACGCCGCCGTGAAGGACTCCGAACGAGGTGCAGCGGTTCTCGTCCCAGCGGACCCGGCCGATCACCCCCTCGGGTGCGGCGGTGACCTCCTCGATGCCCAGCAGAGCGGCGAACGGCATCATCCGGCGGAGCTCGGCAGTCTCGTTTCCCCCCATGCCTGGAATGAAATTATCGGATCCCGCCGCAAGGGACGGGTGCCTTCAGTCGAGGGGCCAGCGGGCGGCCCGGATGAGCACCCCCTCGATCCAGAACCCGGCCGAGTGATGGGCCGGCTCCCCGAAGGTCCGAAGCAGGTGAAGGGTCTTGCCTTCGGCGCCATCGACGAGGAGCCAGTCGGGGTTTTCCCCGCCGAGGCTGACCTCCTGGCCCACGGCGATCTGTTTATGTAACACGATCGCTATAACACTACGCCCCTTTTGCGTTTCCTGTTGCCTACGCAGGAAAGAGGCGCCACAGCCTATCTGGAAATAATCGCCTCGCCTCGCCGTCGAGCCGGCCATCCGACCCCGCAGCGCGGGTAGTAGCCCCGGGTCATGCTGCCGCCAACCTTGAGGTTTCGGCAGGTCACCTGCTCGCCGAGAGGTCGATGCGACAGGTCGGTGGCGACAAAGGCGGTCGACTCGAACTCCGGGCAGCCGTCGAAGCCGGCCGGGAAGGGCCTGGCGAAGGGACAGACATCGAGCTTGACCCGTCGCTCGATCCGAACCGAAGTCCGGCCGATCTGTGACCTGAGACTCAAGCAGCAACCATACGCTTTTTTTGCTGGCGGTATTGCGAAATGGAGGGCAGCGAAGCCACCGCTCCGGGAAGGAGTCACGGTGGTAGCCCCGGCGGGATTCGAACCCGCGATCTCAGCCTTGAGAGGGCTGCGTCCTGGTCCACTAGACGACGGGGCCACTGCTCTGGTGGGCGGCGCTGGGATTGAACCAGCGACCTCTTGCGTGTGAAGCAAGCGCTCT
>DATCOZ010000110.1:0-7108 GCA_036564345.1 Candidatus Dormiibacterota bacterium | reverse complement strand
CTGCATCTGCTTGAGAACGCCCTCGTCACCCGACTCGATGCCGAAGAAGATCCGCTTGCAACCCGCCCGCTTCATCTGCGCGAAGAGCTCGTAGTCGACGTGGGTCACCCGGGAGAGGCATTCCCAGGTCAGCGGAAGGTTTGCCGCCTCGATGTCCTGGCAGAGCTCCATCGTCCGGTGGTAGTTGAGGGTGAAGAGGTCGTCGGACATCCAGATATGGTCGTAGCCGAGGGCCGCGATCTCCCGCATCTCGGCGATCACCGATTCGGACGAGCGCGCCCGGAAGAGGTCGCCGAAGACCGGCTTGTGACAGAACTCGCACCGGAAGGGGCAGCCGCGGCTTGCCATCAGCGGGGTGGTCGCGTCCTTCCAGTGGCGCCGCCAGTAGGCGATGTACTCGGCGTTCGGCAGGTCGGCCCGGTAGGGCGGCGCGAGCACGCTCATGTCCTTGTTCCGGGCCCGCGACTCGGTCTTGACGACCTCGCCCGAGGGAGTCTTGAAGGCGAGACCCTTGATCTCCTCCCAGCGCCGGTCATCGAGATGACGCATGATCTCGACGATCGTCTCCTCGCCCTCCCCGACGCCGACCAGGTCGAAGGCGTCGAGGAAGGGCTCCTGCTCGCCGCTCGGGTAGGGGCCGCCGACCACCAGCAGAGCCTTGCCCCGCAGATCCTTCGCGAGGGAGAACGCCTCGTCCTGCATGGTGACCATGCAGTAGATGCCGATCACCGCCGGCTTGAGCCTCTCCACCTCAGCCAGCACCTCGCGCCGCGCCAGGAAGGTGTGGTCGATCTGGCGCACCGTATAGCCCGCGCCGCGGAGCGCGGAGCTCAGGTAGGCGAGCCCGAGCGATGGCATGATCCAGTGCCTCCCTTTCCGGGGTGCACGCTGCGGATAGATGAGAACGACGTCGACCTGGTCCATTCGATTCACCTCGCTTTGCTGACCGTCAGCTGGTAGTCGGCTCCTGTGAAGCCGGGTCCGAAGACGTACTCGATGCCGCTGAAGTCGATGTCAGGGCTGCGGTTCTCGCGCGCCGCATACATTCCGATCGCGGTTGGGATGCTGGGCAGCGACCACTCCAGCCCGACGGAGCCAGACCGGAACCGGCCCCAATCGCCATTCACCGGCCGCCAGGAGCCGATGCTGCTCCCCTGCCAGGTCCGGGTCGCGTCGGCGAAGTCGTCGAAGCGGCTCGACTCCTCGTTGAGGAGGACCACCTGCTCGAAGCCCGGGTCCAGGCCGGGTGCCCTGACGCTGATGTCGACGGTTCCCGGGCCGACCCGGTAGGTGACCTGGACCTGGCCCCGGCTGGCGACGGCGACGAAGCCGCGATCGTTGTTCACGCCGAGACGGTCGAGCTCGAAGGTCTTGACCCAGCCCGGCCGTCCGGGTGTCGAGATGTCGACGACGGTCCCCGAGCCGCCGAGGTAATCACCCTCGGGGTAGCGGACGAGGGGCACCCCGAAGCCCATCCCCTCGCCCGCGAGCAGGCCGCCGGCCCCTTCCAGGACCAGGCCCTTCGCCAGCCCCGCCGTCTTGCCCGCATTGGGCTGCTCGGCGGGGTCGAGCTCGGCCACCACCGAGTCGGTGACCCAGGCGCAGAGGCGCTCCGGCGGCAATGAGTAGGCGAAGGCGCGCTTGCCGCCGGGGACGGTGTAGGCCGCCTCACTGCCGAGGGTGCTGAAGGGCGCCGCCGGCGCGCCTCGGACAAGCTCCGGGAACACCGTCGTCAGCCGGTAGTAGCCGATGTCCTCGGTGACGACGGTGCCGACCATCCGCTGGTGAAGCCAGTCCGTCGCCGCGAGCTGCCCGGCCGGGAGATCGCGCGAACCGAAGATGCGGTCCGGCTGCTTGCCGCTGTAGAAGGCGGCGACCGGGGAGTCGGTCAGCAACGCGCCCGGTTGGCCGGCGGCCGCCGTGCCTGCGGCGACCAGGCCGCGGTCGATGGCGGAGAAGCCCGCGAGCACGGGGAGGAAGGCGAGCGTCGCCAGCCCGGCGGCCGCCGAGGCGGCCACACCGAGGTGGGCAGGGTGGCGATCGAGGCCGGCCGCGGCCAGCAGCGCGAGCCCCGGCAGCGCGAGGTAGTAGTAGCGATGGCTGCCGCTGTAGATCCCGGCGAAGACGAGGGCGGTGACGACGCCCAGGTAGAGCAGGCCCGGGAGGATGACCAGTCGCAGCTTGGCGACGCCACCCTCTGCCAGGTAGGTCCGGATTCCGAGCGGAGCCAGAACGACAAGAGGAAGGCTTGCCAGCAGGAAGTAGCCGAGAAAGCTGAGCGCGCGCCCGGCCGGGTCCGGATTGAGGTCGCCCCGGGCTACCGCCGAACCCACCTCCTGGGCCGCCCGTGCGACCGAGCGCGACGCCGGGCCGGCGGTCAGCTGGAGGACCAGGAGCACCGCGACGGCGGGCATCGCCCAGGCCAACCGCTGCGCGAGCGCCGGACGGCGGCGGGAGAGCATGGCACCACCGGCGAGCACGGCGACCGCGCAGAAGAGCCAGAGCCACGCCTTGGTGCCGGTGAGGCAGGCGATCACCGCCCAGGAGGCGGCGAGGGCATGCCGCCGCGCCAGCAGCGACGCGGCGCTGGCGGTGAGCGCGAGGAGGAGGAGGGGCTCGGCGACCGCCGAGGTGGCCGTCAGCAGGAAGATCGGATTCAGGGCCAGCAGCAGCACCGCCAGCCCGCCCTGGCGAGGTGTTGGGGCCAGCTTTCTGACAATGGCGAGAGTGACCAGGGCGAGGCCTACGTTGGCGAGCTTGAGGGCTCCCATCTGGTGCCAGCCGGCGACCCGGAGGACCGCGGCGGCGAAGAAGCTGTAAGCCGGCAGCCAGGTGTCCTGCATCCCGAACAGCGGGTCCGCGAGGCGCCCGGTCTGGACCAGGTTGGCGGCGATCAGCCAGTGCTGAAAGGAATCCTCGAAGGGGTCCGGCCACTGCGCCAGCGCCACCAGCAGCGCCGCCGGCGCGGCGAGCAGGAGCAGCACCGGTCCCCGTGCCCGGATGCTGGCCAGGGCATCGCGGCCCAACCTGCGCACGGTCAGGACCTCCAGCGCCTGGATCGCGCTGTAGAAGGAGAGATAAAGGAAGCCGACCGAGAAGAGCAGCGAATAGAAGGCGATCAGCCACTCCCGCAGGACGACCGCAGCGACGCAGAGGGCCAGCCCGCAGCTGCCGAGGAGGAGCTCGGCGAGCGCTGCCGGGTCGCCCGCTCGAACGTAGGCGTGATCCCGCCATTCCTCGTCCCTTGCCTCGATCCGGAACTTCGGCGTGCGTTTGAAGACGCCGCCGCGGCGGAAGGCACGAGCCAGGGCCGCAACGACTGTCGCTGAGGTCCCCGCGCCGACGAACGACCAGGCGAGTATCCCGGGCAGCCGGCGGGCCCAGCCGTGCCCGGCGCGCCACTGCGCGATCGCGAAGCCGAGGGTCGGGGCGAAGCTCAGCAGGTTGACGAGGATCGGCACCCGGATCTCTCCGAAAAGTGGGTCGTGCTCGACCTTGGCCAGGAGCACGAAGGGGTAGCAGGCGAGCTGCAGCAACATCAGCGCGGGAGCCAGGTAGGCGAGCAGGTGCATCGTCGCCTGGAACTTGTGGGACGCCGGCCGGCGGCTGCGGAGGACTGCGGGAAGGAGCTTGATCGCGGTCTGGAAGCTGCCCGTCGCCCAGCGCGATTGCTGGCCGCGGTAGGCGTTGACCGCGACCGGCAGCTCCTGCGGAACGGCCAGGCCTTCCAGGAACACCGCCCGCCAACCGGCGAGCTGCGCGCGGTAGCTCAGGTCGAGGTCCTCGGTCAGGGTGTCGGCGGACCAGCCGCCCGCCGCCTCGATGGCGGCACGCCGCCAGAGCCCGGCCGTCCCCGTGAAGTTGGTCAGGTAGCCCGCGCTCGGCCGCACCGATTGCTCGACCCAGAAATGGAAGTCGACCATCAACGACTGGAGCCGGGTGAACATCGAGTAATCGCGGTTCAGGTGGGTCCAGCGAGCCTGGACGAAGCCGACCCGGGGGTGGGCCAGCGCGCCGGCCGAGCGGCGCAGGAAGTCCGGCGTGGGCAGGAAATCGGCGTCGAAGATCGCGATCAGCTCGGCGTCCGTCGCCGCCAACCCGGCGGCGAGTGCGCCTGCTTTGTAGCCGGTGCGGACGTCGCGCCGCAGCTGCGAGATGGAGAGCCCGCGGGCACGCCAGTAGGCGACCCGCGCGGCCACGATGGCGACCGTCTCGTCATCCGAGTCGTCGAGGACCTGCACCTCGATCCTGTCCCGCGGCCAGTCGAGCCTGGCTGCCGCGTCGATCACCCGCTCGGCGACGTAGCGCTCGTTGTAGATCGGCAGCTGAACGGCGACCAGTGGCTCGCCGGAGAGGAGCGGCTCCGGCACCGCCGGCCGCGGCAGCCGGGCCGCGCGGACGCTGAGATAGACGAGGTTGGTTCCGTAGGCGAACAGGAAACAGCTCGAGATCCCGATCAGCACGACCGCCGCGAGGGTCACGCGCCAGCCCTCACCTTCAGTCGTCGAACAAAGCGTAGGGGCGCATCGTGGAGCGGACGAAGGCCACCCTGGCGATCGCCTCGGGCCGGTTCCTCCGCGTCCACTGCATGTACCTCCAGGCGGCTCTTCCGAAGGCCTTGGCCGGGCGGTCGAGGAAGGCTGGGAAAAGGGCGCGAGGCAGCCGCGAGCGCACCTCGGCGGCGCTCGCGGAGACGGATTCGCGGAGCTGTGGGAAGTGCTCGGCGATACCCGGGTTGGCGGCCACGACGGTGCTCAGGAAGGCGCCGCCGATGACGGTTCGAGAGGCGAGCAGCTCGTAGGCCATGTCCTCGTCCTGGCGCGCCAGCGGGAAGCACTGGGAGCGTTCGAGGACGAGGTTCGCGGTCATCACGCGGGGTGCGATTGGCCGCGCGGAGTGGGCATCGACCGGCTTGCCGCGATGGCGAACCGCGTGGGCGACTCCGAGCAGGTTGAGCAGCACGTAGGCGAGGGGGCGGTGGCCGTCCTCGACCACCAGGTTGATGTCCACGTCATCCGATTCCCGGAAACCGCCGCTGGCCAGCGAACCGGCTATCGAAACGCTGATCACGAAGGGGAACCAGCCGGCGAGGGCACGGCCGAAGGCCTCCGCCTCGAGCAGGTAGCCGGGCGCGGCCGTGTGGTGGGCGGCCTGCCGGAGCACGATCGCGTCTGCCCCTGCCCGACAGGCTGCGCTGACCACCAGGCCGGACTCGACTCGGAGCTCGCCACCGTCGACCGCAGCCAGCAGCTGCCCGGGCGAGATCGGACCACCGAGGCACACCTCCGCCAGCCGTGCCGGCGAAAACGCGTAGCCGCGCCGCTCGAGCAGCGCCACGGTGCGCCGGACACGGTCCGCCGGCCCGGTCGGAACGGCCCTGGTCGGGAAGGAGGTTGCTGCCGTGGCCAAAGGCTTCAGGCAGAAGATACGACGCCGGGTTACGCCCGGCGGGCGACGATCAGGACCAGCCCTGGCTGGGATCCTCGACGGGCTGCCGGCCCGAACCCGGCAGCGGCTGGATGTCGTAGCCGTGAGGTCGGAGGGCATCGCGGAGCCACTGCAGCGCCATCGACTCGGTGTTCGCCCACACCGCCGGATCGGCGCCCACGGTGCCGCTGTCGATCACGATCCGGCCCGCGATCCGGAGCAGGTGCCGGGCCAGCGGTGCGGCCTCGGGAACCGAGAAATCGAGATCCTCCAGCGCACGGGTGATGGCGAAGCAGGCCATGTTCAGGTTCTCCGCCTCGGCGGGTCGCGTGATCTCGAAAGAGCTGTCGGCCATACCACTGGGAATGTACGTCACTACCACTAGTCTTTTCGGGATGACTGTCGCCGCCCATCCCGAGCTGGAGGAGGACCTCGCGCGGGTTTGCCAGGAGCTCGCCGGCCGCTGCCAGTACCTCGAGATCCGCGTCGAGGAATCGGCCTCGACCGACTTCTCCTTCCAGGGCGCCGACCTCGAGAGCCTCAACCAGCGCCAGGAACGCGGCGGCGACGTGCGGGCGTTGGTCGATGGCGCCTGGGGCTTCACGAGCTTCAACCGGATCGAGGACGTCGGCGAGATGGCCCGTTCCGCTATCGCCCAGGCCGGGCTCGTCGGTGGCGGCCCGGTCACCCTGGCGCCGGTTCAACCGGTGGTCGACCGGATACCCGGCACCCTGGTCGTCGACCCGTCGCAGGTGTCGCTCGACAGCAAGGTCGAGCGCCTGCGGGCGATGAACGCGATCGTCCTCGGCTACGGGAACCCGATCACCACCTCCACCTCCTATTACGTGGATCGCCGCGCTCGGATCTGGCTTGCCACGACCGAGGGCACCGCCCTTTACCAGGAGCGGGTCGACGTCCAGGCCGGGGTGGTCGCCATCGCCGCGGCTGGGGGCCGCGTCCAGCGCCGCTCCTTCACCACCGGATCGAGCGACGACGCGTCCCTTCCCGGCCTCACCGAGGAGACGGTGCTGCGCACGTGCCTCCAATGCGACGGCCTGACCCGAGCCGCGAAGCCGAAAGCGGGCGAGTACACGGTCGTCATCGACCCCCGGCTGGCCGGCGTCTTCGCCCACGAGGCGGTGGGGCACCTGAGCGAGTCCGACCACGTCCACGAGAACCCGCGGATGCGGGAGGTGATGACGCTCGGGGCCGAGCTCGGCGTGCCCGAGCTGGACATCTACGACACCGGCCTGGTGGCCGGCTCTCGCGGAGCCCTCCGTTATGACGAGGAGGGCGTCCCCGCCGGCCGGGCGGACCTGATCCGGGGCGGCCGCCTGGTCGGCCGCCTTCATTCCCGCGAGACCGCCGGCGCGCTGAACGAAGCGCCGACCGGCAACGCCCGCGCGATCAGCTACCGCTTTCCCCCCATCGTGCGGATGCGGAGCACCTACATCGGGCCCGGCAGCACCAGCCGGGCGGACGTCTTCAAGGGGATCAAGCGCGGCCTCTACTGCGTGGAGTCGCTCGGTGGCCAGACCAACATGGAGATGTTCACCTTCTCGGCCGGCCTGGCCTACCTGATCGAGGACGGCGAGCCGGGCGAGCTGCTCCGCGACGTCACCCTGACCGGGAACACCTTCAAGACCCTGAAGGACATCGAGGCGATCGAGGACACGATGAC
>DATCOZ010000108.1:0-11572 GCA_036564345.1 Candidatus Dormiibacterota bacterium | reverse complement strand
CGCCGTGAACGCCGGGATGGAGCGTCTTCACCCTGCCGTCCAGGATCTCGGGGAAGCCGGTGAGGTCGGAAACCGGGCCGGCCTCGATGCCCGCCTCCCTGAGCGCTTCGAGCGTCCCGCCGGTCGAGTAGAGCTCGAAGCCCAGGGAGGCGAGGGAGCGGGCGAAGTCGGGGAGGCCCGACTTGTCGCTAACGGAGAGGAGCGCGCGCCGGGGCAATTCGGTTCTTCAGCATCTCGATCGCTTCGGGGAGGATACGGTGCTCCTCGACCTGGATGCGGGCGTGCAGCGTCTCGACGGTGTCGTCCGGCAGCACCGGTACCGCCGCCTGGAGGAGGATCGGTCCTGCGTCGACCTCTTCAGTGACGAAGTGGACGGTGCAGCCGGTGACCTTGACCCCCCGAGCCAGGGCCTGGGCGACCGCGTCCATACCGCCTGCGAAGGCGGGCAGCAGCGAGGGGTGGATATTGATCATCCGGTCCTCGAAGGAGCCGACGAAGGCGCCGGCGAGGATCCGGTCGTAGCCGGCGTTCACGACCAGGTCGACCTCGCGCTCGAGCAGCCAGCCGCGCATCGCGGCATCGCGCTCGACGAGCGACGCGAACGACTTCTGGGAGAACTCCCCCAGGGGGATCCGGTGCTCGCGGGCGAAGGCCGCGCCGCCGCAGGACGGCTTGTTGGTGGCGACTCCGACGACCTCGAAACCGCGGTCGACGAGGTTGCGCAGGTTGGAGCCCTTTCCCGAGACGAGCACGCCCAGCCTCATTCGGCCACCACCTCGCCGATCACCAGCGAGCCGCTGGGGACGAGGGCGCGGTCCATCATCAGGATCATCCCGATGCCCATGTTGAAGGTACCGAACATCTCCTCGTCGCTCACCCTTCCCCGTTCCTGGATCTCCCGGAAGATCGCGGGCACCTGCCAGGCGCCCCGCTCGAGGCGGTAATCAAGGCCCGCCGGCAGCGCTCGCCCAAGGTTGCCGGGGATCCCGCCGCCGGTGACGTGGGCCGCCGCCTTCCAGGACAGGGCGGCGAGCTCTCCCTGGTAGGAGCGATGCGGCGTGAGGAGCTCGGATGGGAACTCGTGGAACACCTTGCGGACGAGCGAGAAGCCGTTGGTGTGCAGGCCAGAGGAGGGCAGCCCGACGAGCACGTCGCCGGCGCGGACCGATCCGAGGTCGGGCACGTCGCCCTCCGCGACCAGCCCCACGATGAAGCCGGCCAGGTCGTAGTCGCCGAGCGCGTACATCCCCGGCATCTCCGCCGTCTCCCCGCCCAGGAGCGCGCAGCCGGCCGCCGTGCAGGCCTCCGCCATCCCCGCCAGCACCTCGCTGAACACCTCTTCCTCGAGGGTGCCGCAGGCGAAGTAGTCGAGCATGAAG
The DNA here is from genome assembly GCA_036564345.1 of Candidatus Dormiibacterota bacterium. Classification (GTDB taxonomy): domain Bacteria; phylum Chloroflexota; class Dormibacteria; order Dormibacterales; family Dormibacteraceae; genus UBA6019. The sequence goes on along the minus strand of DATCOZ010000108.1, from coordinate 10,193 downwards.
AGCGGCTTGGCGCGGGTGGTCGCGATGTCGTTGACGCAGTGGTTGACGAGGTCGACGCCGATGCCGCGGTGGCTGCCGAGCGCGATCGCGACCTTGATCTTGGTCCCGACGCCGTCGGCGGACGCCGCCAGATAGCCACCGGTGGCAAGCCGGTAGAGGCCTGCGAAGGGGCCGACACCGGCGGCGACCTCCGGCCCGGCGGTGGCCGCCAGAAGCGGCTTGGCCCGCTCCAGGGCGCGCTCATACGCCGCGATGTCCACGCCGGCGGCCGCGTAGGAAAGTCCTTCCTGGGTCAGGTCAGCGGGCTCCGGGAGTTTCGAGGGCCAGCTTGTCCATCTCCAGCTGCTGGGGCACCGCCACCGGGTAGGAGCCGTCGAAGCAGGCGCGGCAGAACTCGTCGATGGTGCCCCGGCCGACGGCCTTCATGAGGCCCGGGATGGAGAGGTAGGCAAGCGAGTCGGCGCCGATCTGGTCGCGGATCTCGGGCACGGTGCGGCGGGCGGCGATCAGCTCCTTGGAGGACCCGATGTCGACACCCATGAAGCAGGGGAAGCGCATCGGCGGCGAGGAGATTCGCATGTGCACCTCGGTCGCACCCGCCCTTCGCAGCATGTCGATGACCCGCTTTGAGGAGGTCCCCCGGACGATCGAGTCGTCGACCGCGATCACCCGTTTCCCGGCCAGGGTGCGCTTGAGCGGGTTGAGCTTGAGGATCACCCCCGCCTCGCGCAGCGATTGCGTCGGCTGGATGAAGGTTCGGTTGATGTAGCGGGACTTGACGAGGCCTTCCCGGAAGGGGATGCCCGAAGCCTCGGCGTAGCCGATCGCGGCCGGCGTGCCTGAGTCGGGGAGCGCGATGACCATGTCCGCCTCGACCGGCGCCTCCCTGGCGAGCTGCTGGCCCATCCGGATGCGGGCCTCCTCCAGCTCGCAGTTCTTGAGGATCGAGTCCGGCCGCGCGAAATAGATGAACTCGAAGACGCACATGGCGTGGCGGCTCTGCTTCTGGAAGATGATGCTCTCCACGCCGTGATCGGTCATCACGACCATCTCGCCCGGCTGCACCTCCCGGACGAAGGTCGCATTGACGGTGTCGAGGGCGCAGGTTTCCGAAGCGAAGACGTGTGACGGCTGCCCGGCGTGGGGGATGAACCCGATGCAGAGCGGCCGGAAGCCGAAGGGATCTCGGATTGCGATGACCTCGTTGGGCGTTATCACGCCGCAGGAGTAGGCGCCGACCACACGGCTGAAGGCGCCGCGGATCACCTCCGCCCAGGTCTTGCCGTGGGTTGCCTCGATCAGCCGCGCCATCACCTCGGTGTCGAGCGAGGTCTCGAACTGGACGCCCTGCGACTCGAGGTCGCGGCGGATTGCCTCCGCGTTGAGCAGGTTGCCGTTGTGCGCTATCGCGCCGGGCCCGAGGATCGGGTGCCGGAGCGGGATCGGGTGGGCGTTCTCGGCCACGCTCGATCCGGTGGTCGAGTAGCGGGTGTGGCCGAGCGCCACGACTCCCTTCATACCGCCGATGACGGCCGGGCTGAAGACCTGGTTGACGAGCCCCATGTCGCGGTGGATGGCCACATTGCTGCCGTTGCCGACTGCGATCCCGGCCGACTCCTGGCCCCGATGCTGGAGGGCGAAGAGACCGAAGTAGGTGAGGTTGGCGACGTCCTCGTCGCGGGCGTGGATGCCGAAGATCCCGCACATCAGCCTTTGCCCTCTTCAAAAGCGCCGTAGTACGCTCCGCCGAGCTCCGCGATCGGGACGCTGAACTCGCCCTCGAACTCCAGCGCGTCCCCGCCGGTCAGGCCCAGAAGCTGGATCTCGACGCGGTGGCGGCGCGCCAGGTTCTGCAGCTCGGGCATCGAGCGGGAGGGGGCGCTGACGATGAAGCGTCCCTGCGTCTCGCTGAAATAGAGGGCGTCGGTCCGGAGGTCGGCCGAGGACGTCAGCGCCGGGCAGCGCACGCCTCGCTCGCCGAGAAGGCACGCCTCCGCCAGCGCCACCAGCATGCCGCCCTCGCTGACGTCGTGGGCGGAGCGGAGATGGCCGCCGGCCGCGGCGGCGAGCAGGTATTCGTGGGCGGCCCGCTCGCCGAGGAGGTCCACCTCGGGCGGGCGGCCCGCGAAGAGGTCGTGCTCGATCTCCAGATAACGGCTGCCGCCGAGGTCGTTTCCGGTTGCGCCGACGAGCAGGACGAAGTCGCCGTCGACGGCGAAGCCGGCCTCGAGCCGCTTCTGGTAGTCGTCGATCAGGCCGATCATCCCGATCACAGGGGTCGGGTGGATGGAGCGGCCGTCGGTGTCGTTGTAGAGGCTCACGTTGCCGCTCACGATCGGGAGGTCGAGCGCGCGGCAGGCGTTCGCCAGGCCGCTGGTCGTCTCCTCGAGCTGCCAGTAGACCTCCGGCTTGTCAGGGTTGCCGAAGTTCAGGCAATCGCTGATGGCAACCGGCCGGGCGCCAGTTGCGACGATGTTCCGGGCGGCCTCCGCGATTGCGATCTGCGCCCCCAGGTAGGGGTCGAGCTCGCAGTAGCGGCTGTTGCAGTCGGTCGTCATGGCGATCCCGATCGACGTCCCGTTGATCCGGATCATCGCCGCGTCGCCGCCTGGCCGGATCACTGTCGCGTTGCCGACCTGCTGGTCGTAGCGGCGGAAGACCGACCGTTTGCTGGCGATGTTGGGATGGCCGAGCAGCTTGAGCAGCGAGCCGGGGATGCTCTCCGGAACCGCCGGGACCGCGTCGAGGTCGAGCCGTCGCCGGGCGGCGTCCGGCGCGCGGCCCTGGAGGATCCGGGCGGGAGCCTTATCGGTCAGCACGTCGACAGGGATGCGGGCTGCGACCCTGCCGTCCGCCTCGACCGTCAGGTGGCCGTCCTCGGTCACCTCGCCGATGACGGCGACATGGAGGTCCCACTTCTCGAAGACGGGAAGGATCTCGGCCTGCCGCCCGCGCTCGACGATGACCAGCATCCTTTCCTGTGACTCCGAGAGCATCACCTCGTAGGGCGACATCCCGAGCTCGCGGCGGGGAACCCGGTCGAGGTCGATCAGCGCGCCCGAGCCGCCCCGCGAGGCGGCCTCGGCGACAGCGCTGGTCAGTCCCGCCGCGCCAAGGTCCTGGATCCCGACCACCGCCGAATGGCCGATCAGCTCCTGGAGCGCCTCGATGAGGCACTTCTCGAGGAAGGGGTTGCCGACCTGGACCGCCGGGCGCCGTTCCTCCGAGCTGTCGTCCAGCTCGAGGGAGGCGAAGGAGGCGCCGTGGATCCCGTCCCGGCCGGTGTCGGCGCCGACCAGCAGGAGCAGGTTGCCGGGCCCCTCGGCTCGGGCGTGCTGCAGCTGGTCGATGCGAACGATCCCGACGCACATCGCATTGACCAGCGGGTTGTCGGCGTAGCAGTCCTCGAAGTAGACCTCTCCGCCGACCGTCGGCACGCCGACGCAGTTGCCGTAGCCGCCGATCCCGCTGACGACGCCCTCGAACAGGTGGCGGCTCCCGGGCAGCGGTCCGAAGCGGAGGGAGTCGAGGATCGCCACCGGCCGGGCGCCCATCGCGGCGACGTCGCGGAGGATCCCGCCCACGCCGGTGGCGGCGCCCTCGTAGGGCTCGATCGCGCTGGGATGGTTGTGCGATTCGATCTTGAACACGACGGCCCAACCCTCGCCGACGTCGATCACGCCGGCGTTCTCGCCCGGGCCCTCGATGACACGCGCGCCACTGCTGGGGAGCCGGCGCAGGAAGGGCTTCGAAGTCTTGTAGGAGCAGTGCTCGGACCAGAGAACGCCGATCATCCCGAGCTCGACCTCGTTGGGGGCGCGACCGAGCAGCTCGACGATCACCTTGTATTCGTCGCCCGTGAGGGCGACTTCCTTCAACTTCTTCGCGGATAGCGTGGCGGTCACCGCTCAGATAGCCTTCGCCGGCCGCACGGCCGGCTCGGCCGCGAGTGCGGCGCCACTCGGCGCCGCGCTGGCCTGACGGCCGGTGGAGGCGAAGGCATGGTGATTGCCCAGGTCCAGATCACGCGGGCACCCCGGTGAAACTGTCGACCACGCTCTTGAACAGGCGCAGGCCGTCTGTGCCGCCCAGCTCGGGCTCGGCGCAGCGCTCCGGGTGCGGCATCATGCCGAGGACGTTGCCCGCCCGGTTGACAATCCCGGCGATGCTGTGGATCGAGCCGTTCGGGTTTGCCTCGGGTACCACCAGGCCGTCCGGCCGGCAGTAGCGGAAGACGACCTGGCCGTTCTGCTCCAGTCGCGACAGCGTGGCCGGGTCGGCGAAGTAGTTGCCCTCGCCGTGGGAGATGGGGACGCGGAGGACCTCGCGGCGCCCGAGGCCGGACGTGAAGAGGGTGTCGTCATTCTCGACCACCAGGTTGGTCCACTCGCAGCGGAACTCGCAGACGTCGTTTCGGATCAGCGCGCCGGGCAGCAGGCCGGTCTCGCAGAGGACCTGGAAGCCGTTGCAGATCCCCCAGACAAGGCCGCCCTGGGCGGCGAAGTCGACGACCGACTCCATGACCGGGCTGAAGCGTGCGATCGCGCCGCAGCGCAGGTGGTCGCCGTAGGAGAAGCCGCCCGGCAGGATGATGCAGTCGCAGTCGCGAAGATCGCGGTCCTTGTGCCAGAGATACTCCAGCTCGGCGCCCAGGACACTCTCGACCACCCAGCCGCAATCCCGGTCCGACCACGTCCCGGGAAAGACAACCACGCCGAACTTCATCCGGTCGGGGTCGGCTCCGAAGCGTGGTGATGGTGATTGGAGCCGGCAGGCTCGACCTGGAAGCGGACGTCCTCGATGACGTGGTTGGCGAGCAGCCTGCGGCACATCTCGGAGACCCGGATGCGGGCCGCCTGCTCATCGTCCGCCTCGAGCTGCAGCTCGATGTACTTGCCAACCCGGACGTCGGACACCTCGGGGAACCCGAGCCGGTGCAGGCCGCCCCGGACGGTGATCCCCTGGGGATCGTTGACGACCGGCTTGGGGGTGACGATCACCCGCGCCGTCAGCCGAGCCACCGGCTGCGCACCTCCTCCTTGTAGAAAAGGTCGCGCGTCGTCATCTGCTTGTACGCGGTCAGGTACAGCTCCCTGGTCTTGTCGACGACGTCGGCGGGCAGCTCGGGCGCCGGCGGCTCCCGGTTCCAGCCACTGGCGGTCAGCCAGTCGCGCACGAACTGCTTGTCGTAGGAGGGGGGCGTCGCACCCGGCGTCCAGAGGGCGCGGTCCCAGTAGCGGGAGCTGTCCGGTGTGAGCGCTTCGTCGATGAGAATCAGCCGTTTGTCGATCGTCCCGAACTCGAACTTGGTGTCGGCGAGGAGAAGTCCCCGCTTCTCCGCCGCCTCGGCGGCGAAGGCGTAGAGCGCGAGGCTGGCATCGCGGATCCTCTCGGAAAGCGGGCGGCCGAGGTCCTTCGCCATCCGCTTGAAGGTCACGTTCACGTCGTGGCCGGAGTCGTTCTTGGTCGCCGGCGTGAAGATCGGCGTGGCGAGCTTATCCGACTCGACCAGGCCCTTCGGCATCGGCTCGCCGGCGATGGTGCCCTTGTCCAGGTACTCCGCCCAGGCGCTCCCCGCCAGGTAGCCGCGGACCACGCATTCGAAATCGATCCGCTTCGCCTTGCGAACGACCATGAAGCGACCGGCCAGCTCCTCCCGCCGGTGCTTGAGGTTGCCCGGCAGGTCGGGGACCATGCCCGAGACGAGATGGTTCTCCTGGAAGGAGTGGGTCTGGCTGAACCACCAGATCGAGAGCTGGGTAAGCACCTTCCCCTTGTCGGGTATGCCGTTGGGCAGGACCACATCGAAGGCGGAGATGCGATCGGTCGCGACCATCAGGAGCTGGTCGTCGTGCAGCTCGTAGGTGTCGCGCACCTTTCCCCGGGCGTAGACGGGGAGGTCGATGTCGGTGGTCATCAGAGCCGGGCCGGGCGTCATTTCGGCACTCCCAGGTTCAGGCGATCGAAGACGACGTCGATGTTCCGGAGATAGTGCTCAGGATCGAAGAGGCTACCGATCTCCGCCAGCCTTTCGCGGACAGCAGGATCCGCCTCGAGATTGGCGCGAAAGCCGCCGTCGCCCTCCATCGCCCGCATCGCCGCCGACTGGACGACCCGGTAGGCGTCCTCCCGGCTCATCCCGGAATCGACCAGGGCGAGCAGCACCCGCTGCGAGTAGACGACGCCGCCCCCCGCCTCGAGGTTGCGGAGCATCCGCTCCGGCCTCACCTCCAGCCCCGCCAGCACGTGGTGCATCTGGATCGCCATGTAGTCGACCAGTGCGCAGGCGTCGGGGAGGACGACACGTTCGGCGGAGGAATGGCTGATGTCACGCTCGTGCCAGAGGGCCACGTTCTCCAGGCCGGTGGCGGCGTAGCCGCGGACGACGCGGGCCAGGCCGCAGACGCGCTCGGTCAGCACGGGGTTGCGCTTGTGCGGCATCGCGCTGGATCCCTTCTGCTCGCGGCCGAAGGGCTCGAAGGCTTCGCCGACCTCGGTCCGCTGCAGGTGGCGGATCTCGAGCGCGATCCGCTCCAGGGTCGCCGCGGCGAGCGCGAGCGCGGCCAGGAACGCCGCGTGGCGGTCCCGGCTGACAACCTGGGTGCTGGCCGGGTCGACCGCCAGGCCCAGCTCACCGAGCACCCGCTCCTCGATCTCGGGCGGGATCGTGGCGTGGGTGCCGACGGCCCCGCTGAGCTTTCCGACCGAGATCTCCGCCTTCGCCCTTTCGAGCCGCTCCAGCGCCCGCTCGAGCTCGGCGACCCAGCCGGCAACCTTGAACCCGAACGTGATCGGCTCGGCATGGATGCCGTGGGTGCGTCCGGGCATCAGGGTCCGCCGGTGGCGGATGGCGAGCTCGACCGCGACTCCGTGGAGCTTCTCCAGGTCGCCGACGATGAGAGCCGCCGCCTCCCGAAGCTGGAGCGCGAGCGCGGTGTCGAGAACGTCCGAGCTGGTCATCCCGAGGTGGAGGAAGCGGGAGTCCGCCCCGATCGACTCGCCGACAACGGTCAGGAAGGCGATCACGTCGTGACCAACCCGTTCTTCGACCTCGGCGATCTTGTCCACGTCGAAGGCCGCGGCACGGATGGCGGGCAGCGACTCCCGGGGAACCCGGCCCGTCTCGGCCCACGCCTCGGCAGCGAGGATCTCGATCCGGAGCCAATGTTCGAACCGCCGGCGGTCGGACCAGACCTCCCGCATGGCTGCGGGAGAGTAACGCTCGATCAAGGAGTGGAGTGAGTACCTCAGAACCGGCGGGCTTGTCGGGCGTCGCAATTATATAGATCGGGTTTCTTCGGGTGGCCTCCGACAGAGGTCAAAACCCCCGTCGATAATGGGCCGCCATGCGAGCCGTTCGTAACGCCACGCACGCGCCCGCCGTTCCACGCCTCGATATCCGGCAAATGAGCGGTTGAGCGTCCCCGACTCGCGGGAGGCCGAGGGGCTTCTCGTCGAGCGAGCCAAGACAGACCCAGAGGCTTTCGGGGTGCTCTACGACCGCTACTTCAGCCAGATCTACAGGTTCGTGTTTTCGAGGTTGAGGGACCAAACAGCAGCAGAGGACGCAACATCCGAGGTCTTCATGAAGGCACTCCGGAGCCTCCCGCGTTACCAGGACACGGGACGTCCCTTCACGGCCTGGCTGTACCAGATCTCGGTCAACACGATCAACGACCGCTACCGCGCGACCCGGCCGACCGTCGATCTCGATGAGATGTACGACCTTGCCGCAACCGGGCCCGGGCTGGAGGACACCGCTCTCCAGCGGGCCGAGATCCGTGACATCTGGCGGGCCGTGGAGGCGCTCCCGACTCCCCAGCGGACCGCCCTCGCACTCAAGTTCCAGGAGGACATGAAGATCTCCGACATCGCGGCCGTGATGGGCAAGAGCGCGGGCGCCGTGAAGCTGCTCATCCATCGCGGCGTGACCAGGCTTCGCTCGGTGATGAAGGAGACAGAGCTGTGAACGGCCGGCCGGATCCGGAGCTGGAGGACCTGTTCAAGCGCGAGCCGGGGCTCGAGCGACAGGTGAACCTTCTCCGCGCCGCGCGGCTGAAGGCGCCGCCGCTGGATCCCAACTTCCGGCCTGCCCTCCGCCGCCGCCTGATGCACGACGCTTATGAGCGCTTCGAGATGCACCGGCGCCCGAGCCTTCTCGCCCGCATCTTCAGCGGTCCCGGGATGGCCGTCGGCCTGGCGGCGGCGGCCGTCTTGCTGATCGCTGTCGTCCTGGTCAGCAACGGCGGCAACTGGTTCGGACCCGGCCAGGTCTCGGTGACCAGCGTCGGCGCGGTGACGGTGAACCAGCCGATCACGGTCAGCTTCAGCCAGGCGATGGACCACACGTCGGTCGAAAAGGCGATCCAGATCGAGCCGGCGACCCAGGTGACCTACAGCTGGCACGGCAACGACCTCGTGATCCAGCCCGCCTCGGGCGAGCTGGCTCCCAACACTCAATACCACGTGACCGTGGCCGCGGACGCCAAGACTGCGCCGGGCGTGAAGATCGGCCAGGCGGCGGTGGTGGCCGTGACCACCGCGCCGCTCCCCTCGCCCAGTCCCACTCCGAGCCCGAGCCCGAGCCCGCCGGCGCCTCCTCAGATCACGGGCGAGCACACCCTCCCCGGGACCGGGGGCACGGTCATCGGATGGTCCCCCGACGGCAAGGTCGTCCTCTTCATCGACGGCGAGGACCTGAAGACGGTCAACGCGGACGGAACCGGCCTGCAGACGATCCAGGCCGGCGTCAAGCTGGCGTCGGTCGCGCCCTCCGGCACCTCCCTCGCCTACCTGACGACGGGCAGCGCTCCCAAGCTCTACCAGGCGGCGCTCGACGGGTCCGGTGCTCAGGTCCTCGACGCCCGGGACGTAAGCGCGATCGGCTGGCAGGGCGGCAAGCCGCTGATCCTCTCCAACACCGACGTCGGCCCGGCCGGCGGGGCCTCGATCGCGAAGCTTCCCAATGCCGCGGCCTGCCAGTTCTCGCCCGATGGCTCGAAGCTGATCTGCGCGACGGCCGGCCAACCGAACGCGGCCCCGCCGGTGGCGGCGACCAGCTTCCTCTTCGACATCGCCGGCCAGAAATCGACTCCCTGGACCACACCCGGCCAGCATTTCTCCTGGAGTCCCGACTCGACCCGGCTGGCCTACTGGCTCGACGGCGCTACCTACATCGGCGCGCCGGACGGAACCGCGGCCATTCAGGTCGCGAAGTCGGCCACCCCGGGTTCCCTGAGCTGGAGCCCGGACGGCAAGCTGCTGCTTCTCGCCGACCCGACGGGCGCGTCGATCGTGAAGTCAGACGGAAGCAGCCTGCACCAGCTCTCCCAGGGATCCTTCAAGGACCCCGTCTGGGGGCCGGGCGGCAACCAGTTCGCCTTCGCCAGGGCGGGTGTCGTGTGGATCGACGACCTTTCCGTCAGCGGGAGCTCGATTGACCTCGGCGCGGCGGCGAGCGTCATCGACCAGTACGAGCAGGCCCGGATCAAGGGTGATGTCGCCACGGCGAGCGCCCTGCTCACAGCCAGTGCCGTGCCGACGATCCCGTCGCCGCTCGCCGCCGACGTCCACCTGACGCGATACTTCGTGATCTCCAGCCAGACGAGCGCGACCGAGGTTCGCTGCACGGTGCGTCTCATCTTCGCGAAGACCGGCGGCGACGAGGTCCGCTACCAGGACGAGCAGCTGGTCCTGGTGCCCGTCGGCACCGGGTTGAAGATCAGCTCGATCGCCGATTCAGCGCCTCACGATCTCGGCAAGGGCCCGACCGTCAACTCGGTCCAGCTGCAGAGTGGCAGCGTGGTCGTCGTCTTCGACAGCGACCTCGACCCGAAGACCGTCAACGGCAGTGCCCGCCTGACGGGCGCGGACGGGGAGGCGGTCGCGGTGACGGTCTCCTATGCCAACCGGAAGCTGTCGGTGAACGCCAAGCTCAAGGCGGGCGAGAAGTACCACCTCTCACTCGGCCGTTCGATCCAGGACATCGCCGGCCAGCCCCTCCAGGGCGGCTACGAGTACGACTTCGTGGCGGTCGGCCCGAAACCGTAGCCGGGCAACTAGGAGCTTCGTCGGGCGATTCGTCGTCGCGTATCTGGCGTTGCGCGTAGGCCGGGTTTAACCCGGCCGAATGAGTTGTTCAGAATCGACGCCAATGCGTCGCGCCGAGAGGGGGAGTTCTGGAAGAGGGGGCC
>DATCOZ010000090.1:0-3357 GCA_036564345.1 Candidatus Dormiibacterota bacterium | reverse complement strand
GTACGACGTGTAGTAGACATGCAAAGACGGGAATCGGGACGTTTAGGCGCAGTCTAACAGCGAAGGCTGTATTTGAACACCCGCGATTCCAGGGCTGGCTACGCAGAGGGACCGATTATCTCGACCTCGTTGCCGTCGGGGAGTGCGCGTTAGTGTATACTCAGCCCATGGCAATTCAAAAGCTTCAACACAGCCGAGATCTACAGGGCGGCGATAGCGTCGATGTCTACTTGCGGATCAGTCGAGACCCCGATGGCGACGAGCTTGGCGTGCAGCGCCAGCGCCGGGAGTGCCTAGAACTCTGTAATCGTCGCGGCTGGCGCGTGGCGACCATCCACCAGGACGACGACGTCAGCGCCTTCTCGGGGAAGAACCGCCCCGCGTACTCTGAGCTTCTGCGGCGTATCGACGCCGGCCAGGTGCGAGGCGTGGTCGCGTGGCATCCCGACAGGTTGCACCGCTCCCCCACCGAGCTTGAGCGGTTCATCGAGGTCGTCGAGGCCAACGGTGCGGGTGTGGCCACGGTTCAAGGTGGCGACTACGACCTCTCAACAGCGTCAGGCCGGATGGGAGCGCGTATCGTCGGAGCGGTTGCGCGTCACGAGAGCGAACATAAGTCCGAGAGGTTGCGATCCAAGATGGCCGAACTGCGACGTGATGGGAAGCTCACCGGCGGCGGGAAGCGCCCCTACGGGTACGAAGAAGATCGGCTCACAATCCGCGCCATCGAGGCCGAGATCATCCGCGAGCTGACCCGGCGCGCTCTCGGTGGCGAGTCCCTCCTCTCTCTCGGGCGCGACCTGAACGAGCGCGGAATCCCGGCTGGCTCCGGTGGCCCCTGGGCCCTCGCCTCGGTCTCTCGGCTGCTGCGCTCTCTGCGCATCGCGGGTCTGCGCGACAACGGCGGCGGACGGGAGATTACGGCACCTTGGCCAGCGATCATCACCGTGCGCGACCACCGGCAACTGCTGGCTCTCCTGGCGCGCAACAGTCGCTTTGGCGTGCGCAGTCCGCGGTCCTACCTGCTCACCGGTGGGCTGGTGCGCTGTGGTGGCTGTGGTGCGCAGATGATCGGGCGCAACATGGCGGGTCGCCCCACCTACTGCTGCGTGACGGCGCGTGGCGGCTGCAACAAGGTGTTCGCGCGGGCTGCCTCGGTCGATGAGATCGTCGCCGCGGCGGTTAGCGCAGCCATGGACGGCTCCGGGCTGGCCGAGCGCCTCGACCACCTAGCCGGGACACACTCGGACGCGCTCCTGGACGCAGTTGGGCAGCAGGACGAACGGCTCAGGGAGATCGAGGCCGACTACGCCGGCGGCGAGCTTGAGCGGGGCGAGTACCGTCGCCTGCGGGCTGCTGCGCGGGGCAAGCTCGACGAGCTCCGCGCCGGCATCAAGCCGAGCCCGCGGGCGGCGCTCGACTACGGAGACGAACCGCTCGCCGTCGCTTGGCCGGGACTCAGCCTTGGCCGGCGCCGCGCCGTCCTGGACGCCGTGCTCGAGGCCGTCGTCGTCGCCCCCGTCGGCCGGCGGAGCGGTTCGCGCTTCAACCTCGACCGGGTAAGCCTCCGGTGGAAGGTCTGACAGCGGGCTGCTGTTCGTCGGAAAAGCGCCTGATCCGCCCCGGAGTCTCGGTGGAGGGGGCGACCTGAGCTAAAGCCAAACCACACCCTGGGGTAGGACGAGGGGCCGGGGACCGCAAGATGTTGCCTTTGGCGGTTTTCGCCGTGTATAATCTTGTCCCACAACTGAATCACCGCCGCAGCCATTGAGCAGGCTGTGGCAGCACCCGGCTGCAGTAGCTACAGGGCGAACACTCAGGCAATCCGGACGGTAGTGAGCCAGGACGGATCGCCGAGAGCAAGTATTTAACCCCGGGCGGGCGCTTCTGAAAAAGGAGCGCGCCCATGCCCATTTTCGAGCCACAGGCATCGCCGCCACCACTGATCACCTTCAAGGCCTTGCGCCAGGTACTCGGGGTAAGCTCGATGACCGCGGCCACGATGCTCGCCGCTGGCCGGCTGCCCGGCTACCACGTCCAAGGCCAGTGGAGATTTAACCTCGAGGAGGTGCTGGCCGCCCTGCGCGCTGAGCCAGGACAGCGGGTGCAGCCGCGCCAGGGCGGCGTGCGTGGTCCGTACAAGACAAGACGGTCGGCCAAGGGCCGGGTCCCGGCATGACTGCCGCTGCTGTGAAAGGCATCCCGGACCCCGAGCTGGAGGCAAGGCGCGAGCTCCGCGAGGCCGCTGAGCGCCTGGTCGCCGCCCGGCGGGGCCAGGGTCTCCCCTATCGCGTCGAGGACTCGGCCACCCTAGCCACGATCGCCGCCCTGATCGCCGAGCCGGACAAGAGCAACGGCCATCAGTCTAAGCAGCCGATGGCCGTCGTCATGAGCGGAGGTCATCTCGAACATGACGCCCACTCAAGGTAATTCTAATCCGTCCGGTGACGCGGTCGCCTTCGAGGACTGGATAGAACCGGGCCAGGTCTGGAGGGTTGCCGCAGAGCAGGAGAAGCACCCGGCGCTGATCCCCGGCATCCTCCCGCTGAGAGGTCTCGCCGCCATCGGCGGCGCCAAGGGCATCGGCAAGACCTGGGTCCTGACCGACCTGGCGCTGAGTGTTGCCAACGGCGTCCCATTTCTCGGTCGCTACCCCGTGGAAGTGCCCGGCCCCGTGCTCGTCATCCAGACGGAGGGCAGCCGTCGCCCTGCTGCGGCACGGTATGACGCCATCGCCCGAGGCAAAGGCCTGGACCCGGCCGAGGCGATGTATGGCGTCGATTTCGTGTGGAGGCGCGGCCTCATGCTCGACGTCGAGGATCATCTTCGCTGGCTGCGCGACAAGGCGATCCTGTATGCCCTGATCATCGACGACACCCTGCGCGACAGCCACGGCGGCGAGGAGAACTCCAACGACGTCGGCGGCCGGCTCGCCCGTGAGCTTCGCACGATAGCGAACGAGGGCCCGACGTTCATCTTCGCCCAGCACTTCTCCAAGGCCGGCCCGGATAGCCCTAACCTGCCATTTCTGGAGCGGTTCCGGGGAAACAGCGCGCTCATCGGCGCGCTCGATGGTGCGCTCATGCTCGAGCGGAACAGAGGGGCCACCAGGACCACCGCCACGGTCTACTGCCGCGACGATCTAGCCGAGGACCCGTTCACGTTTGCCTGGCCAGCGGAGCGCGTCGACGGCTCCACGCCGATCACGCTGGATTGGGCACCAGGGGAGGAGTCGGTGTCTTCAGCCCACGAGCTGGTGGCAGAGGTCCTGCGAGTCGTCGAAGGCGCGCCGGGCTGCGCCCGTCGGCGCGTCAGAGAAGAGCTGCCCAACCGCCACGACCTCGTCGAAGGCGCCAT
>DATCOZ010000075.1:0-6263 GCA_036564345.1 Candidatus Dormiibacterota bacterium | reverse complement strand
ACACCTGTTCCCACCCATGCGCAATCGGGATCGAGCCTCTATGCGCTGTCGCCTGCGGCCCAGCAAGGCTGACATCGTCGCGGTGGGAGAACATCTCTTTGGCCGGCTCCACGTTTCCCTTGATGAACTCGCTCAGCCACGTGTGATTTCTCTCGATGGCTTCGTCGAAGTCTGCAGAGTCCATGAGCTTCACCTCCAATCCCGGCGATGACCGCCATATCGGCCTAGCCTAGATCGACAGCATAGCCGCGCGCGGACGATGCCGCCCTTCGTCATCTCCACCTCTGGAAGGCGGGCAGCAGCCTTGGATCAGTCTCCAGGGCGATCAGGAAAGTTCTAGTAGTGTTGACTGCGCCCCACCATCACTTCGTATTCAGAATCGCGGGGTTGGGGACTACACAGCTGAGGCGAACGCCTGAGTTCAGACATCAATTCTGAGATCAATTCGCCGAAGCAACCAGCCGGACCGGCGACGCCCTAAACTCACAGCCCTCCGTGGCAGGGCGCCAGCTAGGACCGGCGCTCCAGTCGGAGTTTGCGCGCGTGCGGAGGTTCAGCCGGCGACTTGCTGGAGGAGCGGGCGGAGCGCCTCAGCGAATTCCTCCGGCCGGACGCAAAAGGCCAGGTGCGCGCCGGGCGCGACGACGAGCCCAGTCTTCACCTGCGAGGCGAGCCATTCCGCGGCGGCGGTGTTGATGGGCATGCTGTCGGTGGCGCGCATCACCTTCACGGGCACCTTCACCGCCGCGATGGCCTCGGGATCAGGCTGATATCCGAGCAGCATCTCGGGGAACTCATATCCGAACATCAGGTCGGCGTTGGCGAGCCAGCGCTCGACCAAAGTCGGTTCGACTGCCTCGAGGCCCTCGTCTCCGGCCCATGCCCCGAGTAGCATTTGCAGGGCCGCCCGTGGGCCGCCGGATGCGAGCGCCTGCTCGATCATCGGGTTGAGTTCTTCGAACTGCTTCCGAACAAATTCCTGCGGCAGGCAGGTGAAAACCGACGGCTCGTGCAGGACCGTTCCCTGTACCACCTCGGGGTGGCGCAGGAGGAGATCGAGGGCGGTTAGCCCTCCGCTGCTGCTGCCGAACACGACAGCTGGCTCGTGCCCCGTGGCCTTGAGCAACCAGGCGGCGTCGTCCGCCTGTTCCTCGATTGAGGTCTTCTCCCAGCCCGAGGGCCGAGGGCTGCGGGACCAGCCGCGGCGATCGTAGGTGAGGACTCGGAAATCAGCAGCCAGCCGTTCGGCCACACGGTCGTAGCAGCCCGAGTCGGCGCCCGTGCCGTGGATCATGAGCAATGCGGGCCCCGAGCCCCGGAGCTGATAGAAAAGCTCGGCGCCGTTGACCTTGACGACACCCTCGGTGGTCTCAGACAGGGCGCCCGATGCCGCTGTCATCTCGACGCTCCTCCTCCATCGAATCGCGGGCTGGTGTGGAAAGTGCGGCTCACGCCAGCCGCTACCTGGCCGCGGTAGGACCCGTGGTTTGGCCGCCCTGGGTTGCGATCACGCCTTGGTCCCGTGCCGACCGACGCAGGGTGACATAGCCGGCCACGTAACAAGCCACCAAGATCGCCCGAATGATCATCGGTGGGAGGTTCTCCGAGACCAGGGCGGTACCGGCGGAAAGTTCGTAGACCGCGTCGAGCCAGAGCGCGGCCAGCAACGTTGCCGGCACCAGCAGCCAGACGGGCTCGCGCTGGAGCCGGGGCCAGACCAGGAAGGCAAGTATGACGGCGTAGCCCAGAGCTACGGCTGCGTACTCGCGCGACGCGATCGGCTCGGCAGCGATGAGTCGGGCATTGGGACCAACGTGGAATATGGTACCGATCCCATCGACAGCCGCCACGATCGCGATGTTGATGCCAAGAACGACCTGCATGAACCTTCTCATCTTCTTCTCCTTGGGCCGAGTCGAATGTTTGGGCACGGCCCTCAAAGGCAAGGTAGGGAATCGGGCTCGGAAAGAAATGAGCCGAAATGACTAATTTGGTGGGGTCAGGCCGAGCCGGGCGGCCGCCGCCACGGCGGCGCCGCGCGAGTCGACCCCGAGCTTGCCCAGGATGGCAGCGACGTGGTTGGCCACGGTCCTTTGGGAGATGACGAGCTGGGCGGCGATCTGGCTGTTGCGGAGGCCCTGGGCGAGCAAACCGAGGACCTCGACCTCGCGACCGGTCAAGCCGGCGGGGCCGGCCTGGGTGGCCGGGCGCGGACCGCGCGGGATGTCACGGATTCCCAACTCGCGCAGCTTCCGGCTCACGATCGCCAGGGCAGGCCGGGCAGCCATCCTTCGCAACATGTCGTGGGCCTGGCGCAGCGCGGCCTCATCGCCCATCGCCAGAGCGAGCGCCGACTCGTAGGGGCAGTCCAACCGTCGCCACGCTTCGGCCGCCTCCGAGGAGCGGCCGCCGATCTCCAGGGCATACGGCTCCGCTGCTCCGGCAGGGGCAGTCCGCAGGCCGCCGGCCCGCCACAGCCAGCAGGCGAGCTCGCCGACCTGCCAGCGGAGGTAAGGAGCCGAGGCCGGCTGGCGGGCGGCAAGCTCCAGCCCGGCTGAGGCCTCCTGGCGAGCCCGCCCATGGTCACCAGCCAGCCAGGCCAGCTCCGCTCGCGCCGCTCTCACCGGAAGCTTCAAGGCGAAGTCGGGGACGGGCTGGGTCAGCTCCAACGCCTCGTCGAGGAGCGCCGCCGCCCCTGTCTCTCCGCGACGGGCTTTGATCGTCCCCAGGACGGTGGCCACGCAGATCCCCCGGATGGCGGCTGAGGCTGGCAGGGCGTGGCGGCGCACCTCCTCGGCCAGCTCTTCGGCCTCCCCCCAGCGCCCCTGCTGGAGAAGCGAGTAGGCGCGCCAGGCGAGCATGTAGAGCCGGAAGAAATCGAGATCGCGGGCGGCAGAGTACGCGATCCCCTCCTCGAGGTAACCCGCGGCCAGCTGGTGGCGGCGTTCGCCGACGGCGGTCCTGGCCAGGTTGAAGAGAGACTGAGACGCCTGGTTGTCGAGATCGGCGCGCTGAGCCGCGCGGACGTTCTCCTCCAGCAAGCGCCGTCCCGTCTCGTCCCCTGCCAGCAGCCGGGCGGTGGCCACGCTGCTCAGCGCGTGGAGGGCGACCTCCTCCGAGCCGAGGCTGCGCGCCAGCCCGATGGCCCGCTCTCCCCAGGGGATGGCCTCGTCGTACCTGTCATCGAGGGTCAGCACATGGCACAGATTGCTGTAGGAGGTGGCCAGCTCGATGCCTGGCGGCTCGGCCTCCAGCACCTCGACCGCCGTCCGCGCCACCTCCTCAGACTCGCCAAAACGGTTGGACATCCAGAAAAGCCGCGACAGCCAGCGCAGGCTATCGCCCTCCCGGACTCGGTCCCCCAGCGCTTGCCAGGTGGCCAGCGCCTCCTGACGTGCCGCCACCGCCTCGGCCAGCTGGTCCGTGATCGAGCACTCGTAGGAGCGGTGTTCTTGGAGCCGGCCTCGCTCCGCCACGGGGAGCGCCGCGGCGAAGCGCAATGCGCGCCTGTACTGGCTCGCGGCCTCCCGGTGGGCGCCCAGCCGGGCCGATCGCTCGGCCGCCGCCACCGCCCAGCGCAGTACGGCGTCCCGGTCCTCGGCCGCCTCGGCGTGGTGGGCGAGGCGGGCCGGGTCGGCGGTCGCTGCCTGGCCGGTCAGGAGCTCAAGCGTCTGTCGGTGGAGGTCTCGGCGACGAGTGTGGGGGATCGCCGCCTCAACCGCAGCCCGGGCCAGGTCGTGGCGGTAAGAGAGCGTGCCGTCCTCGGCCAGCAGGATGCCACTGGCGAGGCACTCTTCCAGGTCGCCCGTCGGCGCAACGCCTTCGAGCAACGTCAATTGCGCTCGCGGCCCGAGTACCGCGGCGGCCTCCAGGATCTCGCGCCCCGCCGGGGAGAGCCTGGCCGCCCGCGCCAGAACCGCGTCCCGGACGGTGGGCGGGATGCCGGCCGTACCCGCAGCCAGGACCTCGGTCACGAAGAACGGGTTGCCCTCGGTCTGTCGGTAGAGGTTGCCGGGGTCGACTCCGGTTCCCTGGGCAAGCCTCGTGACCGCCTCCCAGGAGAGCGCCGGCAGCGTCATCCGCCGAAGGCAAGGGGAGGTGGCGATGTCACCGACCAGGATAGTGAGCGGGTGGCGGGGCCCCACCTCCTCGTTGCGATAGGTGGCGATGAGGAGGGTGCGGGTGGGCCCCAGGCGCCGCGCCAGGAAACGGAGGAGGTCCAGGGTGCCCTCGTCCGCCCAATGGACGTCTTCAAGGACGGCCAGGTTAGGCCTGCCGCGGGTGGAGAGCTGGGCCAGCACCGCGGTGAAGACCGCGTGCGGGCTCGCCCCGGACTCGATCAGCTGCTCGACATCGCCGCCTAAAAACGGCGACATGTCCTGCAGCGCGCCGAGGGGCCGCGGCGTTGAGAAAGCGTCGCAGGCTCCGCGCAGGACCCGCACTCGCCCTGCCTGCTCGTGGCAGAAGGTCTCGACCAGGCTGGTCTTTCCGATGCCCGCCTCACCGCCCAAGAGGACCAGCCGGCCGGCGCCGTGCTCGGCCTCGGAGAGGTGAGCCCGGAGCCCGTCCAAGAAGAGGCCACGCTCCAAGAGCTCCACAGTGGTCAGATTGTGCGCCAGGGCTCGCTGATCCTCGTGATCGCTCACAGACGAGGCACCAGGCAGCATCGCTTTCACGCAGCACGCCCGCAGTGTGCTGGCCGCAGGGCTGCGGAGGTTCTCCAGCACCGAACGTGCCCTTCGGCGGGCGCCACCGCCCTCGTGTGATATTGCGCCCACAAGCAATGGCCACCCTTAGACGCCTCTGACCAAGCAAATGTGGTCGCGCTGAGAGCCCGTCGCGCGCCCACGCCGCTAGGGATCAATGGGCTGCGATGACATCCAGCACAGCGGCGTTGACTGGCGAAGGCTTCTCGTAGTGCATGAGGTGCGATGCATCTGCGATGTCCACACGCTGCGCGTTGGGGAGAAGTTCCTGTAGGCGGTCGGTCAGGCGATGTAGCAGAGCCGGACTTTTCTTACCCGTAATAAGCAGTGTCCGGGTCTTGATCCGACGGACGTCGGCCTCGGTGAACGCTGGAAATCCCGATCCCAGCAGCTGGGAGCTCAGTGCTTTCCCGTTCGCCAGCATGGCCTCTTTGACTTCGGCGGGCAGGCTCTCGTAGACGTCGGCGCCCAGGACACCTCGCGCGAAGACGCGCACTCCACCGTCGAGGTCGGCCTTCTTGAAGGCCTTGACTGCCGGTCCTATCGCAGTCCCAAAGAACTTCATCAGTGCCGCGAATAGCTTCAACAGCTCATGCGGCTTCGGCTGGTTGCTGACGAAGAGGGGGATCACAGGTGGTTCTTCGACGGTGATACTGCGCACCAGCTCCGGATACCGCAGCGCGGTCAGCAGGCAGATGAAAGCGCCCCATGAGTTGCCCACCAGATGCGCTGGGGCGGCGTCGAGCTTCCTGATCAGCTCGGCCAGGTCATCGGCATGCGGCCACATCTGATCATCGACGCCATCCGGAACGTCGGGGTTGGGCCACGCGTACCTGCGGCTGTACGCGATGGCGCGATGGTTCTCTGAGAACGTCGCCATCTGCTTCTCCCAGATCCGCAGGTCGCTGATGCCCCCGTGGACGAAGATGACGGCGTCACCTGACCCCCGCTCGTCATACGCGAGTTCGGCGTCGTTGACGGTGACCGTCTTGTAGCCGTCGGGCTGACGAGCCGGGCGGGCGATCCCGCCGGGGCTGGGGATGAGAGCTGCCTGGGTTGCCATTTGGATTACCTCCACAAGTTGAGCGGTCATGTGCTCACGCTAGAGAGGCCGGGCTTCTCAGACATGACCCATTCGGGTCATTTTTGGCCAGGCGGGCGCTACTTCCTGATCAGGTCGTTCTCCATTGCGAACAGCGCCGCCCCGGCGCGGGTCGATCGGCCGATCTTCTCGTAGATGTGCCTGACGTGGTTCTTGACCGTCTCGTCCGCGATGAACAGGAGTGACGCGATCTCCTTGTTCGGTTTGGCTGCTGCGACCAAACGCAGCACGTCGACTTCGCGCTCCGTCAGCCCGGCTGGCCACGAGGTGCGCGTTTGCTTCGCCTCATGGCCGGCCGCCGCAAGCACAGCACCTACTGCTTCACGGTCCAGCCGGCCGGCGTCGACCTCGGCTGCCAACTCCTGAGCCGCCGCCTCTACCGTCAGCGCCGGCCGGTGGGGGCGCTCCTCCGTCATCGCCTGGTAGGCATCAGCGGCCGCCAGCACCCGCGCCCC
>DATCOZ010000056.1:0-5689 GCA_036564345.1 Candidatus Dormiibacterota bacterium | reverse complement strand
GGCCCCGCCCGGGCGGCGGTCCTCGTCCGAGGCGCGGCCGAGCTCGACGCCCGCCTCGGCGGGCTTGCCGAGCGGCTGGAGGCGGTGGGCGAGGAGATCCGCGACATCACCGAGGAGCTCCGCCGCTACGGCGAGGGGATCGACGCCGATCCCGCCCGGCTGGAGCTGGTCGAGTCCCGGCTGGCCGAGCTGGAGGCGATCAAGAAGCGCTTCGGCGGGAGCCTCGAGGCCGCCCTCGCCGAGCGCGACCGGGTCGAGCTCGAGCTGGGCCAGGGCGAGGACCTGGAGGGTGCGATGGCGGCCGCGGCCGGCGAGGCCGCGGCCCGCCGGACGGCGCTCGAGGCGGCTGCGGCCGAGCTGACCGCGCTGCGCCGGGACGCGGCCGATCGGATGGGCAGGGAGGTCACCGGCGAGCTTGCCGGGCTGCGCCTCGAGGGAGCCCACTTCGAGGTCGGCCTGGAGCCCCGACCGGAGCTCACCCCGAGCGGCGCCGAGCAGGCGCTGATGCGGTTTTCCGCCAACCCGGGTGAGCCGCTGGGGCCGCTGGCCCGCGTCGCCTCGGGGGGCGAGCTGGCGCGCGTGATGCTGGCGATCAAGACGGTCGGCGCCGAGGCGGACCGCCTTCCCACGCTGGTCTTCGACGAGGTCGACGCCGGTATCGGCGGCGAGGCCGCACTCCAGGTCGGCGTCCGCCTCGCCGCGCTCGGGACCACCAAGCAGGTGCTGGTGGTCACCCACCTGGCCCAGATCGCGGCCTTCGGCGACCATCACCTGCTGGTCGAGAAGGCTGCGGGCGCCGAGGGCCGCAACCTGGTCGCGGTACGGGAGCTGGCAGGGCCGGGAGGCAGGGCGCCTGAGCTCGCCCGGATGATGAGCGGCTCGGTCACCGACAAGGCGCTGGCCCGAGCCCATGAGCTGTTGGAGGAGGCGAGAGGCGGATGAGACACGCAGTTCTCGGTGCGGGCGGGGTCGGCGGGCTGATCGGTGGGGCGCTGGCGCGGACCGGAAGCCCGGTGACGCTCCTCGTCCGGGGCAACTCCCACCCCGCCGGTCTCAAGGTGGAGAGCGCGAAGCTGGGCGACTTCGAGGTCGCAGTCAAGGTTGCGAACAAGCTCGAGCAACCGGTCGACGTACTCTGGGTGACGACCAAGGCGACCCAGCTCGAAGCCGCGCTTCCGTCTGCGCCGGCGGCCCTGGTCGAGGGCACCGTGGTGCCGCTGCTCAACGGCGTCGACCACGTCGCGCGGCTGCGCGAGATCTACCGAAGCGTGACCCCAGGAACGATCCGGGTGGAGTCGGAGCGAAAGGAGGCCGGCCACATCGTCCAGCTCCTGCCCTTCATCGGCGTCGACCTGGCCGGACCGCTGGCGGCCGAGATCGCGGCCGAGCTGAACGCGGCGGGAATCGACGCCCGCGTCCAGGAGGACGAAGTGACGATGCTCTGGAGCAAGCTGGTGATGCTCGCCCCAATGGCGCTGACGACGACCGCCACGATGCGCACGCTGGGCGGCGTTAGGGACGATCCCCGCTGGCGGGAGCGCCTCCTCGGCGTGATGGCGGAGGCGGTCGAGGTGGGCCGCGGGCTGGGCGCCCGGGTCGACCCGGAGGTCGTCCGCGGGATGCTGCTCGCCGCGCCCGACGCGATGCGGAGCTCGATGCAGAAGGACCGCGAGCTGGGCAACCCGCTCGAGGTCGACGCGATCGCCGGCCCGATCGTCCGGGCCGGGCGCGAGCTGGGGGTGCCGACGCCCCAAACGGCGATCCTGATGTCGGCCCTTGGCTAGACCGAAGCTCTTCAGCGGTCCCGAGGATCGCCGGATCCGGCGTGCCCTCTGCATCGTCGCCCACCCCGACGACATCGAGTTTTACTGCGCGGGGACCGTGCTCCAGCTGACCGGCCGCGGCGTCGCGGTCGGCTTTCTCCTCTCCACCTCCGGCGACAAGGGAACCAAGGATCCCGAGCTCAGCCCCCAGGCGCTCGGCCGCCTCCGGGAAGCCGAGCAGGTGGCCGCAGCCCGGCTGCTCGGCGTCGAAGATGTCGAGTTCCTCCGCCACCCCGACGCCGAGCTGGTCGAGAGCCTCGCTCTGCGGGGCGAGCTCGTGGCCGCCATCCGGCGCACCCGGCCCGACCTGCTGCTCACCTTCGACCCGACGCCCGCCTACCGCTACCACCCCGACCATCGGGTCGTCGGCCGGGTGGCGCTGGACGCGGCCTGGCCGACCGCCCGCGACAGGCTCAGCTTTCCCACCCTCGGCGCTCCCCACGAGACAGCCGAGGCGTGGTGCTTCGCGAGCCCGGATCCCGACCTGGTCGTCGACGTCGCGGCCGAGCTGGAGGGCAAGATCGCGGCGCGCCTCGAGCACCACAGCCAGACACCCAGCGCGGTCCGCCTCCGCCACCGCTGGCGCTCGATCGGCGCCGAGGAACGGTTCCACCGAGTCGACCTCCGCTGACCCAGCACCCGACGGTTGGCGCTTCCCGCGCAGTCATCGCAGAATGCCCCTCCGGCCGCTTCGCGTCCACCTCCCCACTGCGTCGGGAGGCAAGACTCGCTTCTCCAGTCGCCATCGGGGAGGCAAGTCTTGCTCCCGCCACGCAGTGGGGGAGTGCCGCCGGCAGGCGGCGAGGGGGCATTCTCCGACGGCTACGGCCGCCGGATTCGCCCCGCCTGCAGCCCCGCCAGCTTCGACCGGTCCACGCCCGACCCAGAGAGGCGGAACACATACCGCCCCACCCGACCCACGAGTCCCCCCGAGCCGGCGGCACATTGGTCGAGCCCCAGCCCGTCCGGGCATGCACCCAGCTGGGTCAGCTCACCTGCCCAACCCTGGAAGGCGATGGTCGCGCCATCCAACCGAGTCAGCAGAACCAGGCTCTCGTCCACCTTCTGCGGCCCGCCTGACCAGCTGCGCACCGACTCCTCCACCCAGCCCCACTGCCGGTACTGGGTGAGGGCGAGCGGCTGGTTCTCCTGCTCCGAGGCTGCCTGGGCGATGCCGATGTTGTCGCGAGCCGATACCCGCGGCAGGCCGACGTCGGCGTCCGCCAGGATGACCTCGGAAGTCGGCCTGGCGGCGATCGCCGGCGGTGCTGAAGGGGTCGCGGCCGGGGGGCTCGGCGTTGGGGTCGCGACGGGCGGGTTCGAATTGGAGCAGGCGGCCAGGCAGAGCGACGCCAGCAGCGGGAGAAGCAGCCTGCCCACCCGGCTATCATGTCTCGGCGAATGGACCAGCCGGACGTGGAAGCGCGCCTTCAGGTCGCGACCCCGGTCTTCGAGGGTCCGCTCGAGCTTCTCCTCGCCCTCGCCGAGCGGGAGGACGTCGACATCCTCCAGGTGCCGCTTGCGTCGCTGACCGACGCCTACCTGGCGGCCATCGCGGAGCTCCGCTCGCCCGACCCGGTCGAGATGGCCGGCTTCCTCTGGACCTTGAGCCGGCTGCTGCTGCTGAAGTCGATCCGGCTGCTCCCCGGCGAGGAGCCGGGTGAGGAGGAGGTCGAGCTCCTCGGCTGGGAGGAGGACGTACGCCTCCGCCTCGAGGAGTACCGGCGCTACAAGGAGGTCGCCCAGGAGCTGATGGAACGTGCCGCGACCGAGCCCTACGCCTTTCCGTCCCCGGCACGCTCGGTCGAGGTCGACGGCCAGGAGGCGCCGCTCGAGGTGGAGCTCCTGGTCAACGCGTTCAAGGACCTGCTGAGCCGCGTGCCGCCCCGTCCGGTCACGGTCACCGGGCGCTCCTGGACGACCGAGCAGAAGGTCGAGGCGCTCACCGGCCGGCTGCTCCGTGGGCCGGTCAACCTGGTCGACCTGATCCTCGACTGCGAGGACCGCCTGGAGGCGGTCGTGACCTTCGTGGCTCTCCTCGAGCTCCTCCGCCAGAGCCGGGTGACGGTCCGCCAGAAGGAGGCGTTCGGCGACATCATGGTCGGCTGGATCCACCGGTGAGCGACGACCTCGCCCGGGCCCTCGAGGCGATCCTCTTCAGCTCCAACCGCGCGCTGCGGGTGCGCGAGCTCCAGCAGGCGACGGAGACCGGCGCGAAGGAGGTGCAGGCGGCACTCGATCAGCTCCAGTCGGCCCTCGCCGGGCGCGGCCTGATGCTGCAGCGGCAGGGCGACCAGGTGCAGCTGGTCACCCGTCCCGAGGTCGCCTCCTACGTGCGGCGCGCCCTGCGGCCGGAGGTCACCGGCAAGCTCAGCCCGGCTGCCTACGAGACGCTCGCCATCGTCGCCTATCAGCAGCCCGTGACCAAGTCGCGGATCGAGGAGATCCGGGGCGTCAACTGCGACAGTGTCGTCGCCAACCTGGAGCTCCGCAACCTGGTGGTGGAGGTGGGGAGGGGGCCGGGCCCCGGCCAGCCCAAGCTTTACGGCACCACCATGCGCTTCCTCCAGGTGCTCGGGCTCGCCAGCCTCTCCGACCTGCCCGGCCCGGGAAGCGAAGCATCGGCTTGAGCGAACGGCTGAACCGGTACCTGGCGCGCAGCGGGGTTTCCTCGCGCCGGGCCGCCGACGCCCTGATCGCCGGCGGGTCGGTGCTCGTCAACGGACGCCGGCCCCCTGCCGAGGGGATGCTGATCGAGCCCGGGGAGGACCGCGTCGAGGTCCGCGGCGAGGTCGTAGCGCCCTCCGAGAAGCACAGCTACATCGCGCTCAACAAGCCGGAGGGCTACATCACAACCGCCGCCGACCCGGGTAAGCGCCCCACCATCTACGAGCTCCTCACCGCCACGAGCCGGGTGTTTCCGATCGGCCGCCTCGACATGGACAGCCGCGGGCTGCTCCTGCTGACCGACGACGGCGAGCTGGCCAACCGGCTGGCGCATCCCCGCTACCACGTCGCCAAGGAGTACCTCGCCCTGGTCGACGGCGTGCCCGGCGAGAACGACCTCCGCAAGCTGCGCGAGGGCATCCAGCTGGAGGACGGCCGAACCGCGCCGGCCGAGGTGGAGGTGGCCGGCGCGGTCCGCGGCCGGACGCAGGTCAGGCTCACCATCCGGGAAGGCCGCAACCGGCAGGTGCGGCGGATGCTGGAGGCGGTCGGCCACCCCGTGCGCGACCTCCAGCGGACCGCCTTCGGACCCCTCCGCCTCGGCCGCCTCAAAGAGGGTGACTGGCGCCGCCTCCGCCAGCCCGAGATCGAGGCCCTCCGCCGGGCCGCGAAGCTTGACTGAGCCGCTCGTCATCGCCGTCGACGGCCCCGCCGGCGCCGGCAAGTCGGCGGTCGGATGGCGGGTTGCCGAACGGCTCGGCCTGGCCTTCGTCGACAGCGGCCTCTTCTACCGGGCCGTGGCCTGGCTCGCCCACGAGGAAGGTGTCGCCTCCGATGCTGTCCCCCGCCTCGTCGCCATCGCGTCCAGGCCCGACCTTCGGGTCGAGGCTGGTCGGATCTACGCCGGCGACCGCGACCTCACAGACGACGTCCACCGGCCCGAGATCAACGACAACCTCTCCGCCGTCTCGCAGGTCCCCGAGGTCAGGGACGCGATAAACGAACGGCAGCGCCGCCTCGCCGCGG
Source organism: Candidatus Dormiibacterota bacterium (assembly GCA_036564345.1). Lineage (GTDB taxonomy): Bacteria > Chloroflexota > Dormibacteria > Dormibacterales > Dormibacteraceae > UBA6019. The sequence goes on along the minus strand of DATCOZ010000056.1, from coordinate 173 downwards.
GTAGTGGCGTGGTCATGGCCGGTCGGGACATCGGCACCGTCGTCTTCCCCGACGCCCAGCACAAGTTCTTCCTGACCGCCAGCCTTGCCGAGCGCGTCCGCCGGCGGCTCGCCCAGAAAGCCAGGCGTGGCGAGCAGGCGGACGCGGCCGAGATGGAGCGGGAGATCGCGGCC
>DATCOZ010000125.1:0-4141 GCA_036564345.1 Candidatus Dormiibacterota bacterium | reverse complement strand
CCCGGGCGGATGCCGGGGATGAAGCTCGAGTACCGCTTCAGGTTGTCGGCCACCTCGTCGACCTTGAAGGTGACCGACGTGTAGAAGTAGGTGAAGGCGAAGACGAGCAGGAAATAGATCGCGTTGTAGGCGATGTCGGCTGCCAGGTTGGGCCCGGTGGGTTGGAAGTAGGTCTGGATCCACTGCGAGACCTTGTAGTACCAGGTGGTGGTCGGGGCGGCCGCGAAGTAGTTGGCGATGATCGTCGGGAAGAACATCACCGAGATCGCGAAGATGATCGGGATGACGCCCGCGGTGTTTACCCGGATCGGTAGGAAGCTCGACCTGGCCGCGACCGTCCGGCTGCCGCCGGCGACTCGCTGAGCGGACTGGATGGGGATCTTGCGGACCGCCTGCTGCACCTCGATGATGCCGGCGGTGACGATCAGGGCGACGACCGCGAAGAGGATGAAGGGCACGTAGTCCTGGAGCCCGCCGCCCTGGCCCTGGATGGTCGTGATGATCGTCCGCGGAGCCCGCCCGATGATTCCGGCGAAGATGATCAGCGAGATGCCGTTGCCGATGCCGTGCTCGGTGATCAGCTCGCCGAACCACATCAGCATCACGGTGCCGCCGGTCAGGGTGACGATGATCGTCAGCCGCTGGAACCAGTCCATGTCGGCGGGCAGGATGGCCGGGGTGGTGTGCTGGAAGAGGACGGTCAGCCCGTAGGCCTGGAGCGCCGCCAGCGCGACGGTCAGGTAGCGGCTCCAGCGGGTGATCCGGCGCCGGCCTAGCTCGCCCTCCTTGGCGATCTCGTCGATGCGGGTCGAGACGACCTGCATCAGCTGCATGATGATCGTCGCGTTGATGTAGGGATTGAGGCCCATGGCGACGATCGAGAAGGTCGAGAGGCCGCCACCTGAGAAGAGGTCGAGCAGGCCGAGCAGGGCGGTCTTGCCGAAGAGCGACTGGAGTGCCGCGGCGCTCGCGCCCGGGATCGAGACGTTGGCGAAGAGCCGGAAGACGACGAGCAGGAAGCCGGTGAAGAGGAGCTTGTTGCGAAGCTCGGGCAGCCGGACCGCGTTGTAAAGCGCCTCGAGAAAATTCAAGCCGGACTACTCCTCAGCGGGGGCGGCTTCTTCAGTCTCCTCGGCCGGCGCGGCTTTCCCTTCCTGGTCGGCCTCGTCAGCCTCCTCGGCCTGGGCCTTCACCTTGGGCGCCTCGCCGCGGGCGGCCTCGGCCGCGAGCTTGGCGGCCGCCCGTACCCGCCGTGCCGCCGCGCGGCCGGCCGGAGCGCCGACGGAGACGGTGCCGCCACGCGCCTCGATGGCTGCGCGAGCGGTCTCGCTGATCGCGTCGGCGGTGATGTTCAGCTTGCGGCGGAGCTTGCCCGCCCCGAGCACCTTGACCTTCTGGCCCGGGTCGGCCAGGCCGGCCGCCACGAACGCCTCCTGGTCGAGGCTGGCGCCATCCTTGAACCGGCTCAGCTTGCTCAGGTTGATGATCGCGTACTCGATCTTGAACGGGTTCTTGAACCCGCCCAGCTTGGGGAGCCGCTGCGCGAGCGGCATCTGGCCGCCCTCGAAGCCGATCCGCCAGCCCGAGCCGCGCGAATTCTGGCCCTTGGTGCCGCGCCCCGACGTCTTGCCGTGGCCGGAACCGGTGCCGCGCCCGATCCGCTTCGGCTTCTTGCGGGAGCCCTCGGGCGCCTTCAGATCGTGGAGCTTCACGGCTTCAGTGTCCCCTCGAATGCTTTTTATTGGAGCGAGCGCGCCAGATCTTGTAGCGGGCCCGGACGGGCGGGACCCAGGGCTGGCCCTCGACCGAGATCAGGAAGCTGAGGTTCTTCAGCGCCCCCCGGACGGCCTCGTTGTCGGGCAGCTCGCGGGTCTGGTTGAGCTTGCGGAAGCCGAGCGCGGCGACCCCCGCCTTGATCGTCTCGGAGTAGCCGATGGCGCTCTTCCGCCAGGTCGCCCTGATCATGCCTTGGCGTCCTTCGGCTCCTGCGATGCCGGCTCGGTCGGGTTGGACTGCTCGGTCTCCAGGGTGCCCTTCTCCTCCGCCGAGCGGAAGGCGCGGGCCTGCTTGCGACCGGCGATCTCCTCGACCGTCTTGCCGCGCAGCTCGGCGATCTCCTGGGCTGTCTTGAGCGACTGCAGGGCGAGCATGGTGGCCCGAACGGTGTTGATCGGGTTGTTGGTGCCGAGCGACTTGGTGAGGATGTCCTTGATGCCCGAGGCTTCGATCACGGCGCGCATGGCGCCCCCCGAGATCACCCCGGTACCGGGAGCGGCCGGCTTCATGAGGATCTTTGCGGCACCCCACTTGAAGCGGACCTCGTGAGGGATCGTGGTGCCGACCATGGGCACCTGGATCATGTTCCGCTTGGCCACCTCGACGCCCTTGCGGATCGCCTCGGGAACCTCGCGCGCCTTCCCCATCCCGGCGCCGACGCGCCCGTTCTGGTCGCCGACGACGATCAGGGCCGAGAAGCGGAACTTGCGTCCGCCCTTCACGACCTTCGCGACGCGGTTGAGGCTGACCACGCGCTCGTTGAGGTCCGACCCTCCCCGGTCGCGGTCGCCGTACGGTGCTCGACTACCCATCAGTGACGACTCCGAGCGGATGAGACGGGCGCTTGGGTGTGGGGGTGCTCACTGTTAAAACTCCAATCCGGCTTCGCGAGCCGCGTCGGCGAGGGCCTTGACCCGGCCGTGGTAGATGTATCCGCCGCGGTCGAAGACGACCCTGGTGATGCCGGCCTTGACCGCCTTGGCGGCGATCTCCTTGCCGACGGCCACGGCCGCGCCGACGTCGTTCTTCCCCGTCTTCAGGTTGACCGTCGACACCGCGGCCAGCGTCCGGCCGGTGGAGTCGTCGATCACCTGGGCATAGGTGTGAGTGATGCTGCGGAACACAGCCAGGCGCGGCCGCTCGGCGGTGCCACGGACCTTGCCGCGGACGCGGCTGTGCCGCCGCACGCGGGCTCCGTTCCGATCCGTCTGCTTCAGCATCTTTTCTTCTGTGCTCCTCGTCTTCTACTTGGCCTTGCCGGCCTTGCCCGCCTTGCGGCGGACCTTCTCACCGCGGTACATGATCCCCTTGCCCTTGTAGGGCTCCGGCTTGCGATAGGCGCGGAGGTTGGCAGCCACCTGGCCGACGAGCTCGGCGCTGGCGCCGCTGACCGAGAACTTGGTCGGATCGGCGACGTCGACCGTGATCCCGGGAGGAGGTGAGAACTTTACCGGGTGCGAGAAGCCGAGGTTGAGGACCAGGTCGTCGCCCTGCTTGGCGACCCGGTAGCCGACCCCGACCAGCTCCAGGTTCTTCGTGAAACCGGTGCTCACGCCGGTGACCATGTTGGCGACCAGGGTCCGGGTGAGGCCGTGCATCGAGCGATGCTCACGGCCGTCGGAGGGCCGTTCGCAGACGACCGTGCCGTCCTGCACCTTCACGCTGATCTGGGCCGGCAGGGCGCGCTCGAGCGTCCCCTTCGGGCCGGTCACCTTGACCTGGTTGGCAGTCACCTCCACCGAGACCCCCGCGGGGACCAGGATCGGCAGCTTTCCGATTCGGCTCACTTAGCTCCTTCGCATTTCATGTCGATCGGGATCACCAGACGTAGCAGAGTACTTCACCGCCGAGGCCCGCCTTGTTGGCCTGCCGGCCGCTCATCACGCCCATGCTCGTGCTCAGCACGACCAGCCCGAGGCCGCCCAGGACGCGCGGTATCTCGGTCTTCCGGGCGTAGATCCGCAAGCCCGGCTTGCTGATCCGCTTGATGCCGCTGATCACCCGCTGCCGATCGGGCCGCACCTTGAACTGGATCCGGAGCACCTCGCCCGGCGAATCGGCGGGTCGCTCGACCTCGTAGCTCGCCAGGTAGCCCTCCTCCGTGAGGACCCGCGCGAGCTCCTGCTTCAGCTTCGAGGCGGGCACGTAGACCTCGCTCCGGCGCGCCTTGTTCGCGTTTCGAATCCGCGTCAGCATGTCCGCGATGGGGTCGCTGACGACACCCGTGTTGACGAGGCCGGTGGCCGTTGGCATCGCCATCGCTACCAGCTCGACTTCGTCACGCCGGGGATGCGTCCCTCGGCGGCAAGGTTGCGGAAGCAGATCCGGCACATGCCGAACTGCCGCATGTAGCCACGCGGGCGGC
>DATCOZ010000042.1:0-15648 GCA_036564345.1 Candidatus Dormiibacterota bacterium | reverse complement strand
GGCACCGGCCGCGACGGCCACGCCGGGGCGGCAGGCGAGCGCTCCTCGTCCGGCTGGGCTTGTTCTGGCTGGCACTGCTGGCCGTTGCCACGGTGGCCGGCGCCTACTCGCAACGAGTCCTCCACTCCACCTTCGCGGTGGACGCGGCAGTCGTCGGGGGCGTCTGCTCGGCCGTGGTCGCGGCGATCGCCTTCCTCACCGCCGCGGGTGAGAAGCGCTAGTTCCAGGACACTAGCGGACGGCGACCTTCCAGGACTGGCCGTCAGGCCCATCGGTGACGTGCACGCCAAGCGCCGCCAGCTCGGCGCGGAGGCGGTCGGCGGTCGCGAAGTCCTTCTCCGCTCGAGCTCCCTCGCGCCGCGCCAGCAGGTCCGCGGCAGCCGCCGGCAATGCCCGGGGAGCGGCTGTCGAGCGATCCAGGTCGAGGCCCAGCACGCGGTCCCAGTCGAGCAGCAAGGACGCCTTGGTCCCCGGGGCCAGGTCGGAATGAGTCAGCTCGGAGACCAGCGCCATCACGGCCGGCAGGTCCAGGTCGTCGTTGATCGCGGCCAGGAACCGCTCCGCAAAGTCACCGCGCGATCCGCCGGCGCCGCCCGTCCAGGCGGATACCTTCTCCCGCAGCTGGCGGAGGGCCCGGTCGGCGCCCGCCAGCCCGTCGGGGCTGAAATTCAGCGGCGCCCGGTACTTCGCCTGGAGCGCCAGGTAGCGAAACGCGAGCGGGTCGTGGCCCTGCTCGACGAGCTCGGTGACGCGGAAGAAGTTACCCGCCGACTTGGCCATCCGCGTCCCGCTCAGGAAGAGCAGCTGTCCGTGCACCCAGTGGCCCACCACGCGGTGGCCGGTGACGCCCTCCGACTGGGCGATCTCCGCCTCGTGGTGGGGGAAGACGTTGTCGGCTCCGCCGGTGTGGATGTCGAAGCGCTCACCGAGCAGCGACATCGACATCGCCGAACACTCGATGTGCCAGCCCGGGAAGCCGGGTCCCCAGGGGCTGTCCCAGACCTGGACGCGGTTCTCGCCCTGCTTCCAGAGGCTGAAGTCGAGCGGGCTTCGCTTGCGCGGGTCGGGCTCGCCCTTGGTCCCCGCCAGCAGCTTCTCGGTCGTGTTGCCACTGAGGCGGCCGTAGGCGGGAAAGCTGGCGATGTCGTAATAGACGTTCCCGCCCGACTCATAAGCGTGGCCGCGCGAGATCAGCTTCGCGATCAGGTCGACCATTCCGGGCACGTACGCCGTCGCCCGTGGAAAGACGTCGGCAGGCCGGATGTTGACAAGCGCCTCGTCGTCGAGGAATGCCTCGGTGTAGTGCGCCGCGATCTCCGCCGGCGACTTTCCTTCGAGGCGGGCGGAGAGCAGCATCTTGTCCTCGCCGCGGTCGAGGTTGTCGTCGGTGAGATGGCCGACGTCGGTGATGTTCTTCACCTGCCGGACCCGTAGCCCGTTGTGCTCCAGGACGCGCACCAGGAGGTCCGCGAAAAGGTACGTCCGGAGGTTGCCGACGTGCGCGTAGCGGTACACGGTGGGGCCGCAGGTGTAGATGGAAACCAGGCCCGGTTCGACCGGTTTCAACTCCTGCTTCGACCGGCCCAAGGTGTTGTAGAGCCGGATCGGAGGTACCACAAACCTATGCTAGGGACCGCTTCATGAAGTCAATCAGCCTGAACGGCGACACCGCCACCGCCGCCGAGGTCGCCGGCCGCGTGCTGACCCACGACCTCGGGCCCGATCTTCGAAAGGGAACCGTCCTGGCCGCCGAGCACGTCGTCCTGCTGCGCGGCCACCCCGAAGTCCATGCCGTCGAGCTCGAGCTGGGCGACATCCACGAGGATGAGGCTGGCCGGCGGTTGGCTGAGGCCATCGCGAAGCTGGGCCCGCTCCGGGTCGAGGGACCGGCGCAGAGCCAGTACCGCCTCGTCGCCACCCGGCGCGGGCTGCTCCGCGTCAATGCGGAGCTGGTGGGCAAGATCAACGCGCTCTCCGGGATCGCGCTCTTCACGCTCTTCGACGGCCAGGCCGTCGAGGTCGGGGAGGAGGTCGCCGGCTGCAAGGTCACGCCGGTCGCGGTGCCCGAGCAGGTCGTCCGCGAGGCGTCCTACATGGCCCTCGAGTTCCGCGTCCTCGAGCTGCTGCCGTTCCTTCCCCTGCGCACCGCGATCGTCGTGACCGAGAAGCTCAAGCCGAAGGCGAGGACGATCTTCGCCGAGGCCGTGCAGCGCAAGCTAGGCTGGTACGGCGCCGACCTGCTCGGAGTGGAGGAGGTCGCCCGCAACCGGCCGGCCGTCGCCGCCGCGTACGCGCACGCAACCGAAGCGGGGGCCGACCTGGTCCTCTTCGCCGGCGCGTCATCCATCGATCCGCTCGACCCCGCCTACTCGGAGCTGGAGCGGTCAGGCGGCGAGCTGATCCGCTTCGGCATGCCGGCGCACCCAGGTTCGATGCTCTGGATGGGACGCCTCGGCCGGGCGTCCGTGCTGGGCATCGCCTCGTGCGCCGGCTTCGGCAAGAACACCTCCCTCGACCTCGTCCTGCCCTTCGTGTTCTCGGGCTCGCCGATCGACCTCGCCGGCCTGGGCCACGGGGGGTTGATCGAGAAGTCGGCCGGTCGCCGCTTCCCCGCTTACGAGTAGTTGAGGACGGTGTCTTAGACCCCTGAGATGTACCCCCACTTGGGGGAATGAATGACAACTGTTTCACCCCCTCCCCGGCTTCGCCAGTACTCCCCCGCCGAGCGGTGGAGAGTTATCCACGATTAGCGGCAACTCGAGCTTCGGCCACGCCTCCGCCTCCATCGCCGCCAGCATCCGATCGACCGACTGGATGAGCAGCCCGATGGCTACCCCGCGGTGGACAGCCGGGTAGGTGCGCAGGTAATCCGCGCCGCCGCGCCACTTGTTGACGGTGCCCCGGCGGTTGTGCCGGGTGTAGTGGAGGCAGCCCGCCGCCACCTGGATGAGGCCCTTGTAGAACCCCGAGTCGGGGCCGTGCCGGTCCGGTGTCCAGGCCTCCTCCCACGCCTCGTGCGCGTCCCAATACCGGCCCTGGTTGAAGAGGTCGATGCCGCGCTCGAGGCTCACGTCGCCAGCAGCATCCCAACCACGACCAGCAGCGTCCCGCCGGCGAAGCCGAGGGTCAGCGGGAAATGGAAGATCGGGATGCTCAGCGCGATCCCGACAACCGGCTGGGCGAGGAAGAAGACCGCGGCGGTCACCGCGGGCAGGCGTTCGACGCCGCGGTACCAGGCCCACCAGGCGAGCGCGGTGGCGAAGACGCCGAGGTAGAGAGCGCCGAGCACGCCACCGCCGGTGAGCGCCAGGTGAGCGCCGCCCGCCAGCTCGAGGACGGTGCCGGGGATCATCATCGGCAGCGCCCAGAGGCTTGCGCCGGTGGTTATCTCGAGCGCTCCGAGCTTGCGTACGAGCGGCGCTCCCAGCACCGTGTAGGCGGCCCAGGTCAGCGACGCGCCGACCAGCAGGACGTCGCCCAGCAGCGAGGCGCCGGTGCCGCCACCGGAGACGACCACCGCGCCCACGAGGGCGATCGCGATCCCGGCCCACTGCCGCCCCCGCGTCCCCTCCCGCAGGACGAGGGGCGCGAGGACCGCGACGAAGACCGGGGTCAGCAGCGTCAGCAGGCTTCCCGCCGCGGCGCCGGCAAGGTCGGTGCCCCAGAACTGCAACATCAGCGTCGCGGCCAGAAGGGCGCCGAGGCCGGCCAGTCGCCGGTCGCGAAGGCGGGGGACGCGGCGAAGCGCCAGCCCGAGCACCGCCACGCCGATCAGCAGCCGCAGCAGTCCCAGCGTGATCGGCGGGATGGAATCGAAGGTCAGCCGGCTGACGACGTACATGCCACCCCAGAGGGCTGCCGCCAGGAGCGGCCAGGCGAGCTCCCGACTGCGACGCATCTGGCTCAGGACACTAGCATTGCGCTTCGTCAAATGGTCCTGGGCGCGAAGTTACTAACCGAGCTCGTTGGGACCTTCCTCTTCTTCACCGTGATTGCGCTCGCCGGCCCGATCGGGCCGCTGGCTCCGCTGGCGATCGGTGGGGGGTTGATGGCGATGGTCTACATGGGCGGCCACGTCTCCGGCGGTCACTACAACCCAGCCGTCTCGCTCGCTGCGTTCCTGCGCGGCAAGCTGTCCGTCACCGAGCTCGTCTCCTATTGGGTGGTCCAGCTGCTGGCCGCGGCGCTCGCCTTCAGCTTTGGCTACCTGGTCAGTGGCCACGCGGGGGGGATCCATCCCGGGCCCAAGGTCGGGGCGCTCTCCGCGCTCGCGGTCGAGGCCGTCTTCACCATGGCGCTGGCCCTCGTCGTGCTCAACAGCGCGGCCACCAAGGCGACTCAGGGCAACTCCTTTTACGGGCTTGCGATCGGCATCACGATCGCGGCCGCGGCGTTCGCCGGCGGGTCGATCTCGGGCGGCGCCTTCGACCCGGCGGTCGGCTTCGGCGCAACGCTTGGCTCGGCGCTCTACGCCGGCGGTTCCTGGTCGGACCTCTGGCTGTACTTCGTCGGACCGCTCCTTGGGGCGGCGGCAGGCGCCGCCATCCATTGGTACCAGGTGAAGGGTAGCGAAGCCGCGCTCGAACCGCCCGAGGGCGACCCCTCGCTGGGCGCGCCCGCGCCGGTCCCGGAGGGTTCAGACCTCAGACGGTAGGCTACCGTCGGTGGACCTGGCCTCCGACGAGATCCGACCGGCGTTCCGGCTCATGGTCGCCCTCGGGGTCGCCGGTGTCGTCATCCTCGCCATCGGCCTTGCCCAGTTCGTCCACTTCGAGCCGCCTGGGCAGCGGACGGGCCAGGCGGTCAAGATCACCGGCGTCTACGACTACGACGTCAAGAGTGGGAAGACGTTCGGCCCCGACAAGGACCACTTCAAAACCAACGAGCCCTTTGCGGCGGTCGTCGACTGGTCATCCCTGCCGCCCGACCTGGTGGTTGGCGGGAACTGGTTCAGCGGCGGCTTCTCACTCGACTCGGGCGGCGTCGGGCCGGCCCGGGCCGCCGACCTCGCCAAGAGGTCGGTGGTGCCCGTGAACACGGGAGCGCAAAGGTTTCCGGCGGGCCGCTACGAGTTCGTCGTCGAGCGCTACGCCGGCGGACGGCCGGTCGAGGTCCTCGGCCGCCGCTCCGTGCTCGTCGTGGGTTCCTGATGGCCACCCAACCGGAGGCCGCCTACCCGCGCCCCCACCGGCCGCCGCGCTACCTGCTCGCCGGAGTGCTCGGCGGCGGCATCCTAACCGCTTTCCTCGCCGGATCCGTGTTCGACCTGGTCGCCGTTGGCAGCCTGGTGGCGTTGATCGACCTGGCGGGCCTCCTGCTGGTCGGGCTCTTCGCGTTCGGCACCTGGCTCCTGATCCTCGCCGTCGACCGCCAGCCTGACAAGCGGCGGCGGCATCTGACCCGGGCCGGGATCGTGATCGCGCTCGCGCTCGGGCTCTTCCTTTTCGCGGTCAACCTCCTCAACGCCGACCTGAACGTCTTCGGCGTGCTCATCTGCATTCCGACGACGGGGTTCGCGCTCTTCCTCCTCCGGCGGGTGGACTACAACGAACGCGAGCCGTGGCGGCTGGTCCTGGTCGCCGCCGGTTGGGGCGCGGTGGTCGCGACGACGCTCGCCCTCGTCTTCGAAAGCCTCTGGAGCTTCACCGTCGACGCCGGCCTCATCCCCGGTCCGGGCGAGGCGGTCGCGACAGCTTTCAACGCTTCCCTCGTCGAGGAGATCCCCAAGGGCCTTGCCGTCGTGCTGCTCTTCCTCGTCATGCGCGACGAGTTCGACGACGTCGTCGACGGCATCGTCTACGGAGCGGCCGTCGGGCTCGGCTTCAACTTCATGGAGACGGTCGTCTACATGAGCGTCGGGGGCTTGCCGCAGTGGTTCTACCGGCAGTGGCTGGGCCTCTACCTGGGCCACGCCACCTATACGGCGCTGATCGGCGCCGGCATCGGCATCGCGCGCCAGGTTCGCGGCACCGGCCGGAAGGCGGTCGCCATCGGCTGCGGGTTCATCGCCGCAATCGCGGCCCACTTCGCCTGGGATGCCTGGCTCTGGTATTTCCCGCACCCGAGCGATCCCGCCCTGTTCCTGCTCAGCATTCCCCTCCAGTACCTCGCCATCTGCGGGCCCTTCTTCGTGGCGGTGCTCGCCCTCCTCGTCCTCGGGCTGCGCGCGGAAGGGCGCGCCCTGGCCGCCCAGTTCGCCGCCGAGGCGGCGCTGCCCGACGGAGCCATACGGCCCGACGAAGTACCGGTCCTGTCCTCGGTCGGCCGGCGGATCGAGGCGCGCCTGCGGATGCTCCGGCTCCGCAGGCTCAGCGGCTACCTCTGGATGCGCCGGCTGCAGCGGGCGCAGATCGACCTCGCCCTGGAGCGCTGGCACCGCGCCCGCAAGGAGATCGACTCCCCCCTCGAAGCCGAGCTGAGGCTGCGCGACCGGGTGCTCGCGATCCGGCGAGGCGGATAGCCGGGGCCGTCACCGCGGGAGACCGGAATCACCCCCGTAAACTCCGCGCATGGCGGACGTGACCTCCGAGTACTCCCGCGTCAACCTCTCCAGCGACCCCGTCTACCGCTACCTGCAGATCACCAAGGGCGGTCCCGGCGGCGTGCCGGGGGAATGCTCGGAGCAGGACATCCTCGACTCGCCCTGGCTGCAGCGGCTGCGCCGGATCCATCAGCTGCAGAGCGCTTGGTGGGTCTTCGCGACGGCCGAGCACTCCCGGCTCCAGCATTCATTGGGCGCCATGCACCTGGCCGGCGAGTGGCTCCGCCACCTCTACCCGACCCTCCGGCTGATCCACCCCGACGCACCCTCCCTGCCGCTCGCCGAGGAGACCCTCCGGCTGGCGGGTCTTCTCCACGACATCGGCCACGGCCCGTTCGGCCACTTCTTCGACGAGAACTACCTGGACCGCTGGGGAATCGACCACGAGGTCATCGGCCGGCGCCTTATCACAACCGAGATGGCCCCTTTGATCGAGGGTATACGCGCTTCGCCGCACGGCGACTTCGAAGCGGGGGAGAGCGTCGATCCGCGCTGGGTCGCCTACCTGATCGCCAAGGACGACCTCGAAGGGTTCAGCGCGCCGGCCTGGCTCGCGGTGCTCCGGCCGCTGCTGACTGGGCCCTTCAGCGCCGACAACATGGACTACGTCCCCCGTGACTCGTACATCTGCGGCGTGGCGACGGGCCCGGTGGACATCCAGCGCATCCTCCACTATTCGTTCATCTCCGAGCAGGGCCTGACGATCCACGACCACGGCGCCGAGGCCCTCTTCATGTTCCTCAGCGCGCGCCTCTACCTGTACAACCAGGTCTACTTCCACCGGACGGTGCGCCGGATCGACCTCCAGCTGAGGGAGATCTTCCGGCCGACGATGGACTTCATCCTGGGCGGCAACCCGCTCGAGCTGCTCGACCGCTACCGGCACGTCAACGAGTGGTTCCTGATGGACGAGGTCGACCGCTGGGCGCGCGGCGAGGCAGGCGCCGAGCGGGAGGGGCTCGGCCGCCAGTGGGGCGACATCGTCGCGCGCCGCCTCAAGTGGAAGCTGGTCTACTCCAGCTACATCGAGTCGCGGGACCTCGAGACAGGCCTGGTGGCGCTCAGCCGCGAGCAGTTCGCGGCACGGATCCGGGAGCAGCTGCCGGAGCGGCTACGCTCGACCGAGTTCGAGGTGGACATCGCGTCGCAGGGGACCAAGGCCTTCAACCCGCTGACGGAGGAGACCGATGTCGTCCTCTACGACCCCCTCGACGGCCGCTACGAGCGAAACCGCGTCATCGACCTCTTCCGGCGCCTGCCGGTGAGGATCTCGCTCTGCCGGATCTTCGCCCGCGACGATGCCCACCGCGACGAGCTGATCGCGGCCGCCGACCGAGCGCTCGCACCCCGGTAACGCGTCAGAAAGGAGAGGAAGTAAGCGATGGAGCTTGTTCTGCCGGTCGTTGTCATCCTGGTCGTCGTACTCATAGTCCTCGCGGTGATGAGCGTGCGGATCGCCCGCGAGTACGAGCGCGGCGTCGTCTTCCGCTTCGGCCGCCTGATCAGCCTCAAGGGCCCTGGCCTCTTCCTGATCATCCCCTTCGCGATCGACCGCCTGTTCAAGATCGACCTCAGGGTGATCACGCTCGAGGTGCAGCCCCAGGAGGTCATCACCAAGGACAACGTGACGATCAAGGTGAAGGCGGTGGTCTGGTTCCAGGTGGTCGATCCGCGGGTCGCCGTGACCAGGATCGCCAACTACTACCAGGCGACCACCCAGGTGGCGGAAACCACGCTCCGAGACACCATCGGCCGGCACGAGCTGGACGAGCTGCTCGCCCACCGAGACCGCATCAACGCCTCGCTGAAGGAGGTTATCGACCGCCAGACCGAGCCCTGGGGGATCCAGGTCTCGATCGTCGCGGTGAAGGACATCGAGCTCCCCCAGACGATGCAGCGTGCGATGGCGAAGCAGGCGGAGGCCGAGCGCGAGAAGCGCGCCAAGGTGATCACGGCCGAGGGTGAGTTCCAGGCGTCGCAGACGCTGGCGAACGCGGCGCGGGTTATCCAGACCGAGCCCGCGGCGATCGCGCTCCGCTACATGCAGACCCTGGTCGAGATCGGCTACGAGAAGAACACGACGATCATCTTCCCGCTCCCGATCGAGTTGATCCGGCCGATGCTGGAGGCCGGCGAGAAGCTGCGGCCACTTGCGCCGGACCCCACGGCCCCGGTGCCCGAGCCGTTCCTCAAGGAGGACTAGGCTCCACGTGATCCCGGCTTGATCGGCATCGATCGGATCCGCGCCGCTACCGCGCGCGCAGCCCCCCACGTTTTGCGGAGCCCCCTTCTACCCCTCGACGGCAGCACCCGCCTGAAGGTTGAGTGCCTGCAGCCCACGGGCAGCTTCAAGGTCCGCGGCTTCTTCGCCCGCGCCCTCCAATTGAGCGACGAGGAGCGCGCCAAGGGCCTGCTGACGGTGAGCGCGGGCAACGCCGCCGCCGCCTGCGCTTACGTCGCCCACCGCCTCGGGCTCCGCTGCCGGGTGGTGATGTACGAGGAGGCGCCCGACGCCAAGAAGGAGAACGTGCGGCGGTGGGGCGCCACCCCGGTCTTCCTCACCCACGACGGCGTCCACGCCTGGCTCCACGACCACGGCTGGGAGCGCGAGCCGGAGACGTTCATCCACCCCTTCGCCGATCCCGAGGTGATGGCCGGCCACGGCGGCCTCGCGCTCGAGCTGCTCGACCAGCTGCCGGACATCGAGAGGGTCGTCATACCGGTTGGCGGTGGAGGCCTGGCCGGCGGCGTCGCCTCGACCTTCAAGGCGCTGAAGCCGGCCGTTCGGATCGTCGCCGTCCAGGCCGACGGCTACCCGTCGATGTCGCGGAGCCTGGCCGCGGGAAGCCCCGTCGACCTCCCCGCCCACACCATCGCCGACGGCACCACTGCCCCGGTCGACCCCGCCAACCTGGCCCTTCTCCGGGAGGTTGTCGACGAGTGGGTGACCGTCCCCGAGTCCCGGCTCAAGCCCAAGATCGGCGAGCTCGCGCTGCGAGCGAAGGTCGTCGCCGAGGGCGCCGGGGTGCTCGCCTACGCCTCGCTCGAGCAGCTCGAACCGGGCCCGGTCACGGTCGCCGTTGTCAGCGGCGGAAACCTGGCGCCATCGCTGCTCGCCGAATGCCTGACGACGGTCACCCTCCCCGCGGGCGGGGAGGGAAGGGTGGGGCCAGCCGGAGGCCTATCAACCCCGGCTCTCGGATCTCCCCATGAATGAGGGTGATCATTTGATCGCGGCGATCCGCGATGGGCTGGCCGCCGCCGCCGACCCGGAGCGGGCGCCCCGGATGCAGGCCTACATGAAGTCGGCGATGCCCTACCGCGGTGTCACCTCGCCACTGAACAAGCCGATCTTCAAGCAGGCGATCGAGGACCACCCGTTGCCCAACGCAGCGGCCTGGGCGGACACCGTGCGGCGCCTCTTCCATGAGGCGACCTACCGCGAGGAGTGGTACGCGGCGTTGGCCCTGCTCCACCACCGCAGCTACCGCGACCATCGGACCCCGGCCTCGCTGCCGCTCTACGAGGAGCTGATCATTGGCGGGGCGTGGTGGGACATCGTCGACGAGGTCGCGACAGGAGCGCTTCGCGACCTGGTCGTCGCCCAACCCGACGAGATGGCGGTTGCGATGCGCGAGTGGGCGGTCTCGCCCAACCTGTGGAAGCGGCGGAGCTCGATCATCTGCCAGGTCGGCTGCCGCCGCTCGATCGACCTCCGGCTGCTGTACGACTGCATCCAGCCCAACCACGCCGATCGCGACTTCTTCATCCGGAAGGCGATCGGCTGGGCGCTTCGCGACTACGCCTGGGTCGACCCGGACGAGGTCGTCCGTTACGTCGCTCTGAACGAGGCGCGGCTCAGCGGCCTCAGCCGGCGGGAGGCGCTGAAGAACGTCGCGCGGCAGCCGGTCTAAGCCGAGGTGAGGACCTCGCCAGCGATCTCGAGCGCACGCTGCACGTCACCCGAGTCGATCCCGTAGTGGGTGACGAAGCGGACCTGGCGGCGGTTCAACTGGGCGCCTTTGATGCCGCGCTTGTCGCACTCGGCGACGAAGTCGGCCGGCTCGATGCGCTCGAGCTCGAAGATGACCAGGTTGGTCTGCACCCGGGCCAGGTCGATCCTGACGCCGTCGATCTCAGCGAGTCCCTCGGCGAGAGTGCGCGCGTTGGAGTGGTCATCGGCGAGCCGGTCGACCATGTTGTCAAGGGCAAAGAGGCCGGCGGCTCCCAGCATCCCGGCCTGGCGCATCCCGCCGCCCAGCATCTTTCGCCAGCGCTTGGCCTCGGCGATCTTCTCGGCCGGCCCGAGGAGGACGCTTCCGACAGGAGCTCCGAGCCCCTTGGAGAGGCAGAAGGTGACGGTGTCGGCGCAGGCGGCGATCTTCCGCGGATCGGTCCCGGTAGCCACCGCGGCGTTGAAGAGGCGGGCGCCATCCAGATGGATCGAAAGTCCGCTGGCGTGCGCCGTGTCGGCGGCCGCCCGAAGCGCCGCGAGCGGCCAGGCGATGCCGCCGTGATAGTTGTGGGTGTCCTCGAAGGCGATGGCCGCCGTCCGCGGGTGGTGAACGTCCTCGACCCGGATCGCGTCAGCGACCTGTTCGGGCGTCATGATCCCCGCCTCCGTCTTCACCGGCATGATCTGGATCCCGCCCAGCGCGGCGGCCCCGCCCACCTCGGAAAGGAAGGTGTGGGAGTCCGCATCGGCGATGATCTCCTGGCCCGATCGGGCGCTGACCAGGATGCCGAGGAGGTTGCCCATGGTGCCGCTGCTGACGAAGAGAGCAGACTCCTTGCCAAGGCGCTCGGCGGCGACCTCCTGGAGCCGGTTGATGGTCGGGTCCTCGCCCCAGACGTCATCTCCGAGCTTGGCGTCGTACATTGCCTTCCGCATCTCCGGGCTTGGCATCGTGAAGGTGTCGGAACGCAGATCGACGATGGCCAAGGCCCCACTAATGTAGCTGCCGGATGAAGGCGGACCTGATCCTCGCCGGCGGCCGCGTCCGCAGCCTCGGCCGGCACGGTCTCAGTCCGAGCAGCCACCTCGCGGTGGCGGGCGGCCTGGTGGTCGCACTCGGCGGCGCCGAGGTGCTCGAGCTGAAGGGCCGGGCGACACGGGTTGTCGAGCTGGCCGGCGCAGGCGTGCTGCCCGGGTTCAACGATCCCCACGCCCACGTCGTCTACCACGCACTCTCGTCTTACGGAGCCGACCTCGGCGGGAGCCGCAGCATCGCGGAGCTGCAGCGGCGACTGGCCGCCGCTGCCGACCGTCTCGCACCGGGCGCCTGGCTGCTCGGCCGCGGTTACAGCGAGCTCGAGCTGGCCGAGGGGAGGCCTCCGCTGCGCGCCGAGCTGGATGCCGTCACCGGCGACCGTCCGAGCTTCGTCGACCACCGGGGTGGGCACTCGCGGGTCGCCAACTCGGCAGCGCTCGCGGCAGCCGGCCTGGGGCCCGGTTCGCCGGATCCGCCCGGCGGTGCGCTCGGCCGCGGACCCGACGGTTCGCTCGACGGGCTGCTAGTCGAGTCGGCGATGCGGCTGGTCGCCGACCACCAGCCGCCGCCGGCCTTCGAGCAGCGCCATGCCGGGGTGCAGGCAACGCTCAAGCTGCTCGCCTCCCGCGGCATAACCAGCGTCGGCGCGGCGGTCAACCGCGGCTTTGCCGACGACCACCGGGTCTACGCGACGTTGGCCGAGGAGGGCCGCCTCAGGGTGCGGGTCAATGAGTTCCTCTCCTGGGAGCTGGTCCCCGCCCTGCGCCGGCTCGGCTTCCAGACCGGCGGCGCCGGTTCGCTGGTCCGGTTCGGCCCGGTGAAGGTGTTCGTCGACGGCGGGGCCGGCACGGGCACGGCTGCCTTTCGGACCGGCGCCGGGCCCTGGCGGACGCCGCCGGACGAGCTCGCGGCGCTCGTCCGCGAAGCCCAGGAAGGCGGCCTCCAGGTTGCGGCGCACTGCGTCGGCGACGGCGCCATCGAGGCGTTCGTCAACGCGGTCGAGGCAGCGCAGGACGGCCGCGGCGAGCGGCTCCGGCATCGGGTCGAGCACTGCACCTACTGCCCGCCCGACCTCCAGCGACGGATGGCGCGGGCGGAGATCGTCGCTGTGATGCAGCCGCTCTTCTCCAACCTGGGCCGGGCTCGTCTCGGCGCGGAGATCGGCACCGGCGCCGAGCGCCACGTGGCCGCCCACCGCGACCTCCTCCGGGCCGGTGTCGTGGTCGCCTTCAGCTCCGATCTACCGGTGGTCGCGGATCCGAACCCGTGGGACGGGCTGGCTGCCGCGGTGACCGACGAAGAGCAGCCGTTGACGCAGCTCCAGGCGCTCCGTGCCTACACCGCCGGCGGCGCCTGGACGAGCTTCGAGGAAGGCGTCAAAGGAGCGTTGGAGGTGGGCCGGCTTGCCGACTTCCAGGTTTACCCGGTGGACCCGCTGGAGCTGCCACCGGGGGAATGGCCGGCCCTCCGGCCGCGCCTCGTGGCGCTTGCCGGAAGGCCGGTTTCAGGTCGGTTCTCGGATCTGGCTTAGGAGCTTGCCTGAGCGGTGTCGGCAGCGCCTGACGCCGCTGTCTGAGCGGTGTGGGCTGCCGAGGTCGCGGTGGCCTTGACGGCCGACGCGGTCTTGCGGGCGGCGGTGCTCGCCGCGCGGCGGGTGCGGGTGGTGGCCGACTTGGCTGCGGTGCTGGCCCGGCGGCTGGTTGCGCCCGACTTGCGGGCGGTCGTCGCGGCGGACTTGGCGGCTGCGGTCGACTTCCTGGCCGCGGTCGCGGTCGATCGGCGAGCCGTCGTCGCGGCGCGCTTGGCGGTGGCCGACGTGCTCTTCGCGGCGGCGCTGGTGCGGCGAGCGGCCGTGGTCGCGGCCCGCTTGGTTGCCGTGGCCTTGCTCGCGGCCCTCTTCGCCGGCGCCGCCTTGCGGGTCGCGGTCCGCTTTGTCGCGGTCGCGGTCCGGTTTGTCCCGCGTGCCGCGGTGCCCGCCGAGGAGGCGGCCCGCCGCGCCGAGGCGGTCGCGGACGCGGTCGCCGTCTTCCGGATGTCGTCGAACTGCCTGGCAAGCTGCTGCGCCTGCTTGCTGAGCTTGGCGAGGTCCTTCTCGAGCACCTTGCGCTGCTTTTCGGTCTGCTTCAGGGCCTCGGTTGTGTACTTCACGACCTGCTTGCGCATGTCCTTCGGAACGAAGTTGAGGGCCTGGTCGAAGATGCTCGGGCTCGAAGACGAACGGCTGCTTTTCTTTTTACTCATTCAGGTAACACCCCCGGTTGGCGGTGGCTTAGGTCAGGTACAGTTTAACGCATTGCGTTATAATTGACACCCTTATGTCAGACGCACCCTACCACCACCTGATCAAGAAGTACTCGAACCGCAAGCTCTACGACACCTATACGCGGCGGTACATCACGCTCGAGGACATCGCGCGCCTGGTGCGCGATGGCGGCGACGTCACCGTGGTGCAGCGTGACACGGGCGAGGACCTCACCCCCGCGATCCTCTCCCAGATCGTCGCGCGCGAGGAGCGCCACGGCGGTACCAACGGCCACCACGAGACCGCGGCGGAGGGCATCCAGGAGCGCGGCCAGGCCCTGCTCGACTACCTCCGGCGGACGATCAACATGCCGGCCGAGATCGTGACCGGCGAGGTCGAGAAGCGGGTGGGCGACGTGGAGTCCCTGGTCGACGGCGCGCTCGAGCGTGCCCTCAAGCGCCTGAACATCCCGACCCGCCGCGACGTGATCCGTCTCAATGCGCGCCTCGACGCGCTGGAGCGCCGCCTCGGTGGCGGTGCACCCGCGATCAAGCGGGCCGCGGCCCTGCCCCGGCGACCGCGTCCGGCTACTGCGAAAGCGCGTACACGAAAGGGCGCGGCCTGAGCACAGCCGCCAGCGAGAGCGCCGCGCTCGACTGGTAGCCCGCATTCCTGACGCGCGGGTCCGCCCGCAGCGTCCGCGTCATCTGGTCCGCCGCGCCGGCCAGCAATGCCGGGTCACCGATCGCATCGATGACCCAGGGCCCGTGGGCCTGCTCGCCGTCGATCGAGATGACGGTTCCGGAGCGCTCGATGACGCTGCCCATCACGACCCGGTGGCCGGCGACGGAGATCGCTTCAGCGCCTGCCAGGCGCAGGTTGTTGACGGCGTCCTGGAGGTCGATCTCGTTGAGCGCGGCGTCGATCGTGATCGTGACCCCCGGACCTGCCACCGGGTCCAGGCCTTCGATGATCCGGAGCCGCTTCGCCTCCGCCATCAGCTGGGCGTCGGCACCCACGCTGCCCCCGCCCCGGAGGACGTCACGCTGGGCCGTGAGTGTCAGCTCCTCCTCGGCCAACTGGTCGTTGGAGCGGTGGAGGTCGTCGATCAGGAAGGCGAGGGAGGTGTTGTCCTGTCCCTCCAGGCTGCGCGCGACCTCGGCCTGGCTGCGGACCTGGATCACCGTCAGCGTCGTCACCAGGAGAACGACGATCCCGACTATCAGAGGCGTCCGTCGCCGGTGGTCAGCCATGCGCGTAGGTGATGTCGAGGGTGGAGTCATAGGGCGGCAGGGAGAGGTCGCCGGCGCCCTGCCAGCCGAGCTGGATCTGGAAGTCGCGCTGCCGGCGCTTGAGGTCGCCCAGGCTTGCCGCTTCCGCAAGCAGGGTGTCCATCGACGCCCGGTTGCCGATCGCTGTCACCTGGAAGGGCGCCTGGAGGGCCGGTCCCTGGTCGATCACCACCGCACCGCCCGACCCGGTGATCCGGGTGGCCGGCGAAATCCTCCGGCCGTTCACCGCGACCGCCTCGGCGCCGCCCTGGAACAGGAGGTTG
Source organism: Candidatus Dormiibacterota bacterium (assembly GCA_036564345.1). Lineage (GTDB taxonomy): Bacteria > Chloroflexota > Dormibacteria > Dormibacterales > Dormibacteraceae > UBA6019. The sequence continues at coordinate 319 of DATCOZ010000042.1, read as the reverse complement.
ACGACGTCCTGGATGTCCTCGAAGTTGACCACGTAGGCGGTGCTGCCGATCGCCGCAGCGGTGGGCTTGCCGTTGCCGAGCGTCACCGTCTCGCCGGGCCCGTGGATCCGCGTCAGGCCGGCGTGGGCACGGAGGTCGCCCACCTCGTCGGCCAGCTGGCGGCTGGAGTCGGAGCGGCCGGCGGCCTGCGCCTCGAGCGTCGCGATCTCCGCCCGGGTGGCCGTGACCCGCGCCCGGGAGGAGGCGTTGTCGCGCTCCAGGCTCTGGACGGTGCTCACCAGCGCCTGGTTTCGTGCGACCTGCGCCGACGGGGGGATCA